>JAUWXV010000028.1 GCA_030616165.1 bacterium | reverse complement strand
AATTATAGTTTTTTGTTGGTGTTGTCACCAACAGAGAAGATAGTATAATAAAAGAAATTTAATTATTTTACAACCCCCTTTAGTTCCCCCTTTGATAAGGGGGATTTAAAAAGATGGAGTTTCTATTTTTTTAGAAAATGTTTGTTGGTCATAAGACCAACCCGAAGGACAGGTACACAGAATCAATTCATACTTGACATGACACTATAATGTTTTCTATTTCTTAAGGCAAAAATCCTGCCAAATAAAGATATAATTCGTAACCGTATATTATTAATTAAAATAAGATGCTTACAAAAAGTGTGATATTATCACTATGCTCAAGCTATTGTACGTAAGCGAACAGCTTATGTAACGCAAGCGAACACTCTGGAATCGAACAATGATAATATTTTTACTGTAACTTTATGAAAAACAATACTGGCACAGATATTGCATTTTTAAAAGGTGCGGAGGATAAATATTTCAAGAATATTAATTAAATTGAAAAAGGTTTGTCATGGATAGAATAATTAAAAAGAAAAAATGGACTCTCAATAGGATTTCAGGATTATCAATAGGGGGTGTATTCTTCTTTTTAATCATTTACTGGTCCATTTTTGGAGACAGAAGTACAAAGTATAATATTAATATCGAAAAAATAACTATTAGTACAGTTAGGAAGGGTCTATTTCATGAGTATATTCCGATAATCGGAACTGTTATACCAATTAAAACCGTTTATTTGGATGCCATAGAAGGTGGAAGAGTCGATAAAATGTTTGTTGAAGCGGGAAATATGGTGCACGAAGGCGAGAAGCTCCTTCAATTGGATAACACCGATCTTCTCCTTAATATTATGTACAGAGAGACGGAACTATATAACCTGCTCAATAATCTGCGTAATACAAGATTAGTAATGGAACAAAACGACCTTGCTTTGCGCAAGGAAACAATGGAGGTAGATTATCAAATCAAACGGACAAAACGAACTTATGAAAAGAATACAATTATGGTGAATAAAGGAGGGATTTCTCGACAAGAATATAATAAGTCGAAAGATGAATATGAGTATTACCTCAAACGAAAAGAATTTGCCCTTGAAACTCATGAACAAGATTCTCTTTTCAGGCAGACACAAATTGAACAATTAGAATCATCCTTAAAGCGTATGCATGCAAATTTAGACATTGCTAAAACCAAATTAGAACATTTGACGCTGAAAGCACCCATTACCGGACATTTAACATCGTTCGATGTCGAAATCGGCGAATTAAAGTCACAGGGTGAACGCCTTGGACAAATCGATGTATTAAATGACTTTAAAGTGCGTGTCAGTATCGATGAACATTACATTGCACGAATAGATATAGGTTTAAGAGGCGAGTTTGATTTTTCAGATACTACATATAATCTCGTCGTGACTAAGGTCTATCCCGAAGTTCGTGGAGGCAAGTTCGAAGTCGATATGGAATTTGACATTAAAGCACCCCAGGATATAAGACGGGGCCAAACATTTCATATTCGCCTTGCATTAGGAGGTCTTTCGGAAGCAGTGCTTTTGCCCCGCGGCGGATTTTATCAAAAAACCGGTGGTAACTGGATTTTCGTTCTTGATGCATCCGAATCGTTCGCCGCTAAAAGAAAAATTAAATTAGGGAGACAAAATCCTCTTAATTTTGAAGTGCTTGAAGGGCTGGAAAATGGTGAGAAAGTCGTTACATCGACCTATGATACTTTTGGTGATATAGATATCCTAAATTTGAAGAAATAGAGAATTAAGTATGAAACCACAGAGAGCACAGAGGAGACAGAATAAAATTCTCATTAATTTATTTACATTTAATATTTTCTCTGTGCTCTCTGTGGTTAAATTTTAAAAGGGAGGTAACAAATGGTCCGAACTAAAAACTTAAAGAAAATTTACACAACTGAAGAGGTTGAAACGACTGCTTTGGCAAATGTTAATTTTGAAGTCAATGAGGGGGAATTCGTTGCGGTTATGGGACCTTCAGGCTGTGGAAAGTCAACATTATTAAATTTAATCGGCTTATTGGATAATCCGACTGACGGTGAATTGTATTTATTAGACCAGGAAGTATCAAAATATTCTGAAAGACAACGAACCAATCTACGCAAAGGGAATATCGGATTTGTTTTTCAGAGCTTTAACCTGATTGACGAGTTAACGGTATATGAAAATATAGAACTTCCGCTCCTCTATCAAGGTGTATCGGGCTCCGAGCGTAAAAAAAGGGTAAATGAAGTGCTTGAACAAACGGAAATAATTCACCGTAAAAACCACTTCCCGCAGCAAATATCCGGAGGAGAGCAGCAGCGAGTGGCTGTTGCACGGGCAGTTGTATCTAAACCAAACTTAATCCTTGCCGATGAACCGACAGGAAATCTTGATTCATCTCACGGCGAGGAGGTGATGAAATTATTGTCCAGATTAAACGAAGCAGGCACTACCATTGTAATGGTAACTCATAATCCGGCATATGCTGACTACGGTAACCGAATCGTTCATCTCTTTGACGGACATATTGTAACAGAAAATATTAAGGAGGGTTATCATGCTTAAAAATTATCTGAAAATAGCATTGCGAAATTTAATTAAAAATAAAGTTTACTCTGCAATAAATATTTTAAGTCTCTCCACAGGTATCGCATGCTGTTCATTGATATTTTTATTTGTCCGTCATGAACTTTCCTATGATAAATTTCATGAAGGCGCCGACACTATCTCTCTTGTATTATACAAATACAATGAGTTCATCAATAGTGCCACACCAGGAACTTTTGGCCCGGCGCTGAAATCCGATTTTCCCGAGGTTGTATCTTTTGTAAGGACTACCGGCTTTGTGTCCGGCAGTGCGGCCCTGATTAAATACGGAGAAAAAATTTACAGAGAAAGTATTATCTATGCCGATGCAGCATTTTTTACCTTTTTCACCTTTCCGCTGGAGCATGGTAATCCTGAAACAGTACTCAAGAATCCGAAGTCAATCGTTTTAAGTAAACAGATGGCAGAAAAATATTTCGGCAAAGACTACCCAATTGGAAAGATTCTCTTATTAAAATTTAAAGACAAGTTTGAAGATTATATAGTAACCGGGGTCGCAGAGCCGATACCGAGAAATTCCAGTATCCAATTTGACTTTATCACAAATTTTGGTAAAACGTTTCCGTATGATCTTAATGATCAGGATTTAGTAATCGTTCTGACTTTTATAAAACTTTCATCAAAAAGTATGGCTGTAGAATTAATGGAGAAATTTCCGGGCTTTATTAAAAAGTATTTCGATATTGAACAACATCCGGAATACACTATTGGTTTGCAACTCTTTCCGCTCATTGACCTTCATATAGGGACAATTTGGACTGGAACTCCTTTAACTCCACAAACTAATCCGTTAAACTTATATATTCTCTCAGGAATTGCGTTAATTATACTACTTATAGCCTGTTTCAATTTTATGAACCTTTCAATCGGAAGTTCTTCAACCCGTATTAAAGAAATAGGTATGCGCAAAGTTATCGGAGCTCACAGACACCAACTCTCAAAACAATTCTGGTTCGAATCCATTCTGCTGAGTTTTGTAGCTTTAATCGTAGGAATTTCACTGGCAGAGCTTTTTCTTCCAGCATTTAATACCCTTGCAGGTAAATCTTTAAACTTTGATTATTTGGGCAATTGGCAGACATTGCTATTTCTGATTGGATTAGCATTTATTGTGGGAATTGTAGCGGGCAGTTACCCGGCAGTGGTATTTTCAGGATTCACAGCTATTGATATTTTTAGAGGAAGATTAAAAGTGGGAGGGAAAAATGTATTTACCAGATTACTTATTGTAATCCAATTTACTCTTTCTATTTTCCTCATTATTTCAGCCATAATTATGCAGCATCAACAAAGCTTTCTGATTAACAAGGACCTTGGTTACGATAAGAAATTTGTAGTTGTTATTCCAATATATGTCAACTGGATATCGGCAAATCAGCAGGAAAATGAAGCAATCGTGCGTTCCTTGAAAAATGAACTGATTCGGGATGACAATATTACTTCAGTAAGCGGCTCTGTTATTACGTTTACCCGGGGATATTATCGACGTTCTTACCTTAAAGATAAAGAAGGCACGAGCGTAATGGTGGACGCTGTACCAGCTGATTACGATTTCCTTGAAACTTTTGGTATAGAGCTTATTGAAGGAAGAGATTTTTCTCCGGAATTCCCTGCTGACGCAACCGGGTCAATTATTGTTAACGAATCTTTTATAGAACGATTTGGAATTAGTGACCCAATCGGCAGAGAAGTTTCGGACATGTTTGCCCAGTTGAAAAATGTTACAATTATAGGTGTCGTGAAGGATTATCACTTTTGGGATTTACATAATCCTATCGGACCGGCATATTTGATGATCAACACCCAATGGCCGTACCTATTTGTTAATGTTAAAATAAAAGAAAAAAATACTCAGGAAACTATTGCAATCATAAAAGAAAAATTCAACACAATTGTTCCTGATAAACCTTTTTCATATACATTCATCGAAGATGAACTTGCAGCGCAGTATGAATCAGAAGAACGGTGGAGCAGAATAATCAGATATGCTTCCATATTTGCAATATTAATCGCCTGTTCAGGTTTATTTGGGTTAACCTTACTTACAGTTGCACGCAGGACAAAAGAGATAGCTATCAGAAAAATTAATGGTGCCTCTGTTTCCAGTATCGTTTTTCTGTTATCTAAACAATTTGCTTTCCTGGTACTATTATCAAACATCATCGCCTGGCCTGTTGCTTATTATGCAATGAATAAATGGCTGCAGAATTTTGCATACCGTATCGATTTAAGCTGGTGGATTTTTGTTTTAGCGGGATTACTGGCATTGGTGATTGCCCTGGTGACGGTGAGCTATCAGGCAATTAAAGTGGCACGGGCAAATCCGGTGGATGCGCTAAGGTATGAGTAATAAAGAAAAATGAAATAAGTATCAAGCAGTATAGATACTGTATATTTATTATATACAGTATTAAATTTTTATTATACAATTGTAAATACTTGTAATATTGCGACTTATCTTTTACCAGTAGAAATTTTTTATATAAAAAGATTATACATATACCTCATAAAAACACTTCTCAATTTTTCTATCTCTCCTTTTGACATTCTATTAATCATTATTTAACAAATTCTTAAAGTTATAAAAAGTTCCCGCCAAAAAGTTACTATCTACTGGCATAAAAATTGCAAGGTATTATTAGTTTATAGAAATTTCTATATATGATGCATTACTTTATTATTTATAAAGTCTTGTGAATAGAACACGATTAAATAATCCAATTACAACGTAACTAAAATAGGAAAACAAATGAAAACCTTAAAATCCTTTTCGCTTATAATAGTCTTATTAAGTTTATTAATTACCTCTACCGTCCTTGCTCAGGGTCTTGAGTTGAAACCATACGGATTTATCAAAGGAGAAATGGTCTATGCTTCAAGCGGAGTCTATTCCTGGGGAAATCCTGCAAACAATTACCTATCTGCACCGCAGATCGCCTCTGGTGTGGACTATGCCGCTCTTGGATTTACCGCTCAACATACCCGATTTGGTCTGAGAGGCAGCACGGGTGAAAATATAAAAGCCGGAGGAACCATTGAATTAGATTTCCACACCGGAGGATTTGATGCGAATATCAAACCCCGGATGCGGCAGGCTTATGCATGGGTATCAAAGGGGATCGTTGAAGCACGTTTCGGGCAGCAGTGGGATATATTTTCCCCTAACAATGCCACCACTAACAACACCAACGGTAATATGTGGTATGCCGGTAATAGGGGCTTCCGCCGCGGTCAAATTCAGATGCGCTTCAAAATACCATCGGGAAATATTTCACAGTTACTGCAAATTGCACTTTGTGAAGCTACTAAAGAAGGTGCCGGTTTGGGTGCAGATAACAAGTCTGCCAGACCCATGATCCAGGGTCGATTGTCCCTTACATCTGCAAAGAACTTAACAGTTGGCGGTTCCTTTGTTTATGCCTCATACGACCCGAATCCCAATATAGACGACGATGAATATAGTACTTCTGGTATTTGCGCGGATTTCAACCTTCCATTCAGCCCACTTTTTGCATTGAAAGGAGAAGTCAACTACGGAAATAATCTGAATAATGCCAATCTGTTCTGTATCGCGGGCAATGGTTCCAAAGATAACGATAGAAAAACCTTTGGTTTGTGGTTTAATATCACCTCAAAACACTCAGCTAATTTAAATACAGTACTGGGATTTGGCATGGATAAAAATCAAACCGATGACCTCCCAACTGGTGCTATCGAACAAAATACTGTTTTTTATGGCGACTTGATTTTCCCGATCGACCATGGTTTTTCTGTTGCCCTGGAACTGCAGAGCATTACTACAAGTGTGAAGGACGCAGACAGCAACACGGCAATTGTTTTCAATGTGTCCGGTAAGATAACTTTTTAACCTTTCAGGTAAGGAAGATTAAAATGGATCGCGAAAACTCCATCGCTGAGAATATCCGTATGCTCGAAACTTTTGCTTCTGCTTTGGCCAAATTTTTTCAGCGATGCGATGAAAAGAGTCTGTTTATGCGGCTTCCTCCAAAGGAAGCCGCTGAAGTAGCAACGCGCAGGTTAGCAGAAGGCCGCTACCTATTACGGTTCAGTGAATTTCAATTTCAGGCTGATGATTGTTGGGCGATTGTACTGGATTTGTTCGATTTGTTGAAAAAACATCTATCTGATAAAGAAGAGGATATTAACCGTATCCAGGATGTTTTCCTGACAGAGAAAATAGAGGTGATTGATTTTCTGGCGAGCATTTTTAGTAATCATGGCAATGATGTCATAAATATTGTGCGCAAGTTTGATTTAGCAGAAGATTTGACGACATTTTTTGCGATTTATCTGGCGCGGCCGTTTCGAGCACGAGCCGCACACCTGCTGACAGATGATGTAGATTTACAGAATTGGTCTTGCGGCTACTGTCCCGTATGCGGACACTGGCCGGCACTAAGCCATATCGATGGTAAAGAAGGACACCGCACTCTGTGGTGTCTGCATTGCGGAACGTATTGGTCCTTTAAGCGTATTCAGTGCGCATACTGCCTCAACGACAATCACGAAACGCTTGAAATTATCAGCCCGGTCTCTCAGGAATCATATCGGATTCAAGTGTGTAATAAATGCCATCGATATTTAAAAGAAGTGCGCAGCAATGAAACGGTTGATAAATTCCCTTTTGATACCGTGTATTTAGGAACGCTTACCCTAGATTTATTAGCAAAAAAGGAGGGCTATATTCAGGAGTCAAATTTAACCGTTCGTTATGATAATCCAGACGGAAATGAATTGATGCTTTATCGTCAGGAGATGAATCGTCAAGAATCTTAAATGAAACCTGTTTAGGTAAAGGAACTAATATTTTTCACGCATTAAGATTAAAAGAATAAATAATGATTAAATTTTTTATTGATAAAACACCCGATGCTTATGATTATATCAGTAACTGCTTAACTATCAAAGGAATGATAACCATTATTCGTTGGACTATAACCATAAAAAGAGAGGACTAATCTTATGAAAATATCACGTCGCAGCTTTTTGGGAACAACGGGTGCCAGTGCACTGGGAACAGCGATTTCCCTTTTGGGGACACCGGAAAAGGTACAAGCCGCCAAAGTGCCCAAAATGAAAACCTTGCTCACAAAAGAGAGCACAACCATCTGCCCTTATTGTGCCGTTGGCTGCGGTCTCATTGTATCTGCACGAGAAGGTAAAGTTGTAAATATCGAGGGTGATCCTGATCATCCCATCAATGAGGGATCGCTTTGTTCGAAGGGTTCGGCTCTCTATCAAGTCGCTGTGAATGAGCGTCGGCTTGGTGCAGTCCGTTATCGTGCGCCCGGCAGTGACAAATGGGAAGAAAAAACTTGGGAGTGGGCGTTGGAGGAAATCGCCAAACGCATCAAGAAGACCCGTGATGAAAGTTTCGTCGAGAGGGAGGACGGTAAAATTGTCAATCGCACCGATGGAATCGCATGTCTCGGCGGCGCCGCACTTGACAATGAAGAATGCTATTTATATTCGAAACTTGCACGGGCGATGGGTATTACCTACCTCGAACATCAAGCCCGTATATGACACAGCTCCACCGTCGCCAGTTTGGCGGCAACTTTTGGGCGTGGTGCAATGACAAACCACTGGATTGACATGATGAACACCGATGTGGCGATGATCATGGGTTCCAATATGGCTGAAAATCATCCTATTGCTTCAAAATGGTTAACTCGCGCAAAAGAGAAAGGTGCTTTAATTATCAGTTGTGATCCACGCTACACAAGGACTTCTTCTTTTGCCGATATTTATTGTAAATTCCGAAGTGGTACAGATATCGCCTTTGTTGGTGGTATCATCAATTATGCACTGCAGAACAATTACATACAGAGAGACTATGTTGTCAACTATACTAATGCATCCTTCATTATCACAAATAAGTTCAGCTTTTACGATGGTCTCTTTAGCGGTTATAATCCAAACAGCCGTGCGTATGACAAATCTAACTGGGTTTATGTGCTTGATGCCCAGGGAAATCCAAGAAAAGATCCGACACTTCAACATCCAAGATGTGTTTTTCAATTAATGAAAAAACATTATCAGCGTTATGATATTGATACTGTTTGTAAGATTACAGGAGCTCCCCGGGATGTTTATGAAAAGGTTTGTAGGCATTACACTTCAACATGGGCGTCTAATAGAGTTGGAACCTGGCTTTATGCAATGGGCTCAACTCAACACACTCACGGAACACAGAATATTAGAACGTATGCAATGTTACAGCTATTGCTGGGGAATGTGGGTCTGGCTGGCGGTGGCATAAATGCTCTGCGAGGTGAATCAAACGTACAAGGTTCAACCGATATGTGTTTACTTTTTCACATTTTACCGGGCTATCTGAAGTCACCCACGATAAATGACCAGACTCTTGCACAGTATATTAGGAATTATACCCCAAGAACTAATGACCCGAAATCAGCAAACTGGTGGGGCAACTATTCGAAATATATAGTCTCACTTTTGAAAGCATGGTATGGCGATAATGCCACTGCAAATAACGATTACGGATATAATTACCTCCCCAAGCGAAGTGGAGATTACTCTCACATTTCCCTTTTTGAGGCAATTTATTCAGAGCAGATAAAAGGATTCATTATCTTTGGTCAAAATCCGGCTGTTGGAGGACCCAACGCCAACAAAGAGCGTAAAGCACTTGACAAACTTGACTGGATGGTGGCTGTTGATCTTTGGGAAACAGAGACAGCAGCCTTCTGGAAGCGACCCGGTGTTAAACCTGAAGATATTAATACGGAAGTGTTTCTTTTGCCGGCTTGCTCATCAATAGAGAAAGAGGGCAGTATTACGAACAGCGGCCGCTGGGCACAATGGCGATATAAAGCCGTTGAACCGGTGGGTGATTCCAAATCAGACCTGTGGATACTTGATGCGATTTATAAATCTTTGAAAAAAGAATACGAAAAAGGAGGCGTTCTGCCTGAAGCTATCACCAAACTACACTGGGATTATGGAAATGGGGATGAAATTGACCCTCATCTTGAACCTGATGTCCATATTGTGGCAAAAGAGTTCAATGGCTATTTTATGAAAGACATAACCGTCAACGATAGAGCTTATAAAAAAGGTGAGCAAGTGCCCTCATTTTCTTTACTTCGGGATGACGGCTCAACCTGCTCCGGTAACTGGCTTTACTGCAATAGTTATATCGGTTCTGAGAAAAAGGACAATAAAATGGCTCGGCGCGGAAAAAAGGACGCCGTCAATAAAATAGGACTCTATCCAGAGTGGGCATGGTGCTGGCCAGTGAACCGCCGGATTCTCTATAACCGTGCTTCAGTTGATTTGAACGGCAGACCGTGGAGTCCGAAACGCTATGTCATTCAATGGAATAACGAAACAAAGAAATGGGAAGGGGATGTCCCTGATGGCGGATGGGCACCGGGAGATAGGTATCCTTTCATTATGAAACCGGATGGTCATGCCTGGCTCTGGGCATCAAATCTCAACGATGGTCCAATTCCGGAACATTACGAACCGCTGGAAAGTCCAATAGAGAATCCGATGTCCAGTCAACAAGTCAATCCGGCGATCAAACTATGGCACGAGAGCAACCCTGAAGGGAATCCTGTCGGAGATTCCGAACGGTTCCCGATTGTCGGGACTACTTATCGGGTTAGCGAACACTGGCAAGCCGGTGCAATGACCCGAAACCTCCCATGGTTGGCTGAGTTAGTTCCGGATGTTTTTGCTGAACTCAGCGTTGAACTGGCGCGGCAAAAAGGGATTAAGAACGGAGATCGTGTTATTGTGGAGACAGCTCGAGGTAAGATGGAAGCATATTCGCTTGTGACCCGTCGTTTTGAACCATTTCACGTAAATGGCAAAATCATCCACGAAATTGGAGTTATTTGGCATTTTGGTTACGCAGCATTAGTTCAAGGTGACAGCGCAAACATGCTGACGCCACATGTGGGAGATGCCAATACCATGATTCCAGAATACAAAGCATTTCTCTGCAATGTTTATAAGAAGGAAGGAGGTGTGGCATGAAAGCGATGCTTATTGATGCAACACGTTGTATAGGTTGTCGGGGCTGCCAGGTATCTTGCAAAGAATGGAATAACTTACCTAGCGAGGAGACGGAGTTTTTTGCTTCCAAGGGATATCAGAATCCGAGGGACCTGTCATCAAAAACATGGACGCTTATCACGTATAATGAAGTAAAAGTACGGAACCGCTTTGATTGGGTATTTGGAAAGCTTCAATGTTTTCATTGCAATGAACCAGCCTGCGCAACTGCCTGCCCGGTTCATGCCTTAGAGAAAACGGAGGCGGGTCCAGTGGTTTACAATGCCAGCATCTGTCTCGGCTGTCGTTACTGCCAACTTGCCTGTCCTTTCAAGGTACCACGCTTTGAATGGGAAAAAGCCTTGCCGAAAATCACCAAATGCACGATGTGTGCCGATCGTGTAGAAGCAGGTGAAGAGCCAGCTTGCTCAAAAGCCTGTCCAACTGACGCGATCATCTTTGGCGATCGGGAAACGCTTATTGTAGAAGCAGAAGACCGGATTCGCAACAACCCTCGCGGTTATGTACATCATATCTACGGTAAAAATGAAGTAGGCGGCACTTGTGTAATGCACCTATCGAATGTGCCTTTTGAAGAATTGAGTTTCGCAACTGATCTGCCTGAGAAATCATTGACCGATTTCGTCAAACATGGCATGCAGCCGATTCCTTTTGTATTAGCCGGGCTGGGAGTCGCGTTAGGAGCTATATCCTGGATAGTTAATCGCAGGATCGAAAATAAAGAAAAACTACATTCGGAAGGAGGTCAACAATGAAAAGCGAATTAACAAAACCTTCAATTGGACAAACGATTTTATGGCTGTTGGCGGGATTTGGAATCGTTCTGGTTCTCTACCGCTTTTTGATGGGACTTGGTGCGGTCACAAACTTGAGCGATGGCTATCCCTGGGGTCTGTGGATTGGGTTTGACATCATGGCGGGTGGCGCTCTAGCGGCTGGTGGATTTGTGATGGCGGGAACAGTATATCTTTTCGGTGGACGAAAGTTCCATGCCCTCGCTCGTACGGCGATATTAACGGCGTTTCTGGGTTATCTGTTGTATATTTTCGGATTGTGTGTTGATCTCGGCAGGCCCTGGAATATTTGGGCAGCTATTTTTTTCTGGAATCGCGACTCGCCGATGTTTGAAGTCTCCTGGTGTGTGATGCTCTACACCACCGTTCTGCTCTTAGAATTTCTACCTGTTGTATTTGAAAAATATCGTATGGAGAAGTTTCAAACTTATTGGAAGTCGTTTGTTCCATGGTTGATTATTGTGATGTTGGGACTTTTTACTTTAGCCATGACTTATTCGTTTATATGGGTGTTTGTAATTGTCTTGGTTCTTCTCGCCTGGGAGATAGCTATGCGAACCGGGGTGATGCCGCGGGATAAGCAGATGCCAATCCTGCTCATCATAGCCGGAGTGATGATCTCGACAATGTACCAAGCCTCGCTCGGATCGCTTTTTTTGTTCGTTCCCCACAAGTTGCATGCCTTGTGGTATACGCCAATTTTACCGCTTCTATTTCTATTCTCAGCCATTATGACCGCACCGGCGATGGTTACTTTTGAGACGCTCATGAGCGAGAATATGCTAAAACACAAAGCGAATTTCAATCTACTCACCAGTCTAGCAAGAGTGATGCCCTATCTGCTCGGCTTTTATTTGTTGCTAAAAGTGGGAGATTTGGTTGTCCGCGGTGCTGTCATAGAAGCTTTTATGCTCAATGGGCAGGCGGTTTCGTGGTGGATGGAAATAACGATAGGTATTATTGTGCCGCTCATTTTATTTCTGACACCAGAAATTCGCAGTACCCGCCGGGGTCTTTTATGGAGTTCAATTTTAGTGGTGGTAGGCTTGGTCTGGAATCGACTAAACGTGTCAGTCGTGGGGATTATCGTCCAGGAGTGGGAAACATACTATCCACTCTGGTCAGAGATATTCATCACTGTTGGTATTATCTCGATTGGATTAATCATATTTAAGTTTGCAGTTAAAAATTTACCGATTTATGCAAGTGAAACTACGTCCTCTGTTTAACAAAGATTGAAGATTTGAAAAATTTTCAATATTCATTATATAAATGTGAGCGATCAGCAACGTAGCTATCAGCGGTCAGTAATCAGCAAGAACCAAAACTATAACTGACGGCAGATTACTAATAGTTGATAGTTAAATTATAAAAAAGGAATAATGTTATGGAAAGAGAAACCCATTTATTTGAACGCATACTCCCTTTCTTCCTTGTGATAATCACGGCTATTATCGTTGTTTTCCTGGCTCAATTGATGCTTAATATGAAATCAGAACTGGGTGAAATAAAAGTATCATTAGCGACCATAGAGTCTGAGACAATGAGAAACGGTTCATTTGAACCGTTTGCTGCTCTTGAGCAAAAATGCGTTGATTGCCATAGTGAGCGCAGGTTTTTGGGAATTCATAGATCGTCAGCCGAGATATCACAAATCATTAAACATATGGAAATGATGCCAGATATTAATCTTTCTTCAGCGGATGTTGACAAGATACATTCTTCGCTGGAATTACTCAAATGTGTGAGATGTCATGATGAGCAAGCGCTGAAAAAACTCAGTGCCCTCAGTACTGACTATCAGCTTCAAATGATTGAAAGAATGGCAGAGAAGGCAGGATCTGAGATTTCTACAGAAGATATAAAGAATATCCAGCGCAGTTTGCAGAGTATTCAAGGATTTTGAGTTGTTTTTTAGTTTATCATTGAGTAGGGTAACAATGTGCGACGTCTTTAAAAATGCGTCGTGCATTAAATTTTGGACTCCATGGGTTTCTAGTAAAAAGTAAAGTTATAATTGAATAAGGCATTCGTCTATAGAATGGCCAGTTTACATTCCATATATCTGCAGTGATAGAATCAAGCAGATATAACCCAATGAGAACACAAATTAGCTGAACGCGTCGTAGAGTCTATAGTAAACTTATTGCTGATTTCACCCTTTGTGGACACATCACGTGCTTTTTGTCTGGGAGATGTGATGGTATTTATCCCACAGGAATTTGGATAATATCGCCTTTCAGCTAATTATAAAAATATTTTTGTAAGACACTGTTATAAATAACAGTGTCTTCTTTTGCAAAGCGATATGTCGAACTATGCATAACCGAGGAGAAAATCTATGGAGAATAATAAAGAAGAGCTTATCAATGCGATTCTTAAAAAATCTTTCAATGATGGGAAAAAATTGAAGCTGCCATGCCCTGAGGCATTAAAAATTGCCCAGCAATTAAGTGTCAATCCATTGGAAATTGCAAGAATCTGTAATAAACGGAACATCAGGTTTTGCCAATGTCAATTAGGATGTTTTAAATGACGCAAAAATTATCGGCAAAGTTTAAGCTGTGGATTTCTACTGAAAACAGAGAAGGTGTTTTTGGTGATGGCAAGTGGCGTTTGCTTAATGCTATTGAGGATAAAGGTTCTCTTAAGGGAGCTGCGGAATATCTGGGTATAAGTTACCGGAAAGCATGGGGCGATTTAAAAAAGGCTGAAGCAGGTCTGGGAATTAAGTTTATTGAAAAAACCCGTGGTGGGCGGTACGGAGGGAAATCCGTTCTTACAGCTGACGGCAAAAATTGGATCAAAGCCTATTCAAATTTTCGGCTGGACATAAAAAAGAAGGTTGAAAAATCTTTAGACATATTTTTAAAAAAGATTTCAAATGAAAATAATAATTAAGATTCCGATTCTACTAATTATTGTAATGGTACTAAATCAAATACTTCTGGGTGATGAAGAGAAAAACTCCCTTTCAGGAGACTTGATCATCTTCCACGCAGGCAGTCTGTCGGTGCCCTTTAAGGAAATCTCGGAGAAGTTTAATCAGGAATATCCTAAAGTCAGGATTCTCTGTGAATCGGCAGGCAGCCGGACATGCGCACGCAAAATAAGTGAACTGGAAAGACTTTGCGATGTGATTGCCTCTGCTGATTATACCGTTATAGATGAATTACTTATTCCGGAACACGCGGATTGGAATCTAAAGTTCGCAAGCAATGAAATGACCATTGTCTATTATAGTTATACATCAAGGAGAGCAAAAGAAATTAATAGAGATAACTGGTACGAGATCATGATGGATGAAAGTGTGGTTTTCGGCAGATCAGATCCCAATACAGATCCCTGCGGTTATCGGGCAGTCTTTACAATAAAACTCGCTGAGGAATTTTATCGGCAGCCCGGGTTAGCACAAAAGCTGCTCAGCAAGGACTTAAATTTTATACGTCCTAAAGAGGTAGACCTTCTTGCTCTTCTTGAGACTAACGATATTGATTATATTTTCTTGTACCGCTCTGTTGCTCAGCAGCACGGACTAAAATTTGTTCTGCTGCCAGATGAAATAAATTTAAAAATGCCTGAGTTGAGCGATTTTTATAAAAAGGCGAGTATTAAAGTAACCGGGAAAAAACCAGGTACATTTATTACAAAAACAGGAATGCCAATGATATACAGTATCACGATTCCGAGGAATGCTCCCAATCCAAAAGCAGCGTTAGAATTTGTAAAATTTCTTTGTAATAAAGACGGAGGGCTTGGAATCATGGAAAGAAATGGTCAGCCATCTATGGTTCCCTCCTCCACAAATACTTACAACAAGTTACCTGAGATTTTGAAAAAATATGCAACTAAATAATAAAAATCATATACTTGAACTAAAGAAGCCCGACATACGTGAATTATTTTTCATTGCTATGGGGGGACTGGTGCTGTTATTTATTATTGCTCCCCTTGCCGGGATGTTCATTAACAGTTCTTTAGGGGGTCTTTTAGATGCAGCCAAAGATGATGCTGTTCAGAAAAGTATTTGGCTGACTCTTTGGGTCTCTATGGCAGGGACTCTTATTCTTGCCATTTTCGCTATACCATTTTCTTATCTTTTAGCACGCAAAAATTTTCCATTGAAACGCCTAATCACCGGGATTGTTGATTTGCCGATTGTAATTCCACATACAGCTGCCGGGATAGCAATTCTTGGAGTGATTTCCCGAAATAGCGTCATCGGCAAACTGGCTAAAGAAATTGATTTCTCATTTGTTGGAAATCCGGCAGGAATTATGGTAGCGATGGCGTTTGTGAGTCTTCCATTTCTTATTAACGGTGCACGTGAGGGTTTTGCGTCTGTCCCGGAGCGGCTTGAAAAAGCAGCCCTTACTCTCGGGGCAACACCTATTAGAGTATTTTTTACAATATCCCTGCCGCTTGCCTGGAGATCTGTGCTTTCGGGTCTTATCATGATGTGGGCACGGGGATTAAGTGAATTCGGGGCGGTGATCGTTATAGCCTATCATCCTATGGTTACACCGGTGCTTATTTTTGAACGGTTCAGTTCATTCGGTCTTAAATATGCTCGGCCTGTTGCAGCGCTCTTTATCATTGTTTGTCTGGTTATTTTTATTATTTTAAGGCTTCTTGCGGAGAATAAAAATGCTCGAAGTTAGAAACATTACAAAAACAATCGATACATTTGCCCTGAAAAATATTTCTTTCGAGGTAACACAAGGAGAATATTTTGTTCTCCTCGGTAAATCCGGTGTTGGGAAAACGGTGCTCCTTGAGATTATTTCCGGATTACTTGAGCCAGACAATGGACACATCATACTTGATGGTCACGATGTTACAAAAGAAAAGATTCAAAAGCGGCATATAGGCATTGTGTATCAGGATAAAGCGCTCTTTCCTCATCTAAGCGTTCAAGAGAATCTCTCCTACCCGCTCCGATGCCGCAGGGTATCAAGAAAGGAAATATATACCCGTATTGAACAACTTGCCGAGGATATCGGATTTATGCCTTTGCTCAAACGTAAACCCGAAACACTTTCAAGTGGAGAAGCACAGCGTGTGGCTTTAGCTCGCACATTAGCGACAGAACCAAAATGTCTTCTACTTGACGAGCCCATATCTTCCCTGGATATTCAAGCCAAATCAGAAATACGAGCGCTTCTCAGAAGGATCAACCGCTCCGGCCAGACTATGATCCACGTTACACATGACTATGAAGAGGCTATTTCACTGGCAACTCGTATAGCAGTTATGGAAGATGGAAAAATTTCCCAGGTGGGAAGCCCGTATGAGGTTTTTCAACATCCAAAATCTGAGTTTGTTGCCAAGTTTATCGGTATCAAGAATATCTTTAAAGGAGAATTAAGAAATTCGGGCAATGAACTCGCAGAATTTGTAACCGAGGGGAAAAGATTTTTTATCCTTTCTGATAAAGAGAGCGGAACAGGGTCTATGGTCCTGCGGGGTGAGGATATTACAATCTCGAATACAAATCTCCAGACAAGTGCGCGCAACACATTTAAAGGTATCATCACAGATATAGAGATGGACAGACTGAGTAGTGAAGTCACTGTCGATATAGGTATAGAAATGTCTGCTCTGATAACAAGGGACTCTATGAAAAAACTTTGTCTTCGACTCGGGAAAGAGGTATGGATTAATTTTAAAGCAACTGCTCCAAGATACATTGAGGAATGATATGATTAAACTGCCAAATATGTTAATGATAGGTTCAGCGGGCAGAAACTCAGGTAAAACTGAATTGGCTTGTAAGTTAATCAGGAAATTCAGTCGCCGGATTGATATTATTGGCATAAAGGTGACTCCTGTCCAGGAAAGAGACGGTGAATGCCCCCGGGGAGGTATGGGCTGCGGTGTTTGTTCTTCTCTCAAAGGAAACTAT
Organism: bacterium; assembly: GCA_030616165.1. Lineage (GTDB taxonomy): Bacteria > SM23-31 > SM23-31 > JAUVVT01 > JAUVVT01 > JAUWXV01. The sequence continues at coordinate 6,693 of JAUWXV010000028.1, read as the reverse complement.
TGCATCACTGAAGAAAGGGATGGATCTCCCGATAAGGATACGACAAGACTGCTATCTGCCGGTGCAAAAAAGGTTTTCTGGCTCCGTGTGCTGAAGGAGTGTCTGGAGGAAGGATTGGTGGCTTTAATAAGTATTATTGGAAATAAGGCTGTTTCAATTTGTGAATCGAACAGTCTGCGTCTTGTGGTAGAACCGGGGCTTTTCTTTGTGGTCAGGGAAAAGAATTCTCGTACAATTAAGGCATCTTGTCAGGATGTTATATCGTATGCTGACAGAATAATTCTTTCAGATAAGCAGGATTTTGACATTGAGATGGATGATATTGGATTTATTGAGAAGAAGTGGTTTATACGGTGGCCGGCGAGTGCGATAATTTTGGCAGGCGGTAGAAGCAGGCGTATGGGGAAAGACAAGAGCATGATGCTTATCAATAACAAACCAATAATAGCGCATATTTTCGAACAGATCCGACCTTATTTTAGTCAGATACTTATAAGCTCAAATAACCAGAAAAAATACGCATTTCTCGATGCAGATGTAATTCCTGATAAGGTTCCTGACCAGGGTCCCCTTATGGGCATCTTATCCTGTCTGGAAGTTTCTTCTCATAATCTTAACTTTGTTGTAGCCTGTGACGTGCCTGTAATAAATCATGATTTTATCAGGAAGATGATGAGAGAAGCACAAATGTATGACGGAGTGATTCCCGTAAAAGAAAAGTCAAAGTATGAACCACTTTTTGGAATCTACCGAAAAAGTATGATTACTCCTATTCGTGAAACATTAAAGACTGACAGCCGTAAAATCATTGATGCGTGTAGCAAATGTAAAATCAAATATCTTGAGATTGATGATGCCGAATGGTATAGGAACTTGAATACAATGGAAGAATATAACAAATATATAACACTCAACTGTAAGTAATAATGAAAACCATATAAGATAACTGACTGTTGACAGCCACAAAATGAGGAACATTATGATACTTTTTGAAAAAGCTTTTCAAATTGTTATGAATACAGTTAGGGCGCTTGGTGTTGAACAGGTAAGTATTGACAAAGCCTTAAACAGGATTTTAGCACGGGCCGTAACCTCTGATATGGATATTCCCCCTTTTAATAAGTCGGCTATGGATGGATATGCATGCCGAAGGGGGGATATTCTTAATGAGCTTACTATAGTTGAAACTATTCCTGCTGCATATGTTCCTCAAAAGAGAATCCATAAGAATGAGTGCGCAAAAATCATGACCGGCGCCATAGTTCCGCCCGGCGCTGATTGCGTAATAAAGATAGAAGATACAGAAAATATATCTGTTAACTCTATTCGCTATAAAATGAAAACAATCTCAAAAATCAATATCTGTTATAAAGCAGAAGACATTAAGAAGGGTGACGTCGTATTGTGCAAGGGGGAAATTATACGCCCTCAACATATAGCGGTTTTAGCTTCGGTTGGCTGTACGAGTCCGGTTGTCGCATGTCTGCCAAGGGTCGGAATAATTGCCACAGGTAATGAGCTCGTTGAACCTTCAGAAAAACCACCGGAATCTAAGATAAGAAATAGTAACAGCTATCAACTTTTTGCACAGGTACTTGATATGGGTGCCCAGCCTTTCAATTATGGGATTGCCGAGGACACCGAAGAAGTTCTTGATGCAAAAATTAAAAAAGCAATAGCTGAAAATGACGTTATTGTTCTTTCAGGTGGGGTTTCAATGGGAGAATTTGATTTAGTGCCGGGAATACTAAAAAATAACGGGGTAAAACTTCTTTTTGAAGAAGTTGGCATTAAACCGGGATATCCGACGACCTTTGGGATTTCAGATGATATCTTTTGTTTTGGACTGGCGGGCAACCCTGTGTCTACTTTCGTTCTGTTTGAGATTATGGTCAAACCATTCCTTTATAAAATGATGGGATATGATTACATGCCTTATAAAATTACTATGCCTCTTGGCAAAACTATTACAAGAAAGCATACTGAAAGAGAATCAATAATCCCTGTTGCTGTTACAAACGGTGAAAAAGTAATACCAATCGAATATCATGGTTCTGCTCATATTAACTCGATATGCAGGGCTGATGGATTGATTTCGATACCGGTTGGTGTAAAAGAGATCAAAGAAGGAACAATAGTTTATGTTAGACAGATTTAATCGTAAAATACATTATATACGGATATCGGTTACAGACCGGTGCAATCAGCGCTGTGTGTACTGCATGCCGAAAGACGGGATTCCGAAAATCAGGCACGAGGATATACTTTCTTTTGAGGAAATATTTAAGGTGACACAAAAAGCCGTTGAAATGGGAATTGACAAAATTAGACTCACCGGCGGAGAGCCATTGGTAAGACGAGATATTGTCACTCTCGTATCGATGCTTTCCAGAATAGAAGGCATCAAAGACTTTGCGATGACGACCAACGGGACTATTTTAGACAGATTTGCGGAAGAACTGGTTAAAGCAGGACTTCATAGAGTGAATATCAGTCTTGATACACTGAATTCCAAAAAATACAGGGAAATTACCCGCGGTGGTGATATAAAAAGTGTTCTAAGAGGTATTGAAGCCGCTAAAAAAGCTGGATTTTCACCTATCAAAATAAACTGTGTTGTTCAGAAATCCTCCGACGAGGAAGATGCCTGCCAGGTAGCAGCATTTGCTGAAAAAAATGGTATAGAGGTCCGCTTTATACGGAGGATGAATATTGATATGGGACTATTCTGGCCGGTAGAAGGGGGAACAGGCGGTGATTGTGACCGGTGTAACCGATTGCGGATTTCAAGCGATGGTAAGGTCTTTCCATGCCTTTTCAGTGACCTTGCCTTCTCTATAAGAGAGCTTGGTGTGGAAAAAGCAATTAGGCAAGCTGTTAGAGAAAAACCAAAGTCCGGTTTGCGAAGTAAACATAATAGCTTCAACATTATAGGAGGATAATGTGAAAAAATTGTCACATATAGACAGGGATGGACGACCGATTATGGTTGATGTCAGTAATAAAAAGAATCTGTATAGGGTTGCCAAAGCGAGGGGGCGGATAAAGCTTTCTACTTCAACAGTGAAATTGATTGCGGATAATCGAATGGAAAAGGGCAATGTTCTGACAGTTGCTGAACTCGCCGGCATCAATGCTGCAAAACGAACATTTGAACTTATTCCGCTGTGTCATCCTTTAGCCCTTACTAAAGTCGGGGTAAAAGCATTTGTGGGAAACGATGACGTAGTGGTTACGAGCGAGGTTGCTTGTGTGGGGCAAACAGGAGTTGAGATGGAGGCTCTCACAGCGGTGGGTATAGCGTTATTGACCGTATATGATATGTGTAAAGCCGTGGACAAAAACATGATAATAAATGAGGTTGTTCTTTTAGAAAAGCATAAGAAGAATCAGTCAAAATAAAATCTTAATTTTAAAGCAAAAGTTTTGTAAAAATGATAGTGAACATGGAAAAGAATGTTTCTATACGCGTTGTTTCGGTAAACATTTCAAAAGAGAAAGGAACCATAAAAAATCCTGTTTCAGAAATCACAATTACCGAAAACGGAGTTCTGGGAGATGCACATTCCGGCAACTGGCATCGTCAGGTGAGTATGCTTGCCTGGGAGAGAATCGAACAATTCTCTTCTGAGATAAGCAGAAAAATACAACCCGGAGAATTTGCTGAGAACATAACTACACGTGGTATTGATTTAAAAAATGTTGCGATTTTGGACAGGTTCAGGATAGGTTCCACTGAGCTTGAAGTTACTCAGATTGGAAAAGCTTGTCATGGGAATAGATGTGTGGTATATCAGGAAGTTGGCGAATGTATTATGCCCAAAGAGGGGATTTTTTGCCGGGTTATCAAAGGTGGAAAGGTTAAAAACGGCTATGAAATAGAATATCTTCCGGGAACACTTCGTTTTTTGATTATTACTCTTAGTGATCGGGTAAGCCAAGGAATATGTGACGACCAAAGTGGCCCAAAAATAAAAGAACTACTGGAAAATTATTTCCAGGGAAAACCATGGCGTACAAAATTTGACAGTGTTGTTTTGCCTGATGATCCTCAGTCTCTTAAAAAGGAGATTGAAAAAGCCCTTAAAGAAGGTGTTGATTTTATTTTTACTACCGGTGGAACCGGTATAGGGCCGCGTGATATAACTCCTGATGTTGTAAATTCAATGGTCAACAAAGTTATTCCCGGCATTATGGAACATATTCGCATAAAGTATGGCGAAAAAAATCCAAAAGCACTGCTTAGTCGTTCTATTGCCGGATTAATAGGCAGAAGCTTTGTGTATACACTTCCTGGAAGCTTAAAGGCAGTAAAGGAGTATATGGAAGAGATTTTGAAAACAATAGAACATTGCATTCTTATGTTAAATCGTATAGATGTGCATCGTTAAAAAAGACGATTATCAATCTTAAACAATCTTTTACAGTCTCGTGCAATTCCCAAAAACTGAAACCAACAATATCAAGTTTTTTCTACGATTTTTCCTAAAAGTTTTTAAAATATAATGCTACTCTCAATGTCTATTAGTGAAATTTCACTAATAAGATTGTAAAAAAATAGCTCAACAGTATAAAACCATTGAGCTAAGTAATTACTTGTTTTTGTTATAATTTTACTCGTGGGCGATACTGGATTTGAACCAGTGACCTCCTGCTTGTAAGTTAGGATTATATAAAGTGTAAGTGTATTAAAAACAAATATTATTAAAATGCTCCATAACCAATATGTAACTATACTTTGCGTTCAATATGGCAATCTTTTGACACTCTCCTCATAAAAATTTGGCGATAAATGTGAATATATTTCCGTCATCACAATAGATCCGTGTCCTAATAGTTCTTTTATAACATACAAGGTAATACCGTTCATCACAAGATGGCTTGCGAATGTATGTCTTAAAGAATGTAATGTTAATTTCTTTTTTATCCCGGATTTCTTCAAATACTGTTTAAAATAATGTGTAACAGTATCCTCGTGCCATTTAAAGAGCCTTGAATCGTCTGGTTTCATTGATTTTAAAATGCCCAAAAGTTTATCATTTATAGGAATCACTCTCTGTTTTCCTGTTTTATCAGCATGAATAGTTATATATTTTCTTTTTATGTCTATACAATCCCAGGTAATATATAGTTAATGAAAATATAATTATCAACTTTACGTTAGGAGGTTATTATGTTATTATTAGGAATAATTATTTCAATTGGTTTTGTATTATTTGGGATAGGAGGGGGAATTGCGTTATTTATCAGTCCTGCCTCTGCTCTTATTGTTTATGGTCCTGCCTTAGCTCTAATCCTTGCTGCTTATGGGGGAAAGGGTCTTGGTTTAGTTTTTAAAGCGCCTTTCGCACGAAATATGATTAAAGAAGATATAAAGAAAAGTATAAATGTCTATAAAGATCTAAAATTGTATCTTATTTTATGGGGTTGGGTAGGTATGATGATTGGTTTAATTTTGATGGGCGCTCGGTTTGATAATTTAAAAGCTTTAGGTCCTGGTTTGGCACTTGCTATAGTGGGTGTTTTGTATGGATACCTTTCGGCATATATTGTTTGCTATCCTATTCAGAGGAGGCTGGAACAATCTGAGGTTGATTGATATTAGATAATCATTTTTATAGTGCTCTTTTTGTGGATGTTAAGAATATAACACTAAAATTTAAAATAGAAGGAAAAAATCATGAACAAAGCACAATTAATTGCAGAAGTAGCAAAAAAGGCTGATTTAAGTAAAAAAGATGCTACAAATGCTGTAAGCGCAACTATTGACGCTATTAAAAAGAATGTAAAAAAAGGAGTAACGCTTGTTGGTTCCGGAACTTTTAAAGTTATAAGAAGAAAAGCAAGGACTGGCAGGAATCCTCAGACAGGTGAAAAGATAAGAATAAAAGCAAAAAATGTTGTGAAGTTTAAACCGGGAAAAGGATTATAAATCGTTATCTTCACAATTTATGCTTTAAAAATAGCGAAAATTTGAAAAATAAGCAGTATTCTCTATCCTTTATTGAACCATGAATCGGATACAAATCTCCATTCCTATTTATGGAATGGTATGTTCTCCATTCAGCTTCTCCACTTGCTCCGGGACCGAAATTTATTTCTCCGGGTTGTCTACCAAACTTAACACACCGAAGATCATGACAGTAACCGCATTCACCGTGTACTAATTCTCCAAATAATCCTTCCCTTACCATTCTCAGTACTGCCATATTACTACGGTCATAACAATGGTTTTCCAGCATCATACAAGGCATACCAGATTCTTCGGAAGCTTCTATAAGGTCCCAGCATTCCTGTATTGAAGAAGCACCCCATACTTCGGGCGCACAGTATTTACCTGCTTTCATTGCAGCAACTGCCATCGGAGTATGCCACAGCCAGGAAGTGGCAACGACAACACCATCCAAATCGTCCCGCGCTACCAACTTGTAAAAATCTTCTTCGCCCGTATAATCCTCAGGCCTTCTTCTGCCGGACTTTACTACAAGGTCTATAGCGTTGTTTAGTTTTTCAATATTAATTTCACTTAAGGCAGGGACTTCAACATCTTCCATAGATAAACACATTCTTAATAATGAAGTGCCCTGACTTCCAAGTCCTACAAATCCCAATCTTACTTTTCGGTCATCCTGACCAAATAAACGGATGCTGCGGGACATTGTTGCAGCTAATCCCGCTGCAGCACCTGTTTTA
>JAUWXV010000320.1 GCA_030616165.1 bacterium | reverse complement strand
TTGCTGAAAATATATTTATAGAAAGTTTCCCTTTTGATGAAGAAGATTTTAGATTTTTTGATAATTTAGATTATGACATAAAAACAGATGTGAAAAAATGAATAAGATTAGAATTTCAATAATTTTATTATTAAGTATTTTCATATTGGGGATAGGTACAAAGTCATTTGGACAGGAATTGACCGGGGATGAAATAGATCAACTCATAAAAAAAATGGTTGATGCCCGATTGCGCCATCAGTTTATGGGCGATTTGATGATAAAGCGGTTTGGTAATAAACAGCCGAGAATTTTCAGGAAAAGAATTTGGGTTGATTCTCCCAATCGAATTAGAGATGAAATTATTTTTCCTGACAAGAAAAAATCAATAATAAGGATTCTTAATGAAGATGACTTTGAAACGATAGTTGATGGAAGAAGTATTTTATCAAGGCAGAGAAGACATTTTAAGCCCCGATTCCCATTTTTAAAAAGGATTGAAGAGAACTACGATTTTAATATTGTTGACGGTGGAATAATTGCAGGAAGGGAAACAAAACTCGTTGTTGTTAAACCGAAATTAAAAGATAGAACGAATTTTAAATACTGGATTGACAAAGAAACTGGAATAGTACTTAAAAAGGAGGTTTTACGCTTAAAAGGTGAAAACCTGATTCCGATTTATGAGAAGTCTTTTACTAATATCGATTATAAACCTCCGATGAGACCCGACTTGTTCCGAATTAAAAATAAAAGGATTAGAAGAATACCAGTTCCTTCCTTTAAAACTGAAGAATACGAAACAATCGAGCAGGCAAGAAAATCTATAAAGTTTCCATTTCTTACTCCGATGAATCTTCCAGAAGGTTATCAACTTGATAGAATTAGGATTACAAAAGAGAGAAAAAACACCACCATTCATCTAAATTATACCAATGGTATTACATCGTTCTCAATTTTTCAGACTCGAGGGACTATCCCGTTAAATTTTGGAAAAATTTTTAGGGAAGAAAATAAAAGTGTGGATGATATTATCGAAATAGAGCGTGAAAACCGCTCTATATTTTTTAGAAAAGTAGGTCTATTTAATATGACCCTAATTGGTAACTGCTCAAAAGAGCTTCTTATACCTGTTATCAAAAGCATTTCTCCATAACACAATCCATAAAAAATAATTTTAAAACTTTTAACATATAATCCTTATAGAATAGAGATTGCTGCTGGCTTTTCACCGTATATTTTGGCAGGACAGGAATGTCTGACCTGCCATTTTTATGTTTTTTATTATAGCTATTTTCCCTCGCATTCATAATAATCCACTTAAATCAGTACTTCAATTATATTACTTTTAAATGAAAACTTAGATTTGGAATCAGAATTCTCACTTTATTTAATACCTTATAGTTACAATTTCATTTCAGTTAATGAATATCTTTATACTATTTGTAAGTATTTGTTATTCCAGATATTCTAAGACATCCTCTCTTTGTTCATATGAAAGGCATTTGCATGTTCTTTCACTTTCAATTTCAATGAAAGGCTGTCCGTGTGTGCATAAATTTCTCATCGGCTCATTATATACACAAGTATCATCAAAGCAGATTAATTCTATTTCCTGAACCATTTTCAATCTCCTTAAATTTAAATTAATTATGTTAGAAAGTTTGTATAAATAATAACATATAATTATATGTTATATAATATACTAATATTATATATAAAAATCAATAAATAATTTAATTAAATATAAAAAAAGATAAATAATTGTTGACAATGACGAAAAAAAGTATTATTTTACATAACATGAAAATGGGAGAGAAAATAAAAGGATTAAGAAAGAGGTTGGGTTTGACCCTTCAAGAGTTGGCTGATAAAGCAGGGCTGTATAAGTCTAATATCAGCGATATTGAGAATGAGAAGAGGTTTAAACCCAATATAAGGACACTTGAAAAGATAGCGAAGGTTCTGAATTGTGAAATTGGCGATTTTTTTGAAAGGTCTATTGAAAAAGAAGAAGAAATTACAAAAGGGCTAAAGGAACTTCTTAAAGATGAAAGGTCTTTAACCCTTCTTAAGATTGCCGATGAAGAGATAGAATGGATGAAGTCTATAAGATTCAGGTCGGATCGGAATCCAACTAAAGAGACGTATATTGATATGCTTTATACTTACAGAAAGCTCGAAGAGAAAGGGGATTGATTTTTATTTTTCTTTAATAACTTTTGCACTTTTTATTATAATCTCTTCAAGTGGTCTATCGTTACTTTCATTTCTTGGTGAATTAGCAATTTTATCAACTACGTCCATCCCTGCGGTTACCTCGCCGAAAATAGAATACTGCCCATCGAGAAATGGGAGGTCGGTAAGGCATATGAAGAATTGACTGCTGGCACTGTTGATATCGTTTCCCTTTCTTGCTGTTGAGACTGTTCCTCTTTTGTGGTTTTTTGTGCTGAATTCTGCATTTATTGTAAATCCTGGGTCTCCTGTACCATCGTTTCCGGGATTATTGTCACGTGATAGAATGTCTCCGCCCTGTATGACAAAATTGGGTATTACCCTGTGAAATGTTATTCCGTTATAAAATCCGCTGTTTGCAAGTATCTTGAAAAAAGCGCAGTGATTTGGGGCTACATCTGGAAAAAATTTGAATTTTATTGTTCCCTTTGTGGTTTCTATCACTGCTATTTCATCCGACTCAACAGGCTCAGGGGTTAATTTCCTGATATCCGTTAATATTTTTGTTATTTCTTCCTTTGAGATTGGATTGATAGGAATCTGCTCATCTTTCTTCTGAGCGGATAAGATGCCTGTTAGTAATACTATTATTAATACAGTAAATTTTTTCATTATTTCCCTCCGAGTTTGTAATTAGGAACATTTTATAATGAGACAGCATATAAGAAATTTCAGAAATAATAATGATAAATAATATAATAGATAAAAACTTAAAAATCCATATCTTTTAGTGTAACATTCGGTTTTTTTGGAAATTATTATTCTTGTATCGCAATTTTCAGGTAATCAATAAAAATAGGAATATTTAAAATGTCAAAGAAGGTAAAAGAGAAAATTGTCAGAAAAGGAAACTGCAGTATAGTTATTGATGAAAAAATTTGGATTGCTAAATTCAGGACGGGGATAATTGAGATATTATTTGAGTGTATTGATTTAAGTAAAATATCAAAACATTTTAGTAAACTTTTAAAAAATCCGCCAATATTGCCAAAACATACCCGACCAATTGCTTTAGGACGTTATATATCCAAAGAATATCCCAGGGAAAAATTGTGGGGCAGTTTTGTTAAAACTTATGAGGGAAAAGAGTATTTTATAATTGATATTGCGGGATTTAGC
>JAUWXV010000046.1 GCA_030616165.1 bacterium | reverse complement strand
CGATAATGGTAGGTCAGACAGGAATGTCTGACCATATTAAAAATTCACAAAAGTTCAGATTTTATATTTTAGATTATTACCGTTAGAAGGGTTGAAATTTTATTATGAAATGCAGAAGATGTGAGACACCTGTCACTGAAGATATGATCAGGTGTCCAAAATGTGGCGGGCTTTTACCACATTTTAAAAAATCTGAAAAGTTAAATTCGTTGAAGCCTTCGAAATTTGACATTTTTCTTATAGATATTGGAAAAGATAGAGAAAAATTGGTCAATCTTTTAAATCGAATATTGGGAGTCAAGAAAAGAAAGATTGATAAAGATTTGAAAAGACTTCCCCTTTGTTTATTCAGAGGTATATCTTCGGAAAATGCCCATAAGTTAAAGTTGAGAATTGAATCATTTGGAGCTTCAGTTAAAATTCAAGAATCCAAAGAGGTTGATAGTAAGAGAAAAGTTGTAAATGGTTTTTGGAATAAAAATAAAAAATTAATTAAAACAGGGGCAATCCTATTTTTAGCAGTAATTATTTTAAGTCTTGTTTTTATGGTTGGTTCTCGGAAATATATACCGGCTATTTATAAAAGTAAAGATGGGTTAAAATTATCCCAAAAAACTCCCAGATATAATGAAACAAAAGGGTTCACGTTTCAAACTGAGGACGAGCAGAAAATTAGTTCAAATTATTCAATTATAGGTGTTGATATTATAGACAGCGAAGCCGAGGCACGTTTGGCTCTGAAAATTGAAGTTGATGAAGGTATTTTAGAGAATGGGGCATTTAATTTGATAAAAAAGTTAGGGGATGACCAGAAAAAAAAGAGCGGTTTTAAATACTTTAAAGAGCCACAGGAAGTTGAAGTATTATTATACAATAGAGATGATGAAAGAAGGTTCGGGGGTAATGCATGGTGGTATAAATATTCATGGAGGCAAGGTTCTTTAGGTAAGATTATTTCACAGAATATAAAAAAGATTAACAGTTATCAATATTCAAAATTTAATTACAGAAGGTTTGCTTATTATCTGGATGAAAAATTTAGCAGTAAGAGTGAGATAAACCCGGAAATAAAAATATTCCCTTCAGAATTTAAGGATGCGGGAGTTCAGGTTGGGATTTTTGAGAATGACCTGAAAATTGATAAAAAGGTTTATCTTCCGGAAATTGCAAGAGGAGTGGGTTCTGTTTTAGAAGAGTTGAATATGAAATGCGAGGGGATTTTTGTCGAACTGCCGACAGGTAATTATTTTATCCCTCCAGATTTGGGTAAACTTTCCTATACGAAGTGGGGAGATAATTCCAGAAACGAAGAATTTTTAGAATTTGTGTGGAGAAATATTCAAAAGGATGAGAAAAAATAGAAAATTTCAGAGGTCATTATGATGAGAAGAGTATTTTTATCGTGTTTGGCTGTTTCATGTTTTTTCATAATCGCCTTGGGTATCTTACCCGAGGCACATAATAAGTGGGCTTCATAGCCCACTAAATAAAGGCAATCGATGAAACGATATCGTATATACCCTGAAGAAACGGTATTTTATTATGCCACATGTACTATCATCAATTGGTTACCCGTTTTTCAGGATGATACCTATTTCCAAATCATCATTAAAAGCCTTAAATATTGTCAGGAGCATAAAGGGCTCATTCTCCATGGATTTATTATTATGCCCACTCATCTTCACTTAATTGTATCCAATAAACCTGATACATCACTGGCAGATATTATGCGGGATTTCAAACATTATACTTCGACCCAAATAATCAAAGTTCTCGAAACCGATGAGAAATCATATTATTTTTCTACTTTTACGAAAGCTGCAAAGAAACGGCATTTAAATCAAACGTACAAAGTTTGGCAAGATGAATATCATCCGATTGCATTGAAATATGGGCGTTGGTTTGTTCAAAAGCTTCAGTATATGCATGACAATCCGGTTCGAAAAGGTTTCGTAGAATCCCCTGAAGATTGGAAATATAGCAGTGCCCGAAATTGGTTAAATGATGATAATAACATTATCGAAATTTCAAAACTGGATAGTTTTTAATCTTTCGGGGCAGAGGCCCCAAGATGTTACGCCCTGGGTAATGAAACCCAGGGCGATCGAAGTAGATTGGAAGTTTGAAAAATAAACAGCTACATATAAAAGGGCAGAGGCCCCAAAATGTTACGCCCTGGGTAATGAAACCCAGGGCGATCGAGAATTTTTAGAAACGAAGAATTTTTAGAATTTGTATGGAGAAATATTCAAAAAGATGAGAAAAAATAGAGAATTTCAGAGGTCATTATGATGAGAAGAGTATTTTTATCGTGTTTGGCTATCTTATGTCTTTTATTTTTTGGCGCAGTAATAGGAAATAGATTATCAGGACAGACTGATTTAGACTATAAAAGAGCGAAACAGCTTGCAGTTAGCGGAAGGGTTAATGAGGCAATTAATGAGTATAAAAGAATAATATCATTGAATCCAAAAGACCCAAGAGGTTATAATGAACTTGGGAATATATATTCGATGATAAGACTGCACGATGAAGCAGTCAAAGAGTTGATGAAAGCGATAAAAGTTGCCCCTGAATATTCAGACTCATATTTCAATTTAGGTAATATCTATTTGCATATTGGTAAATATCCGGAGGCATTAAAGAACTATCAGAAAGCATTAGAGTTAAACCCAAAAAGTGAATATGTTAGATTGAATATGGGTCTTGTTCTGAGTTATTTAAATCGACCGGATGAATCTATTGCACAGTATGAAAAGGTTTTAGAGAGAAATAAGAATAGTTCTCAAGCATACCATTTTATGGGTTATGCATATTTTTTAAAAGGAGATTTTAATAAATCAATTTCAAATTATATAAATGCAATAGAACTTGCCCCTGATAATTCAGAAATTCATAATAATCTCGCAGTTGCGTATTACAAAATAGGAAAATTTGACGAATCGTTGAAATGTTGTGAAGAAGCAGTTATTATCAATCCCCAATTTTCAGATGCTTATTGTAATATGGGTAATGTTTATAGAATTAAAAATGAGTGGAATAGAGCGTTGGAATCATACGTGAGAGCAATCTCATTAAATCCGTCAGATAGTGAGTCCTATTACGGGATTGGAACTATATATTATCTGGATAAGCGGTATGATGATGCTATTGAAGAATTAAAGAAAGCAATTACGATTAATCCGAAACTTGCAGAGGCTCACTGTAATTTAGGAAATGCATATCGGGAAAAAAATATGTATGATTTAGCAGAAGAAGAATATAAATCTGCTCTCATGATTAATCCCAATCTTGCGGAAGCACATTTTAATATGGGTGTTTTGTATAATAGAATGGGAAAGAACGAACTTGTAAGGGGTTCTATCGAAAAAGCATTTGAGGTGATTCCCGATTCTACCCGAGCAGAAATCAGTTTTCCTCGCGAATATTATAATCCAGATATTTTGGACTTTGATGAATTGATTAAAGGATTTGAAAGTGACCTTAAAAAAAATCCAGAAGATATTGATATCAATATTACAATCGGGAGACTTTATGAAATAAAAGGTGAAATATTAAAAGCGTTAGAATATTATAATAGATATCTGGAGTCAGGCGGCAATAATAAAAGTATAAAACAAATAATTGATAGGATTCATTAGGAAAAGATAATAGATAATTGAAAGATGAAGAAATTATTGATGAAAAGTGTTTCAGGGATTAGAGGGATTGTCGGAAAAAGTCTTACACCGGAAATTGTTTTGCATTATTCTTCAGCATTTGGAATAATGTCCAATAGTGGCAAAATAGTTGTCGGAAGGGATACCAGAGACACAGGAGAGATGCTTGAGAAGGCTGTTTTTTCCGGGCTTATGTCGGTTGGCTGTAATGTAATTAATTTGGGTATCTGTTCATCACCCACCATTCAATTAATGGTCGAAAAACAAAAGGCTAACGGCGGGATAGCAATTACTGCCAGTCATAATCCAGTAGAATGGAACGCTCTGAAATTTATCGGTAGAGATGGACTTTTTCTTGATGAAAAGGAATGGGAAAAACTGGATAACATTTATGAAAAAAAGAGAATAAGATATGTTAACTGGAAAAATGTTGGTACCATTATTGATTATGATTCTGCCATCGAAGGCCATATTGAGAAGATATTGGACCTTCCTTATATTTCACCTGACAGGATTGCTCAGAGAAGATTTCAGGTTGTCGTGGACTGCGTAAATGGGGCTGGTGGGAAAATAATTCCCTATCTCCTCCAGAAACTTGGCTGTACGGTATATCCCTTAAATTGTGACCAAAGTGGAATTTTTCCTCATAATCCTGAGCCTTTACCCGAAAATCTGACCGAATTATGTGATAAAGTAAAGTTTTATGGTGCTGACATTGGATTTGCAGTTGACCCGGACGGGGACAGGCTTGCTGTTGTTGATGAAAATGGAGTTCCTCTCGGAGAAGATTATACACTCGTTTTGGCTGTAAAATATATTCTTGAGAAGAAAAAAGGGGATGTCGTTGTTAATGAGTCAACCTCCCGGGCTGTTGATGATATAGCCAGTGAGTTTAGTGTGAGGGTTGAAAGAACGAAAGTAGGGGAAATTTATGTCGCTCAGAGAATAAGAGAACTTGGGAGCCCAATCGGTGGTGAAGGGAATGGAGGAGTGATTCTTCCTGAAGTGCATTTAGGAAGGGATGCTATGATTGGTATTTCAATAATAATACAAATGCTTGCCGAATATAATACTTCAATCGGAAAATTGAGGAAAGAACTGCCTGAATATTATATGGTTAAAAGGAAAATTCAATTGTCTGATAATGTTTATAATGAACTTATAAAGAAATTAAGCAGGGAAAATTCGAAGGAAGATCTCAGTTTAATCGATGGATTAAAAATAAATAAAAAGAATTGGTGGATTCATATCCGAAAATCGAGGACCGAACCAGAAGTAAGAATAATCTGTGAGGCAAAATCCAAAAAGAAAGTAGAAGAGATTTATAAAGGTGTGGAAAGAATTATTGCGGATATTAGCAAAATGGGTTCATGAAGAATTTTTTATAGCCTGGATAATTCATAAAATTCTTTATTTTATTAGACAAACTATTGATTTTATTAAAATTGCTATAGAATTACCTTTGAAAGAAAGTTGAGTATCGCTGTTATTGTCATTGTTTCAGAATGAAAAAAACAGGATTTGTGAATAAATCAGGATAGATGTTAAATTAATTTTAGAAATATTTCATAACTTAAAACCGATTCTCATGGAGTTTTTTGCGTGACAGGATTATGAATTGGGCATTTTTCGGTTGGTGCATATCTTATATTGAATATTTCTTTAATCTGGTTTGGGCAGTATTTTGCAGCAACGAGTTTTGTTTCTTTGCAGATATCGAGTTGCACTACACCATCTGGTTTTACAAAATTTGCGACTGGAATTTGTAGAGAGTCGCAATAAGTTTTTATAAAGTTTGCCCAGATTGGTAAAGCCACGACTGCACCGGAATTCTTTTCACCCAGAGATATCTGGGGGTCATCAAAACCAACCCATGTTCCTACTACAAGTTGTGGTATAAATCCCACGAACCAGGTATCAGTGAATTCCTGAGATGTTCCGGTTTTTCCTCCTGCTGGTCTCGTGAAATTATAGACGATTCGAGTGATTTGACCTGTGCCGCCCGGTTCTAAAGCGGATTCAAGCAAATTAGTCATAATATAAGCGGTCTCTTCACATATGGCTTCCCTTTTCTCTGGTTTTGATTCATAAATAACATTACCAAATCTGTCAGTAATTTTTAATATTGCTAAAGGTTTTACCAGGACGCCTTTATTCGGAAATACACCAAATGCTGACGTAAGTTCCAGTAGATTAACCTCTGAGGTGCCCATAGCGATAGATTCAACTGCTCGCAGTTCAGAATTTATACCCATATTATGCGCATATTGCACAACGGTATTCGGCGTCCGAAGTAATTCTAAAATAATTCTATTAGATATATTGTTCAGAGACCTTTTTAATCCTTCTCTCAAGGTGGTGAGTCCTCCCCTTTTTCTGTCATAGTTCTGCGGTCTCCATATAGTTCCGTCGAGATTATGCTTAATAATTTCCTGGTCCCATAGTTCGACATTAGGGGAATATCCGTTGTCAATTGCAGCAGTCCATACGAATGGCTTGAAAGTAGAACCCGGCTGTCTTTTTGCCTGGGTAGCCCTGTTGAATTGGGAGACACTGTAATCTTTACCTCCAACCATTGCTAATATATGTCCATTTCTTGGGTCAATTGCTACAAATGCACCCTGAACAGTGGTATCTATGTCTGTGTTAGCATAGTCAGTCTTAAGACGTTCACTGAGATTTTTTTGCATAATGTTAAGTTGATCGCTCAGGCATTTTTCCCCTATCTTTTGAATTTCTATATCCAATGTTGTATATATTGATAATCCATCTTCGTAGGGATTTATGCCCAATTCTTTTGATTTTTCATCTATTAACTGCCTGACATATTCAGAAAAGTAAGGTGCTTTATCTTTAAAGCTTTTCGGGCCAGGATTAAGAATTATAGGTTTTTTTATGGTTTCCTGATATTCCACTTCTGTTATATAGTTCATATTCCTCATGTTCCTGAGGATAATATTTCTCCTTTTCAAAGCAAGATCCATATTCTTAAAGGGAGAATATTGGGTGGTTGATGGCAAGAGCGCAACCAGAAGAGCAGATTCTTCAAGATTTAAATCTTCCACATTTTTGGTGAAATAGGTATGAGTCACAGATGCGATTCCAAATGAATTCCATCCAAAGTCGGTCTGATTGAAATACATCTCTAATATTTCATTTTTAGTATATGCTTTTTCAATTTTCAAAGCAGTGAGAATTTCTTTAATCTTTCTGATAATAAGTTTTTCTTTGGTAAGATATGTCATATTCCTTGCAAGCTGCATAGTAATTGTGCTGAATCCACGCTTCCAGCTTAACGATTTAATATTTGCATAAAGAGCACCGAAAAAATTATAAGTGTTTACTCCCCAATGTTTATAGAAACTATGGTCTTCTGTAGCGATTAGGGCATTGATTAGATGTTCAGGTAGTTTATTGAAAGTGACAAGTTTCCTGTTTTCTTCACCCGAGATTTCCCGTATCAACTGAATATCTCTGGAATATATTTTGCTTACTAATTTGGGTTCATATCTTTCAAGTTGCTCCAAAGAGGGAAGGTCTCTGCTGAGATACTTAATAATGAAAAATGTCCAGATTGAAATTGATACAAATACAATTAATCCTAAAGTAAAGTATTCAGATATTCTTTTTGATTCTGTGTTTATCTTTTTTATTTTATTGTATTTTCTTCTTTTTTGCACTTTTTTCAGATTTTTTTGGGAATTTTATATATTTTCTGGTTTCACTACTTTTGATAAATATTCGGAATTTACCAAAGTTTTGATATTTAATTGATTTTATCTAATTTATTTTACTTAAATATAACAAAATTGTTCAAAAAATCAAGTTTATAATTCTATAATTTTATGTGATAAATTAAAATAATTTATTATATTGGTAAATAGGAACTTTTATGTTTAAAAAAGGTATTTTACTATAAGTTGATACAGAAGAAAAAGGTGGTAGTTCTAATATTATTGTCTAAACATTTAATGAATGAATAGGCAAAAATGTCTGTTCTCTAAAGATTTAACTAAGTCTTCAAATTCTGATTTTTTTATACAAATATGAGTGCCTCGGGTAAGATACCCGAGGCGATCGTGAATGTGAAAGGAAATATAAGGAGGCATTGATGTTTTATTGGGACTCGACATTTTTGTTGTTAATACCGGCTTTGTTATTAACCCTGTATGCCCAGCAGAAGGTAAAAAGTACCTATGTTAAATACAGCAGGATAAAGTCGAGGAGAGGTATCTCAGGGGCAGAGGTTGCTTCATATTTATTACGAAAAAATGGTCTTGGAGATATACCTATCGAAGAGTCAGAGGGTAGATTAAGCGATCATTATGATCCTGTGAAGAGGGTTCTTAGGCTCTCGAGTGAGAATTTCAGAGGCAGTTCATTAGCGGCTCTTGGAGTAGCGGCACACGAGGTTGGGCATGCAGTTCAGCATGGAACCGGATATATGCCTTTAAATATCAGGAATTCCGTTCTTCCATCTGCAAAATTTGGCAGTACCCTTGCCTGGCCACTTTTTATTGGAGGATTTTTTTTCAGTATTCCCTTTCTTTTGGATCTGGGTATAATATTGTTCACTGCTGCGGTTTTATTTCAGGTTGTTACTCTGCCGGTTGAATTCAATGCATCCGGGAGAGCAATTGAGTCTTTAAAAAGTGCGGGATTTTTGGAGGCAGATGAAATTTCAAAAGCCAGAAAGGTTCTTAATGCTGCGGCTCTTACTTATGTTGCTGCTGCTGCGATGGCTGTTTTACAACTTATAAGATTAATTCTTCTGAGAGGCAGCAGAGATTAATTTAAAGTTTTTTGTTCAATTTTTTGACAAAAAAAGATACAAAAAAATTCAAAATTTAACAAAGTTTTGGTATAAGTACAATTTGTTGAATAAAATAAAAGGATTATTATGCCAGAAGAAAACAGGGAACTTGACGATGAATTGTTTGCCATACTTGTTTTGAATTTCCAATCTTCAGCTATGATTAGTATGGGGAAGATTATACATCCTATTACCAAAGAGATTACCAGAAATTTAAATGAAGCAAAGTTTGCTATTGATATGCTTGGTATGATTTCAAATAGGACAAAAGGTAATCTTTCAATAGAGGAAGAATCTTTAATTCAAAATGTATTGACTGAACTGAGACTTAATTATGTGGATGAAGTTAAAAAAGACGAGGAAGCCAAGAAGCAAGAGGCAGAAAAAGAGGAGGTGAAAGAAAAAGCCGAAAAAAAAGAGACTGTCAGCGATGAAGAAAGTAAACCAGAAACAACCAAGACTGAGGATAGTAAAAAAAGGAAAAAGAAGAAAAATAATAAAAATTAAATAATAACAATTATTAATCTTTTATTTAACCACAAATATTGGTTATGGTAAAATTTATGTAATAAATTACCGTTTTTTTTATTAATATTTTTTCCACTCGTGAAAGTGGATTTACCGGATGAGATTAATAATCAAATGTATAATTGAAATTTTTGGTCCTTATGGACAGACAGGAATGTCTGTCCTACCGTTTTTGTCATGGGTTAGGTTAATAATTAAGGTGTATAATTGAAATTTTTTATATATTATTTTACCAGGAGACCTGCTATGAAAAGATATATATCGATATTAGGTTTAATATTTTTTGTAATAATAATATCTCTTTCACTATTTGTTGATTTTAATTTGACGAAGAATAGGTATGTCGTTAGAGATAATTTGGTTAAAAAGGTTGTTTATACTGAAAGTCAGGAAAAACAGACAAAAGATGTTTTAGATTTGAGGGATTTAAATAATGCTTTTGTATCAATAGCCCAAAGGGTAATTCCAGCAGTTGTCTGTATAAATACAGAGAGAAAGGTTAAGCTTTCATCTCGGGAAAATCCTTTAGAATTTTTCTTTTTTCCTTTTGGAAGAAGGGATGATGAGGAGCTTGAACGTCGATTTCAAGGTCTTGGGTCTGGAATGATTATCAGCAGTGATGGGTATATTTTAACTAATAAGCACGTGATTGATAAAGTAGATAAAAGAGGAGTTCAACTTACTGACAAGAGAACATATGAAGCGGAAGTGGTAGGCTCCGACAGTGATACAGATATCGCTCTTTTGAAAATAGATGCAGAAGGTCTTCCAATAGTTATATTAGGGAATTCGGATGAGGTAGAGGTCGGACAGTGGGTACTTGCAATCGGGAGCCCACTTTCCCCGAATTTAAGTTCGACTGTAACAGCAGGGATTGTAAGTGGAATTGGAAGAAATATTGATATTGATAGAACAAACAAGTATTCAATTGAGAATTTTATACAGACGGATGCTGCCATCAATCCTGGCAACAGCGGAGGTCCACTTTTAAATATTGATGGTGAAGTAATAGGAATCAATACCGCAATTATGTCAGGAAGCGGGTACAGTCAGGGATATGCTTTTGCTATACCGATAAATATTGTAAAAAATGTTGTTTCCGATTTAAAAGGGCATGGAAAAGTGACAAGAGGATATATAGGAATTTCAATAGGTGATATACAGGATACCGATGATATGGAAGCATTTGGACTGGACAGTCCAGAGGGTGTTATTGTGCAGGGTTTTACCCTTGGTAGTACGGCAGAGGAGGCTGGCCTTGAATCCGGGGATGTTATTATTGAAGTGAATGGGAAAAAGGTTGCAAGAAGAAATGAATTACAAACCATAATTGCTGGAAAAGATCCCGGGGATGAAGTTACACTATCAGTTATAAGAGGTGGTGAGAAAAAGTATATTAAAGTCACTCTTCGGGCAAGGTCGGATGGGGGAACAGAATTGATAGCCGCTCTAGCAGAGAGCGACAAAAAAGAAATGCCCGATATTGGAATATCTGTCGAAATGCCTTCAACCGAATATTATAAATCAAGTGGAATAAAAGAGAGAGGAGTAATTATAGCAGATATAAATAATGATAGTCAGGCTTTTCAAAAAGGACTGTTAAAAGGGGATTTGATATGGAAAATTGAGAGTATTGAAATGAAGTCAGGGAGTGATTTTAAGATTGCATTGGAAAAATACAAGGGTAAAGCGGCGCGATTTTTTATAGTAAGACAAAAAACAGGAGATACATCTGTTTTATCTTTAAGAATACCAAATTGATAATTTTTAAATTTGATATTTATTTTTTAATAATTAAAAAGTCGATCTTTCTGGTCGGCTTTTTTTTATAGTCTGTAAAGATAATTTCTTTGAAAGAAAATCTTAATTATTAGACAGACAAGAATGTCTGTCCTACTCTCTAATTTATCAAATCAGATCGCTAAAATAAGAATTCATTTTAAATTCAACATTTGGAGAATAATTTTTCAATTGGAATATTAAAAAGAGTTTTTTACTAAAAAGGGACTTTTAAAGAACTTATTTTACTAATAAAGAACTTTACAATCTCATAATATTTTATTTAATTTAACAATAATTTAAAAAATGTAGAAATTGGGGGATAGGATAGAATTATTAAATCTGAATTATGAGCATAAAAAAATCGATAAAATGAAAGAGTAACCTGATATGAATTTAAAATGAAACGATAGTTTAAATAAAATGAAGAATGAAGATATTTATTTTTCTGGATTCCTGCACAATTTTAGAAGTTCGCTCCAGGCGGTAATGGTCTTAACAGGGAATTTAAAGGAAGGGTCAGATAATAAGAAGATTTCACAATATGTGGAGAAAATCCAGATATATACAGAAAGGATGGACGATATGATAAAAAGACTTGTCATAAAAGACAAGGTAGAATTATTGAGAGAGGAGTCCGATTTTTCGCTTAATCAATTGTTAAAGGAGGTTAATTTTCTGCAAGAAGTTGAACCTTTTTACAGAGATGAGATTGAGAAGAGTTTTCAATTAAAATGTCCACATAAAATTAATGGGCAATATATAGATTTTTTTCAGGTTGTAAATAACCTGTTTACCAATGCGAAGGAAGCCATGTATGATTCTGTTGAAAGAAAAATTTTTATTGATACATTTTGTGAAGAAAATAATTGTTATTTTTCTATTAGAGATACAGGGTGTGGGATATCTGAAGAAAATATCTCAAAAATATTCAATCCTTTTTTCTCAACAAAGTCAAATAATCTTCTAACAGAAATATCAGCGGGTAAGGGAATGGGATTAACAATTGCAAAACAGATTTTGGAATCTTATGGAGGAGATATAATTGCAGAAAGTGAACTTAATGTTGGTTCTAAATTTGTCGTCAGAATTCCCAGAAAATAAAAGAATAATTCACACCTAATTATATCTCCTATAATAAAGTGTTCCATTCCTATATTAATTAAATATATTAATCCTCATCTTTATTTAAATTTTATTCGTGCATCTGGGGTTTATTTAATCTCCTTATATACTTTTGGACTAAACATTTTTCATAACGTTCTCTGGCTATACTAAGTGCTGAAGGCATTCAGAGAGTCTTGATTTATCGGGAAAACCGAATACGCGCTGTCATCTGAAGTATTGGTTAAACTGAACATTTATTCGACTTTTTCAGCAATCTTAAAGCATAAAAAATAATTGTGTACATTTCAATTAAAAGTCAAATGAATGAAGTATCAAAAAATTAATATTTTAAAAATTCCCTCGCAACTCGCAGTCCTTCAACGACTAATGTACTCGGACCCCCGTCTAATCCGTTAAATGCAATGAGTTTAAAACCTTCTTTGAGGCGTTTCTCGATATCATCGGGGCCCGCTGTTATACCACAGGGGATATTTTTTGCAAGACAGGCTTTTAAAACTTTTTGCATTGCGTTTTCCACAGGTGGTGCTGAAGTGTTTGCCGGGTAGCCCAGCGAAAAGGATAAATCAAAAGGACCAATAAAAACCGCACCAATTCCCGGGACATCGATAATTTCATTAATATTTTCAACTGCCTGTTTGCTTTCAATCTGAATTATAACCAGCAGTTCACCTGAAGGGTCAAGTGGCCAGGCATCCGCTTTATTTATGTATTCAGGAAGGGTAATGCCCCAGTATCTTGGAGCGGGAGTTCCGGCAGCACCACGCAGCCCTTCCGGATAATAATCCTGAGCATTTATTTCCTGTGGGTATCTACATGCCTGAACAAGTTCTCTTGCCTGTTCCGGAGTATCAATGTGTGGAGAAATTACACCATAAGCCCCGCGGTCAAAAACCTGTTTTATCATATATTCCTTTTTTTCCGCACCATTTGCTGGAATTCTAACAATTGGAACAACATTTGGCTGTGGATTTCCCTTTGCAAGTATCTCTTGTTTGTTAATCATAGAATAAAGGAAAAGTTGGAACGAATTTATATCCCAGGGGGCATGTTCCATATCGATGAAAACATAATCCAGGTCTGACTCAGATATAACAATTGCATTTCTTGGAGAGCGGTCTAAAGAAAAAAGACCAAAAGCAGGTTTTCCCTCCTCGAATAGTTGTATTACTTTATTGAGGCGGAAAGGATTTTTTTGTTGTGCTGAAACTGTGAAGTTAAATAATAAATTAACACTGAAAAATATTAAGAGTAATATTGTGTTGTATCTTTTTAATGTTTTCATATTAGCCTCCTGACATTATTTGTTAAAGTTAGAAATATGAGAGTTAAAAATATTAAACCATAAATATTATCAGATAAAATTATTTAAGAGCATTTTTTATCCATTCTTTATTTACGACGACGTGTTTGATATGGGTGCGTCTATAAGTAAATGTGAGGTGGATTTTTCCGTCTTTTGTCTGGATAATACTTGGATACGAGAACTCGCCCTCGTCGGTTTCTACTGCCCGGCTGTATTTCCAGGTTTTCGCTTCATCTTCAGAAAGAGCCAGTTTAAACGGAGTTCTTCTGTTAAAACTGTCATTATATGCTAATGCAATGTTTCCATTGTCTAACATAACCATTTCAACGGCAGCATTGGGATTCGGAATCATTGTTGGTTCCGGTTTAGTCCAATCTCTTCCGTTATTAAAAGAGATTGATTTCCATAAATAGTTTTTTTTATTACGGTCTCTCCCCGTTCTCATTAATGATAATAGATTTCCGTTTTTCAACTGGACTGTTGTTGGCTGAATATTTCCGGGAGTGCTTTTTAAGATTGATGTTTTTTTCCATGATTTTAAATTGTCATTGGAATACATAAAAACTGAACTCCACGCCATTTCATCATACATTGGAAAAATAATGTCACCATTATTTAAAACTAATAGATGATTCCTTACCATCCATCCGAATTCATCCCTAAAAATTTTTTCCTTATTCCATGTATATCCATTATCTGTTGAAATTTTCGATTTAATTTTGCAAGTTGTCCATCCCCTTCCGTACATCGTCATATAATAAAGAATTAGTCTTTTATATTTATCCACAAAAAGAACTGGATTCCCCTCGGAGTAATTCGGTGTATCAGCGATAATTTCTGGTTCTGTCCAGTCTGATTTCCCATAGATTAGTCTTGACCCCAGAATAGCTACATCTTTTGCACTTTCTCTTGTACCAGCATACCAGACCACGAATAAATCTTTGCTTGGAAGTTCTATTATGAAAGATGCATGACATGATGGAAATTTTGCAACTTTATCAAAAATCATTTCTCCCTTATAAAAAGGGCTTTCTCTTGAATATGCTGAAATAGGAATAAATATTAAAATCAAAAAATAAAATATCAATTTGATTTTCATTTTTTTACCTCCGAAATGTAAAATTATTACTTATTTTTTATTTTTTCAGCAGGCATATCTTTGCCGCCCTGATGGAGACTTAATTGTGTGACTTCCCCCTTATCATTCTTTATGAAGGAGATTTGTGCATCAACCACCTTCAGGAAAAATTTCATATTTAGGCTGTCCAGGTGACTGGGCGAAGAGACGGTCATTTTCCCTTGTAATCTTAGCAGTAAATTCAGGAGAGAATTCATATTGACCAACGTAGGCATCATAGGTTTTTGGGTCTACTTTTATTGCCTTTCGTTCCTCAGGAAGTTCATACTTTTCCCCAAAAACAATTGCAGTTAAATCTTTACTAATTTTCTGCGTCGGTGAACGTTCAAAATTACTTAATACAATGATACAAACATCATCATCAACATACCTCGAGATATATGTGCTAAATCCATTAATTCCTCCGCCATGGCTAATATGCTTATGATTAAAGGATTCAGTTATTTGCCAACCATAGCCGTAGTTTTCTTTGAAAGGAGTAAATATCTTATCCAGTGAACTTTTACTCACCAGTTTTTCAGTATATAAAGCCCTATCCCAGATATAGAGGTCTTCAACTGTGGAATATAACGCACCTGCACCATGAGGGATTGACATGTCAACATAAGGTGCATTAATAAGTCCATCACCACCTAAAGAATAGCCCGAAGCCCGGTGTTTCGTTAAGGGGCTGTGATGGTCATATCCCGTATTTGTCATATTAAGCGGCTGGAAAATATTTTCCTTCAGGTATTCTTCATAAGATTTCTTAGAAGCCTTTTCAACGATATATCCTAATAGAATGTATCCTGAATTGCTGTATTTATATTTTTCTCCCGGTGCAAATTCCAACGGTTTATCCTTGAATCTTTCTATTGTCTTTTCAACAGGAGAGATTAACATCATAGTCTCCCGATAATTTGTAAAGCTTGTGAAATTTGGTATTCCTGAGGTATGAGTTAGCAGGTGGCGGATGGTAATCTTTTCACCATTAGGATAATCTGTAATGTATTTCTTTATGGAGTCATTAACATTCAGCAATCCTTTTTCCTGGAGCTGCATGATTGCTATTGAAGTGAATTGTTTTGTAACCGAACCCAAGCGGAATTTTGTTTCAGGTGTATTTGGGACATCGTGTTCATAGTTTGCCATTCCATATCCCTTTTTTAAAAGGATTTCACCATCTCTGGCTATCAAAACAGACCCGCTGAATTTCCCCATTTTCAGATAAGCACCAATATATTCATCTACCTTTGATTCAACCTCTTGTGCAGTTTCGGTAGTGGGAATACTTAAAATCTGCATGGTAACCATTCCAGATAGATGTTTTGTAACCGAGTCAAAACGGAATATTGTTTGAAGTGTATTGGGGACATCACGTTCAGAGTTTACCGTTCCGTATCCTATGTTTAAAAGGATTTCCCTATCTTTGGCTATCAAAATTGCCCCACTAAGTTTCCCCTTTTTCAGATAAGCATCAATAAACTCATCTACCTTTGGTTTTATATTTAGAGAAGTACAACCAGTGATAGTACTTAAAACAAGCAGAAATAATAAGGCGCCAGTAATAATGGCAGCACTTCTTATTGACAATCCAATGGTTTTCATTTTTGCATTACGCATTTTAGTATCCTATTAATGTTTCTTGTTCTGTTAAATTTTACGACAAAAAAAGAAAAATATATATATACAATGATAAATTCTAAATTCTAAACAAATACTAAATACTAATATCTAAATAAATCCTAATACCTAAATCCTAAACAAATCCTAAATTCAAATGTTATAAACATATTTTAATTTTTCTATCATGAATTTAAACTTATATCGTTTTGAATTTTGAATTTATTTAATTTACCTGCCTGTCGGCAGACAGGAATTTGTTTAGGATTTAGTATTTAGAATTTATGATTTTTTCGCGCCATCCACAATGCTACCCATGCACCAAGAGCAAGACCCTGCACAACAATTTCTGGTTGAACAATCATGTGGGCATAAGGTGTAATCTCGGGCCGCATGTAGATCATTCCATCAATTGTGCCGGGTGCAGCAACCGTCGATGCCCAGAAACCCAGTACAAGATATATGCCAGCGATTGACAAGAAGCGCTTCCAGAAACCCCATTGTTTCAGCGTGTCGAAAAATGGGTACAGCACAGCAGCGATGAGTAGACCACGCAGGATCTGACCGGGTATGAACCATGTCATCACGTGACTCCACATATCCGGCTCGGACTGCGTGCGCATAAACGTCGAGAATATTGGATTAGCACCAACGTAGAATTTCTTCGTGAAAAATTGATAAGCGAGGGCTCCCACTATGAAATATGTTACCACATGCGCTATAATGACTTTGCCAGAAAAAATCAGGAATCTTTTAATGTTCATTGGAATTCCTCTATCGGTTAGTAAGTCAAAATTTTGCCTAAAATTATATCTGAATAAGTTCGGATATCATTGCATTTTGGTGTTGTGTTGGAAGTTCCTCAGATATACATCAGTATGTGAATTATTTTTGGTCTTTTTTGATATTTTGTGGTTTCTTTAATATATAGCGAATATAATCAAAAATCAAATTCTTTTAAAAATTTTTTTTAAAAACAAAATTAAATAAGTTTTGATGAGTGAATCCCCTGATGATTACTAAAATATAACACATTGTTAATTACAATAATAACGATGGATTTTTTATTTTATTATAAATTATAATATCAAAATTTTAGTTGATTTATTGAATAAATATGTATATTTTATTTACTAAAAAAACAGCTATTATATTTTGTTTAACATTAGTAAAAACAGGCAAAATAAGGAGAGACCAGGAGAAGAATAATGTTTAATTAAAGTAGAATTTGCATCCTCATTTTATATACCATATCGCTTTTGGCTCCTATGATTGAACAGTAGATGTGATTAGAGGCAAAGATAAACATTTCTTTTAGGTGCAGTATCATCCTGAAGCAGGTCCCGGACTACATAACAGCGGGTATTTGTTCAGGGAGTTTATTAAGTTGATGGATGAGTTTAAGTGATTAGATAAGTTAATCCGAATTGATTATTATGGGTCAAAGGAAGTACCTAAAGGCACATGGCATTTTGTATTAAAGGCAGCGGATTTAAAGAAATAAAACATTAATGGGAGTATAGAAATGATTGAATTAGATTATTCTTTAATAATTGAAGCCCCTGAAGAACCTGACTACTTTGGATTTTATTCGCCGGATTTAGAAGGCTTCACCGGTATAGGACATTCTATTGAAGATTGTTTATATAAGGCAAAATGGGGAATGAAGGAACATGTTAACCTAATAAAAGAAAAAGGATTACCCATTCCCCCTAAGAATGCGAATCCTAAAGTTATTATTCAAAATGAGCAAAAAATAACAAATAAATTATTAAAATGAATAAAGATATAGAAGACATAAAGCGAAAAATTCTTCCAATTTTAAAGCGTTATGGAGTCAAAAGAGTAGGATTATTTGGTTCATTTGTTCGTGGCGAGATGAAAAAGGGGAGTGATATAGATATATTAGTAGAGATTGAAAAAGATATTAGTTTGTTTGATTTTGTAGGAATTAAACTGGAAATTGAGGAAGCGTTGGGGGAAAAAGTGGATTTAGTAGAGTACGATACAATTAAACCAATTCTTAAGGAGAGGATTTTAAATGAACAGGTGATAATTCTATGAAAAGAGATGTGAGGGTGTATATCGAGGATATTTTAGAGAGCATTGTGAAAATAGAGGAATACACACAAGAAACTACTAAAGATGACTTTTTAGAAAATACTCAGATACAAGATGCTATTTTAAGACGATTAGAAATTATGGGTGAGGCTGCAAAGAATATTCCCCAAGAGTTTAGAGATAAATATCCTGAAATACCATGGAAAAAAATTGCAGGGATGAGGGATATTCTTATTCATGAATATTTTGGCGTAAATGTGGTGCGAGTTTGGAAGATTATCAAAGAAGACATTTTTGACTTGAGGAACAAACTACTAAAAATAAGGAAAGACTTGGAGAGGAGCGATAGTTAATTAAAGTAGAATTTGCATCCTCATTTTATATACCATATCGCTTTTGGCTCCTATGATTGAACAGTAGATGGAGTTAGAGGCAAAGATAAACATTTCTTTTAGGTGCAGTATCATCCTGAAGCAGGTCCCGGACTACATAACAGCGGGTATTTGTTTATAGAATTTCTCAGGTTAATGGATGTGTTTTGTAAATGATAATAATATTTTAAAAGGGCTCGATAAATCAAGCCCCTACAAATATGAAATTAATATCATAAATTAAAAGGGCTCGATAAATCAAGCCCCTACAAATATAAAATTAATATTATAAAATGGATGAAAGTTGGGGAGGGGAAGAACAAATATTGTTGACCTTATTACAAAAAGTCATAAGGGCCCAAATTTTTTAATGTTATGAAAAAATATAATATTTTGCTGGTGGATGATGAGCCGGAAATGCTTGAGATGCTTGAATTTATGTTAGAAGAGGAGGATTATAATATAATCACTGCGACCAGTGCTAAAAATGCTCTTAAAATAATGGGTAAAAAGAGAGTCGACCTTATAATGAGTGATAACAGAATGCCGGAAGTGCTCGGAATTGACTTTTTAAAAATGGTTAAAAATAAATATCCTGATGCCATTAAAATTCTGATGACCGGATTTCCAGAAACCAAAATTTTTAAAGATGCTATTAATGAGGGGGAGGTATATAAGATAATTACAAAACCGATTGACATTGATAATATGAAAATTGTGTTAAAAAGAGCCCTTGAACATTATGAGTCTATACAGGAGAATAAAAGACTTTTGAAAGAACTCGAAAATAAAGTAATTATCAGAACCAAAGAACTTAAGCAATCGGAAGAAAAATACAGAGTTCTTGTTGAAAATGCGACAGAATGTATTTATCTTCTTGATTTGAAGGACAAACTTTTACATATTAATAGAGGGTGTATTGAACTGAATGAATTTTCTAATCCAGATGAGATTATTGGAAAATATTTTTACGAAATTGTAGATAAAGAATATAAGAAAAGAGTGAAAGATATTTTGGCAAAATGCAAAAAAGGGGAATCTTTTCTTAATTGTGAGTATCGTTCTGTAACCGACAAGGGAAATATAAA
>JAUWXV010000263.1 GCA_030616165.1 bacterium | reverse complement strand
GACCTTTAAAATTGTGATAAGTTCTTCAATAACAGACCTGTCTCCCTCGACAACTACTTCCACGTCTTCATTATACAGGTTTTTAACGTATCCTTTCAATCCAAGTCTTAGTGCATGATGATGGGTAAAATATCTGTATCCCACCATCTGAACCATACCTTTGACGGTGATTTTTGCGTATGTGTCATTCATTCTTGTCTACCAATGGAAAATGCTATATCCACTGCTTGTTCGGGTGTATTAGCAATAATGATTGAAGGGTCAATTTCCCAGGAAAATAGACCAATCACAGGGACTCCAAATTGAAGGCAGAATGCGATTTCGGAGAGCGTTCCGAATTTTCCGTTTACCGCAATTACGGAATCTGACGTGTTGACTATGATAATATTTCTTGCGTGTCCCATGCCTGTTGGAATAGAAATATCAACATATTTGTTGGCGTCTTTTTGATTCGTTCCGGGTAAAATCCCAATAGTCATACCACCTGCTTCTTTTGCCCCTTTACAGCCTGCTTCCATAACTCCGCCAAGCCCTCCGCATATTAGTATTCCGTCCCTTTCGGCTATTCCTCTACCAACTTTCTCCGCTGCCTCCTCAATATCCGGCGTGCACACGCCACCACCGATTAAACCTATGATTTTTTTTCTTTTCATATTTTAAGAACCGCTAATTACGCGAATTTCACGAATTTAATATTACTTACAGCACTTTGGTAAATTTATTAAGTTATGTTTTAATTATAATAATAGAGCCTGTCATGCTGAACTTGTTTCAGCATCTAATATAATAATAAAAAACAGATTCCGAAGATCCTGAACATGTTTCAGGATCGGAATGACAAAGTAGTAGGTTTTATTTGAAAGTCATATGCAATTTTTGTGAAAAATATTGAATTTTATAAAATTTGCCAAAGTCTTGTTACTTAATTAAAAAAGGATAATTGATATTAATTTGTAAAATTTGTGGTTTTGATGTTTTAAAAGAACCGCTAATTACGCGAATTTCACGAATTTAATATTACTTAATTTAATAAAGAACAATTATTATTAATTAGCGAAATTCGCGGTTTTAGTCTTTTTGTTATTTATAGTGGTTTGGTTTCCCGAACCACTATAAGAAATTATGGAGTTACTCTATAAAGCATTCTTGGAAATGGGATTGTCTCTCTGACATGAGAAAGTTTGCATATCCAGGAGACCACTCTTTCAATACCCATTCCAAATCCTGAATGTGGGACAGTCCCATATTTACGAAGGTCGATATACCATTCAAATGCATCTCTCGGAAGATTAAACTCTTTGATTCGCTTTTCAACTATTTCGAGATTTTCTTCTCTTTGCCCGCCTCCAATTATTTCACCGTATCCTTCAGGTGCAAATAGATCGCATCCTAATGAGAGTTTTTCATTTTCGGGGTCTCTTTTCATATAAAATGCTTTCATTTCCGATGGAAACCGATGTATAATTACCGGTTTTTCAAAGTGTTTGGAAATTATAGTTTCATCTGCACCGCCGAAATCATTTCCCCAATCAAAATCTACTCCTTTATCGTGCAATATCTTAACAGCCTCATCATAGGTAATTCTCGGAAATGGTTTGGATACTTTTTCCAAATTTGTTGTATCTCTTTCAATGGTTTTTAGTTCTTTGGATTTATTTTTAAGGACTTGCTGGACAACGTAGATTACCATATCTTCAGCCAAATCCATATTATCATCAAGGTCAAAGAATGCTGCTTCTGGTTCTATCATCCAGAACTCGGTGAGATGTCGTCTTGTTTTGGATTTTTCTGCTCTAAAAGTTGGTCCGAAGCAGTAAACTTTTCCGAAAGCCATTGCGCATGCTTCGTTATAAAGCTGTCCACTCTGTGTAAGATAGACCTTTGACCCGAAATAATCAGTTTCAAAAAGTGTAGTGGTGCCTTCGCAGGCGGCAGGTGTGAAGATTGGTGTGTCAAGTAAAATAAATCCTCGTTCATCCAGAAAGTTTCTGCATGCTTTAATTATTTCTTGACGTATCCGCAATATGGCATACTGTCTCGTTGACCTTAACCAGAGATGTCTGTGGTCCATCAGAAATGTTGTTCCGTGTTCCTTTGGGGTTATTGGGTAATCTTTTGCAATCTGAATAATTTCAATCTTTTTTGCCTGGATTTCATATCCTCCAGGTGCCCTTCGGTCAGGATTTACAGTTCCGATAATTGTTAGAGATGATTCCTGCGTTAAGATATCGCACATATTAAAAGAGTCTTCATCAACATCGGCTTTCGAGACGACTGCCTGGATGATTCCTGTTCCATCTCTTACAAGAATAAACCACAGTTTTCCGCTTGTCCTTTTGTTATAAAGCCATCCCCGTATTTTTACCTCTTTACCTGAATAATCTGAAATATTTTCTATGTATGCCGTTTTCATTTTCCTCCAGTTTATTTGAAAGTAGTAAGTTTTCCCCCGCTATAAGCGGGTATTCGGATTGCTTACTTCTTTTTTAAGATGATACGGCAAAAAATGAAAAATTTAGTAAGGACAACCCAAGGGTTGTCCCTACATGGTTGAAGAAGTTAAACTAGATCAATATATTACAGTTACACTTATTTCAGTAAAAAGATTTAAAACAAAATTTTTTGACATTTTGCCGTGTCATCTTTTAAAGAAGTAAGTTTCTTTCTATTGGCGAAGGTGAAGAACACCTTCGCCAGCAGAAATATCACCAGATTGCCAGGTCGTCCCGAGTAATCGGGACTCCTCGCAATGACATTTTATTTTTTAGATTTTAGTAAAACATTTTTAAGGTTATTAGATGCTCTTTCTAATTTTCCAGTCTTCGATTTTTGCTTCTCTTGTCATCAGTTCATTAACTGCATTTTTAGGATTTTCATTATTAAATAATATATTATATACCTTTTCTATAATGGGTGTTTCAACATTATATTTTATTGATAGTTGATAAGCAGATTCCGCCGTTTTTATACCTTCGGCAACCATAACCATATCTTTCAATATATCCTGAAGTTTTTTTCCTTTTCCGATTTGTTCACCCACGAATCTGTTTCGGCTGTGGGTGCTGAAGCATGTGACGATAAGGTCTCCTATACCGGTTAATCCGCTGAAAGTTTTTGGTTCAGCACCGATTGCCGCCCCAAGTCTTGTGATTTCGGCAATTCCTCTGGTAAGGAGTGCAGCTTTCGTATTATCGCCGAGTTCGGCGCCGTCACATATCCCCGCCGCTATCGCGATAACATTTTTTAATGAGCCTCCAAGTTCAACACCTATTATGTCTTCTGATGCATATACACGAAAAAATGGATTCATAAATACTTCCTGAAGACGAATTGCTAATTCGGTGTTACTGGATGCTATTGTAACAGCAGTTGGGATTTTTCTGCTGACCTCTTCAGCATGACTCGGTCCTGATAATACCGCTATATTATCACTACTTAAGTCAATTAATACGTCTTTTAAAACCTCACTAATACGATACAGGGTTTTATTTTCTACACCCTTCACAGCGCTTATCAGTATTTTATCTTTTAGATTGAAATTTTTAATTTTTTCCGCAACTTCTCTAACCACATGAGAAGGTACTACAAAAATAACAATCTCTTTTTCATTAACAGCCTCTTTTAAGTCAGATGTAATATTTATTTCTGAAGGAATTTTGATACCAGGTAAAAATCTTTCATTTTCTCTATTTAGTTTAAATTTTTCAGCCAAATCTTTGTTAAATTCCCACAAAGATATATTATGTTTATTGTAGTGCAGAACAGCCGATAATGCAGTTCCCCATCCACCTGCACCCAGGATTCCAATTTTTTTTGAATCTTTCAAGGTCTTATTAATCCTTAATAATGTGTAAATATTTTATTTTATGAACAACTTATTTGCGAAAAGGCTACAGTTTTATTTCTTTATGCCGAATTTATTTTCTGTACCTGAAAGAAGACGCTGTATATTTGTTCTGTGTGTATATATTATTAATATACAAATAAAAAAAGAGAATATTAACAAATAGTTTGAGATGTTTTTATTAAATAATTGTTTTTCTATTAAGACGACAATAGGTAGAACCACAGCAGAAGTGATTGAACCAAGAGAAACATATCTTGATATATATACAACGATGCCCCATATAATAAAACAAGCGACAGCAGCGACCGGGACCAATCCGATTACCATCCCTAATGCAGTTAGAACTCCTTTTCCGCCTTTGAATCCTGCAAAGATTGTCCATACGTGCCCAACGACTGCAGAAAATCCTGCTATTATCTGGACAAGGGTATGGTCGAGAGCGATTGACTCTGCGCCAATCCTTGAAAAGAATATAGTAGCAGTAAATCCTTTTCCGAGGTCGATAATTCCTACGATAATTCCCGGTTTCCACCCGAGAACCCTCACCACATTTGTAAAGCCAGCATTTCCGCTCCCGTAATTCCTTATATCAATTCCTTTCCAAAGTTTGCTTACTATGATACTTGTTGGAATTGAGCCGACGATGTAAGATATAAGAATAATTATTATTAAATTCATTTTGACATTTTCAGATTTATTTAACTTATGGTTGATAGGCGAGTGATTCAAGGTAAATTTCTCTAACTTTACCAAGGAATTCTATGACGAATTCTTCTCTATAGTCGGGATAAGTCCAGGGGTTTGGTCTGAATTTTCCCTTATATATATTCAAATGAACATCACCGTATATTCCTTTTGCGAGATGGATTCTGTGAGAGTAGTTTTTTGTAGTAGCAAGAACGAGTTTTCCGGATGTTATATATCCGGGGTCGATATTTACTCTGCGCTTATTATTTTTTGCATATTTGTATTCGATTTTATTAGTTTGTATTTTAATTTCAGGAAGCATTTCAGAGTCAATTAGTTCTGTAAAACTCACAAATATCTTTTTCAGATTATCACCAAGTTCATCCTTATAGTAATCTGTATAGTCAAAAGGATAAGGGTTAAGGCGACAGTCTATTTCTCCATAAATTTCGGATAATCTTTTCAGTACATTTTCCAGTATTTCTTCATTTTTGTATGTAATCCCTGCGATTAGTTTAACTTTATCGGGGATTTGTATTTTTCCCATAAGAGATTATCTTGGTTATGAATTTTAGTATGGATTCCCCCGAGTACTCGGGGGAATGACAAAG
>JAUWXV010000279.1 GCA_030616165.1 bacterium | reverse complement strand
TAAGGACAGAACACAGTGTGCAGGCACTGTTCTGTCCCTACAATATAAAAATATAGAATACGGATTTGATTTATCGGAACCAACTTTTTAAATATTTTTATTAATTAAGCATTCAAATGAAATAAAAAAATTTCCAAAATCTTTTTTATATTAACCAATCATTCCACAATGACATATTCAAAAAGGAGAAACGAAGCGATGAAATAGATGACATCAATCCCAACCAATCTCTGAATCCAGGACCATAATAATTCCTGATTATTCCCCAGCAGAATAAATGAAGTTGACTCAACAGCCCCGATAATAACCGGAACTGAAACAGGGAATAAAAGAACAGGAAGCATTATTTCTCTCATTCTTGTATTTGCTGAAACGGCAGAAAAAATTGTCCCAACCGTTACAAATCCTAAAGTCCCAAGAATCATAACCAAAAAAAGAACAGGTAAATCAGAAAATATTCTCAAATTGAAAAATATTATAAAAAAGGGGAGCAAAACTATTTCGAACAATAACATTAAAAAGAAATTACTCATCAACTTTCCAAGATATATAGCGCTTCTATCAACAGGGGCAAGGATTATTCCTTCAATAGCACTATTTTCCTTTTCAAATGAAAAAGACCTGTTTAATCCCAATATGCCCGAAAATGTAAACGCAATCCATAGAATCCCTGATGCAATTTCAAGGGTCTCTATTCTTGTTAAATCAAATGCAAAGTTGAAAACAATAATCACAAGAAGCCCAAATACAAACATTGAATTCAGAGTCTCTTTCGTTCGGAATTCAATTTTCAAATCTTTTAAAAATAATACAATTACTTTTTTAAAATATTCCATATTTACTCAGAAAATAGAAATATTTTTAAATTAAATGAATATGAGTATTTTAATTGTCGGGTTCGATAAATCGAACCCCTACAAATGTTATCATTATAATTGTAGGGGCTTGATTTATCAAGCCCTTTATATTAATTTTTGTTAAATCTGCAATTACATAATTAATCCCTAAAATATAATATATTTTCATGTTTCGTGGCGATCAAAAAGAGTATGAGCGTTTATTCAGAAACAGCAATTTCTGTGTATAGTTTTTTAAACTCATCGATATTTATCTCATTCTTACTCTTTTCATAAACAACGTATCCCCTACTCAACACCGCGACTTTATCTGCAATTTCCAATCCCTGCTCAATATTGTGTGTGGTAATTATTGCAGTCTTCCCTTCATCGTGAAGGTTCTTTAATATTTGATTTAGAACAGTGGATGCTTTTTGGTCCAGACCCGTATATGGCTCATCAAGCAGAAGTAGTGATGGATTATGCAGAAACGCCCTTGCAACAGCAAGCCGCTGGTGCATTCCTCTTGAAAAATTCCTTATTGCTTCAGACGACCTTCTCAAAAGTCCAACCTTATTTAATACGTATTTTATATGCTCATCAGGATTTTTTATATTATAAAGCATGCCAAAAAGTTTTAAATTTTCATACGCAGTGAGAGTATTGTATAAAAATGTATTATGGGATATAAATCCAATATCTTTTCTTAATTTTTCTGAATCCTTGTTGATGTCTATGCCGTTAATATAAATATTTCCCGAATTGGGTTTTAAAAGCGTTGCAATAATTTTTAACAGAGTAGTCTTGCCAGCACCATTTGCACCGAAAATAGTCAAAAATTGCCCCTCTCGTAATTTTAAATTTATGTCACAAAGAACCCTAAACCTCCCGAAAAATTTATTTATGCTTTCTGCTTCAAAAATAAACTTTTTATCTTCCAATTTTAATTTTCTTAAAAATTTTTAATTTTCTTATTTGCAACTTTTTTTGTAAAAAAAGTTGCGCAAAAAAACTTTATACTTATTTCTAATTCGTTGCAAAGCAACGAATTAGAAATGGTTAATTTCTTTATGTATCAACCTCGATTTTTTTTAAAAATAAACTCTCCGATTAAGATGCCCGAAATTATAATTATGCTCAAAAAAGCAACAGCAAAAAATTTAAACCTGTTTGGAAAAGGATGAATTGAAATAATTTTATGCTGAGAATCCTTTGAACCTCCTTCAGCAATCTGCTCGTCTCCTCCTGAAATTTTAAAATTTAACATAGAATCCTTTTTCAAGTTCTCAATATTATATACTTTAAAATTTGCACCAACATTGTCATTGGAAATTTTTAATTTATCACTCTCGATATTTATATTCCCAGGAGTAACTATTACAGAAAGTTCATCTATATCATAAATCATTTCTTCAGAATAGGTGTATTCTCTTTTTGAATAGTCAATAATATAGGAAATTTCTACCTGTGTACTTCCCGGTTTCATAGGATAAGATATGGAATAAAGACCTTCTTCATTTGTTTTGTTATAAGTTTGATTTGTTGAGAAAAGTCCAGTGGATGTAGTGATTCTAACCATCTCTTTTATGTCATCCGGAAGGTAAAACCTAAATGTACCATCTTTTCGATAAAATGCCTTTTCAGGTTTTTTGGTATTTCTAATTTCAAATAACTTATCTATCATCAACTCATCACCGATTAGTCTAATAACCATGTGGGGAAAGAAAACAGAAATTTGATTTTCCGATTCTGTCTTCTCAAAAACAGTAACATTCACTTTTGCATTCGCATTCGTAATAAATCTCAAATTAGAATTATAAATCACACCCTTATAAACGGTCTGTAAAAGATAAGGTATGTTTTGTACTACATCAAAGTCACCTATTCTGAATTTCCCTTTCACATTTTCAATTGATTTAACTTCTCTCATTCCCATTGATAGTATAAACAAAGTTATTTTATCTGCTTCACCAACCTCTCCAGTAGTTCCATTGACTATTTCTCCTTCTATAAGCCCCTTCTGCTGTGCAAATACTGGAGATTGAAATGATGAGAATAGAATTATTATTGTTAAAATATAAGAATATATAGTTTTTTTCATAAATGAATTTACAAATTTTTATTTTATATTTTTCTACTTTTTTTTTAAAAAGAAAGCAGACACATTTTTTGAAAAAAAGGTGTCCCAAAAAACTTACTTATATTTTCAATTCATCCCGAAGAATCGGGATGAATTGAAATTGTTATTACAATTTAACACCACAATTTGCGCAGTATTTGTTTTCGGCTGAGTTTTTCCATCCGCATTTCGGACATTCTCCAATAACATCTTTATTTGTCATTTTAGTTTTACGAAAAGAATGTGCAGTTTGCTCAACATTTTTTATCTCGTGAATAATTTTGTTAATTTCATTTGTATAATCACTTTGCATAGAATTATAATCGTCGTCATCAAGTTTTCCCATCTGATAATCGAAAGAAAGGTCAGATAAATTCTTTTTTAGAATTTCCTTTTTTTCACTTAATTCTGAAATATCGGAAGAGACTTCTGTAGTCTTGAGTCTCTTTTTAAAAAATAAAGGGAATAAAATATATAATATAACCGTTACAGTAACAAAAACAATTATTATCTCAACCATAGATTGATTTCTGATTAATAATTACAATTTTAATTTATTTTATTTTGTCAGACCCCAAGGCAAGCCCACAGGACAGGCAAGAATGTCTGACCTACTATTAAAATACCCTTTTTTTATCATTGGGCATAAATATAATAACAGCACCAAATGAAAGTGTCCATGCTCCTATCCAAATCCATTTCACGAGAGGATTCAATAAAATCTGGACAACAACCTTATTATCATAGGAAGTTCTTCCTGCATAAATCATATAAAGGTCTTCTTTCAATGTAGAATATATTTTGACCTCCGAGGTTGTTTGATTGCCTGCTTTATATAATCTTCTTTCAGGTGTAAATGTTTTTAAGAATTTTCCCCCTCTGGAAACCTCAAGAAGTAGGGATTCTGAAGTATAATTCTGAAAATTATTCTTTAGAAGTGTTTCGTATTTAATCTGATAGTCTTTAATATTTATGGTATCTCCTTCGCTCATCTCTTTTTTTACTGCAATATTAAAAAAAGAACCAGTAATACCAATAAATATCATAAAAATTCCAAGATGGACTATATATCCACCATATCTTCTTTTATTATAATTTATGAGATTAATCAGTGCCTTAAAAAAATTTTCTTTATTTCTTTTTATTCTTGTAAGAATTCCTCTATAAAACTCTAAAATAATGACAAAAAACACGAATAAACTGATGGTGAAATAAATTAAAGCGTGAATATTTTTTACTCCTAACAGAACGAGAATTAAACATAAAATAATGGATAAAAGTGTCGGTAAAAAGATATTCTTTTTTAAACTTTTTAAAGAAGTTTTTCTAAAAGCCAAAAGCGGTGCTATTCCAGTTAAAAGGAGTAAAAATATACCGATTGGGAAAAATACTTTATTATAAAATGGCGGACCGAGGGTTATCTTGACACCTGAAAAGGCTTCAGAAAAATAAGGAAACATAGTCCCCCAGAATATTGCTGCGGAGGCTCCGAAAAAAACTATATTATTAAAAAGAAAACCGCTTTCACGCGAAAGAATGGAATCGAGACTCCTCGAACTTTTTAGAAAATCCAATCTTTTAAATATTATAATAAGTGAAAATAACAAAACAATTCCAATAAACCCAAGAAAGAACCATCCGATTGAGGATTCAGCAAAAGCATGAACAGATGAAATAATTCCGCTCCTGGTTATAAACGTACTAAAGATACAAAGTATAAAGGT
>JAUWXV010000317.1 GCA_030616165.1 bacterium | reverse complement strand
GGTAAGCCAAGGCATAAGAGAAGCATTTTCTACAGGGTCCCATGCCCAGTATCCTCCCCATCCCAATTCTACATACGCCCATTTTGCTCCCAATATTATACCTGCTGCAAGAAAAAACCACGAAAAAATAGTCCATCTTCTTGTATATTTAATCCATCCATCCCCCAACTTTCTGGTAAATAAAGATGACACCGCAAAGGCAAAAGGAACGGTAAATCCTACATAACCCAAAAATGTAAGAGGAGGATGAATAATCATAATAGGATGCTGAAGCAATGGATTTAAGCCATTTCCATCATCAGGAATATAAGTTCTTACTATCCCATCAGAGCTAACACTCGCAAGTATATCGAAAGGATTGGAAAGAAATAAATTAAGAAAAATAAAAAACGAGGCGACTGCCATCATTATTAAAATTACATGCGGAAGTATAATTAAATTCTTTTTCCGATATTGAACAACAATTATATAGGCAAACACAGTTAGAAGCCAAGACCACAGAAGAAGTGAACCATCCTGCCCACCCCAAAAGGCGGCAAATTTGTATATTAATGGGAGAGTTCGGTTTGTGTAGTTTGCAACATATTCAATGCGGAAATCGCTTTTAAATAATAGATAAAAAAGCGAGAACACAGCAATATTCAAAAGCCAAAAAACAGCAGTCACACCATTCTCAGCACTGTGAAGGAAATCTGCCCTTTTTTTCTTGATGCCTATAATCGAAACAGCCACTACAAATAAGGATATCACAAATGCAACAATTAAAACAAAATCACCAATTATTTCCATCGTTTTCGTTTAGTTAAAGATTCAACCTACTTTCTTTGAAAAGATGACAAGGCAAATAGTAGAGACATGCCATGGCATGTCTCTACAATATTAACCTAAATCCATATTTTACAATTGAATTTTTTCAGCATAATGATTCAAAAACAAATTATTTGGACTTTTTGCCGTTTCATTTTGAAAAAGAATTATGAGTGGTTAAATTTCTCATTTCCTAAGTGAAAAACTATTAATAAATACCACTTTAATAATTTGTGGACAGACAGGAATGTCTGTCCTACCGATTATTCATTCATTGCTTCGTATTTAGAAGCGCATTTTGCCTGGATAGCATCGGACTTAAAAATACCATTTTCCTGATACTTTCCAGAAATTACAACCTGTGCATTATCATTAAATGTATCCGGAACAGGTTCGTCAGGAGGATAACTCACAGGGATTATTATACCGTTCTGTTCTATTTGAAATTTAAATTCATTTGAATTTCTTTCAATTGAGCCAGGGACGACTTTTCCTGCTACCCTTATATGTTTATTATAAATTGTATCCTTCGTTTTTACCAGTTCGTCTGCAGTAAGATAGTATGCCTGACCTTCTTTAAATCCTATCACTCCAAACCAGACAACAACAATGAATATCAATAATATGCCAACAGCAAATTTAATATTTTTTCGAGTCATATATATCGTCCTTTTTCAATAATTTTCATAACTTTATCAAATTTATTTTTATTTGCCCTAATAGAATCAGGAGCATGATTTTCAGGAAGCGATTGCCACGTCGTCCCGAGTACTCGGGACTCCTCGCAATGACATGTATTATTATAGTTATCGCCATCCCGATTGTCAGGGATTGATAAATTTTCATCATATTAATAAATATTTTCTCTCCCAATTTTTCTGGTCATTAGTGAAGTATTTAATGGTTTCTTTTTTATATTCTTTTAAAGAATATATTGGCTTATAATCGTTAACATTAATCTTTTTTGCAATATCACTTATAATATTTTCGCATTGTTCTCTGTTTCTGGCGTGTATCATAGAATATAGAGGATACAGCCAGTTTGGACAAACCGCTCTTCTGTAACAATGGCTTACCTGTTTAAATCCTGAAATAACTGCACCGCATTCATCGATTTTATCATCCTTAACTTTCCATACAACCATTGCATTGGATAAAAATCCTGCATTCCTGTGGTTTATAACAGCGGAAAATCTTCTTATTTTTCTCGTTTTGATGAATCTCCTTATGAATCTCAGCAATTCCGAATGAGAAATATTAATATTTTCCGCCATAATTTTAAAAGGCTGAGGCACTAACGGCAAATCATTCTGGAGAGTTCTAATACAATCGATTTCTATCTCTGATAATTTTTCATCTTCAATTTTTTCTTCATAATATTTATTAAAAATAAATGAATCTTCTTTGTAATTTGAAGAATCAAAATCTTTTAGGTCAAATTTCACTCCCAATTTGTATAGTTTTACAGCAGGGAGAAACAAAAATTCGGAAACATTGGAAAGTTCAATTAATTTTTTGCAGTTTTTCTCCAAATCACTTTCAGGAGGAACAGTAATAGTAAACCATAAATTGTATTCACAATCTCTCTTATAGTTATGGCTGACACCTGGGTGCTTGTTGATAATCTCCGCTGTTTTGTCAATATTTTCTTCATTGACTTTGAATGCTATTAGACTGCTTTGGTAGCCAAGTCTTTTAGTGTCAAACAGAGCACTGATTTGACGTATTACTGGTTTTTCATTTTTTAAAAATATTATCTTTTCTATAACATCATTTTCGGAAATATTCAGCATCTTTCCGATGTATTCAAAAGGTTTCTCTATAAGAGGGAAATCATTTTGAAGCAAATTCAGCAATTTTTTATCAATTGAATCTAATTCTATCATTTTTTGAATATTTTACTTAATTTTAAAAAATTTACATTTTTTACTTCTCTACTTTCTTTTGAAAAAGAAAGTAGACACCTTTTTTGAAAAAAAGGTGTCCCAAAAAACTTACTTATATTTCAAATTTATCCCGAGTATTCGGATGAATTTGAAATATTTAATTTACTCTAATTTCTTCATCAGTAAGATAGCATGCAGGGTCTTCTGCCCAGGGGTCATTATAAATAAAGTCAGCACGTGCTCTCAGACTTCCGCCGCACATTTTAATCCATCTACAGTTTGCACATCTTCCCTTCAAAAGATGGAGACGGTTCTTTAAACCAGCCATAAGAGGGTCTGAAACGTCTTCCCAGATTTCACTGAATTTTCTTTCCTTGACATTTCCAAATGAATAATCCATCCAGAACTGGTCCGGGTGGACACTGCCGAAAAAATCTATATTAGCAATCCCAACACCAGAGCTGTTCGCCCCGCCTCCATTCCATTCAAGGAGTTCCTTCACACTTTCTGCACGCGGCTTATCTTCTTCTAACAATCTCAAATAAATATAGACTCCATCTGCATGATTATCCACCGTAAGGATGTCCTTTTTTAAGCCATTATTATGAAACTCTCTTGCTTTATCAAGGATAAAATCAACTGCCTTTCTTGTTTCATCTTTAGAGCAATCTTCCGAAGAGATGGCTCTGCCCCTTCCGGA
>JAUWXV010000269.1 GCA_030616165.1 bacterium | reverse complement strand
GGTTGCTATTGCAAGAGCAATTGTAAATGACCCTTCCATTATACTTGCCGATGAACCTACCGGAAACCTCGATTCAAAAACGGGCGAGGAGATTATGAAAGTTTTAAATAATTTATATTCTATGGGGAATACTATTATCCTTGTAACCCATGAAGAATATATTGCTGAACACAGCAAGAGAATCGTCAGATTTAAGGACGGAAAAATTGAAAGCGACGAGGAAAAAGAATAATCTCTCCACTTTTTTATTTTTTATAATCTGATTTATTCATAAATTCTGTTATTTTAATAACTAAATTACTGATATTATTAATCCTGAACTTGTTTCAGGATTGCAATAAAACTGTTTTAAAAATAGTTTTCGTTCTATTTCTATTGTCATTCCAAAGTACAAACACTGCCTTTCATTCCGTACACTGTGCTGAACTTGATTCAGTATTGTTTCGGAATTTTTCAATCAATTTTCGATAGATTCTGCCGCGAAGTGGTCACTTTGTGAAAATAAATTTAGAATAACAATAAAACTTCCTTTCATTCCATACTGAAGCTTCTGGACAGTATAATAACAAAATGATTTATGAATAAATCAGGCTAAATATAAAATATCTTGTAAATTTCACACAATTTATTATATTAAAAATATAATTAAAGCTTTACTCTTATTAATAAAAGTGAGCGGCAAATAAAAATATTATATCTATTTTTAATGATTTCAATAAATTAGAACAAGAATTTAAAAAATTTTGTAAGAGTTAATATGGATTTTTATGAGTCAGCAAAACGTGAAATATCAACTAGAATCGATTATATAATCAAAGAGATTGAAAAGATACGAAAAGATGAAGACTTTTCTCAAGAAATTCGGAGATATTTAGAGAATTTATCTTTGTCTGTTGTTAATCTTGAGAAGAAGATGACCGATTTTGTTGACATTTACGGTTTTGTCACAGGAGCAAAATCTTTGAACTTTGATGACATAAATATTATCGAATTAATCAAATTGGCGGAAAAGAAAATATCCCATTCGGCAAAAGAAAGAAGGGTTGTCTTAAATATTTTTTTACCCGACGATAAAAATATTACTGTAAAAGGGGATAAGGAATATTTAAAGAGAACATTAGAAGGGATTTTTCTGAAAGCAGTTGAAACTTCTCAAGAAAAATCTGTATTATCAATAAATACAACGTTAAAAGATAATTATATACAAATTAGTATAATCGGAAAGGGAATTCACGATAATTTGGATTTCGATATAATCGCTTTGAAGAGATTTATTGAGTTACATAAGGGAAAATTCATAATAAAACAAGAAAAAAATCAGAATAGAAATTATATTATACTTCCTCTTTCAGAGAAGGTTGACAAACCGGTGGATCTTTCTGATAAAAATTTAATTGTAAAGATGGTAAATAAAGAGGAGGAACTTCCTTCCCTATCTCCTATTGCAATGAAGATTGTTTCTATGGTATCACAGGAGGAAACTACAGTTAAAGAGATATCCGGTATCGTAAAGAATGATCCTTCTCTTACGGCGAGGATTCTTAAAATTGCAAATTCTTCTCTTTACAGTTTCAGAATGAAGATTTCCACATTAACTCAAGCAATTTCACTTCTTGGGATGAGCGCTGTAAGGAATGTTGCATTATGTGTATCTGTTCTTGATAGTTTTCCTAATACAAAGGAAGGAGGATTTGATTATAGGAAATTCTGGGAATTTTCTTTATATTCTGGCTTGTTGTGTAAATTAACTGCTCAGAGAGTCAATCAAAAACTTGAAGAAGAGGCTTTTTTGGCGGGTCTTCTTCAGAATATTGGTAGTTTTATTTTTGCAAAATATTTCCCTTACAGGTATTCAGAGATTATTGAGAAAAGCATAAAAGGTGATAACGATTTAACGGAACTGGAAGTTAAAGAATGGGGGATAGACCATCCTAAAGTGGGAAGTATTTTAATGAAAAAATGGAATCTTCCAGAAATACTTTCCAGCACTATTTTATATCATCATAACCCGGATAAAATTCAAACAGATGATTCAAGTTTTTCTGAACTTCGGTGGCTTGTATATTTATCAGATAGGATGATAAATTTCTTAAATACTGGTAATTCGGAATTAATTGAACATACAAAACAGCAGTATAATGAATTATTTAAGATTAAAGCCTCAGAGATGGATGAAATAATTTCAAGGGTCTCTTCAGAGATAAAAGATATTGCTGTGCATTTCAAAATAAATATAAAAGAAGATATAAAAT
Organism: bacterium; assembly: GCA_030616165.1. Taxonomy (GTDB): domain Bacteria; phylum SM23-31; class SM23-31; order JAUVVT01; family JAUVVT01; genus JAUWXV01. Next base: position 2,797 of record JAUWXV010000269.1, on the reverse strand, counting down.
ATGCAGAAATACTTCAGAGGGCAAACGTAGAACTTGGTAAAATTAACCTCACAATAGAACAGGCGAACAGAGAATTAAAAAGGGTTATAACAGAAAAGATTGAACTTGCTGAAAAATTGAAGGAAGCAAACCAAAAACTTGAACATCAGGCGATTACCGACGGATTAACAGGCATTTATAATCATAGGTTTTTCTATGAAATTTTAAATAAAAAGTTTGCTGAATCAAAAAGGCATGATTATCCGCTGTCTTGTATTATGGCAGATATTGATTATTTCAAGTTTTTTAATGACACATTTGGTCACAAAGCTGGTGATCAGGTTCTCTCGATAGTTGCATCGGTTATAGAAAAATCCATTCGCCAAGAGGACACAGTCGCAAGATATGGAGGTGAGGAGTTTTCCGTTCTTGTGCCAAGATCTGATGAACAAATGGCAAAAATTGTTGCTGAAAGAATAAGAAAAAATATTGAAAATACTTCTTTTTATAAAAGACTTCCCAAAGGCGAGGTTACTGTCAGTCTTGGAGTGGCAACTTATAGAAAAGATAAAAACTGGGATTCTGAAAATATTTTAGTTGAAGAATCTGATAAAGCCCTCTATAAGGCAAAAAAGAACGGCAGAAATAGAGTTGAGGTGAGATAAATTTATTAGGTTCATCTCCAATTTAGTTGCAGAAAAACAAAAGAAAGTAGAATTATAATTATTTAATAATTTTTATCTTTTTTACTTAAGTTCTTTAGGAGAAGAACCATTTTTTGTAATTAAATAAAAAATAGTTGTGAAATAAAAAAATACTTGATTTTTGTTTATAATTTGTTAGATTAAATAAATAAAGAAAAATAGATATTTGCCGATAATAATTTTAAAGTATAATTTAATAACCAAATTTTTAAGGGATTGCTTATAAAAGTTTGTTAAAGGTTTATTTTAAAAGTAGAAATTTGTTGATGAGTTAGGCTAAGAAGCTTTAAAATAGATTTTTAACGAGCTTTTTTTTTACCGAAAGTTAAAAAGATTTTAAAGTTTTAGCTTTCGGTTTTTTATTTTTAGTGATAAAACGATGCTTCTTTTTTCTTTATGTTTGAAAATTATTCTATGAAAAGGATTTTTTTTGTTTTTTTTATGTTTTTATTATTTAAATCTTTAGAATATTCGGAATGCGCTCAGGGAGAAACTCTCTTTTATGGAGATATAAAACTTCTATTTTCGGACAATAATAAATTAGTTTTTGAATATTATCCTAAAATAAAAAAAGAATATATTAAAACGGAAAACATGGAATATCTTTTTTACAATATTTCAAACTGCAGCTATTCTGATGAAGTGGGAAATCCTATGATGCCTGAGAGGTGTATTTATATTGGACTGCCATTGAGTGCTTCTGTTGAAATAAATGTTGTTGAAACTGAATTTTATGAGGAAAGGGAGGAGAAAATACTTCCTGTGCCATCTATTGATGTCGTGGATGATATTACAAAAGAAGATTATATTATAAATGAAGAGGTATATAGAGTAGATGGATGGATAAATGAAAGTATTTATGATTATGAAAAGAGCGAATTCTTAAGAAAACAGAGGGTCCAGAAGATTTCTATTTATCCTGTTAATTACTATCCAATAAAAAATTTATTAAGGATTTATGAAAGGATTAAGATAGAGGTATATTTTTTGAATGATGGAATGTTTTATGGTAATTTTTATCCAGATCATTTGTTTGAAAATGTATATAAAAATTTGCTTTTGAACTACGAACAATGCAAAAATTGGAGAATGGAAACGGAAGAAAAGATAATAAAGGCACCAGGTCAGGATACGGGAATATGGTATAAAATAAATGTCAAAGAAGAAGGGATATATATTCTTGATGAAGAATATCTTAGTTCAGAGAATATAGACCTATCAGGTATAGACCCAAGGACTGTAAAAATATATAATAATGGAGGCAGAGAACTTCCTCAAAATATTAATCTTCCAAGACCAGAAGGTTTAACCGAGAACAGCATTTATGTTTATGGCGAGGAGGATGGGAAGTTTGATAATGATGATTTTATATTATTCTATGGAGTGCCTGCTTTTGGATGGGATTATTCCGGCTCTGAGCCAAAACATTACATTCATCATTATCAGGACGAAAATGTTTACTGGCTGACATTCGGAGGAACGCAAAAAGGTAAAAGAATGATAGAAAGAAAATCTGTCAAGGATGTGAGTTTTTTTAAGCCAGAAAATTTCAGGTGCCGTGTTTTTGTTGAGAATGAAATTAACAATATTTTTGAGTCGGGGCTTGAATGGTATGGGATGGAGTTCAGAAATGGATATAAAAGGGAGGTGAAAATAAAACTGCCCGGATATATAAAAAATAACCCGATTAAATATAAGATTGCTCTGAAAGGAGCCTCATCCGGGAAACATAATTTCTCCATTTCAGAAGGGAACGTAAAAATCATAGATTGGTCTTTTTCGTCTTTCGGAGAATCGAGCATATCAACAGAAATGAATATAAATCTCACCGATAATGAAAGTAATTTGATTTTTGATTATAATAGTTCAGTTTCTATCGGAAGAGCATTTATTGACTGGATTGAAATAGATTATGCAAAGGAATTCAAAGCAATAGATAATGTTCTATTTTTTGAGTCTCCTGATGTAAATAGTGAATATTCGATTTCTGGTTTCAGCGGGAACGATTTGTGGGTGTTTGATGTTACCAATTTTGCAGATGTTGAAAGAATTTCCGATTTTACCATTCAAGGGGATAAAATCTCATTTGCCGATTCAGTCTCTTCCGAAAAAAG
>JAUWXV010000246.1 GCA_030616165.1 bacterium | reverse complement strand
TCGATTCATATTTGTGCTCATAATATCTTTTTCTCCTCTTTAAACGTTTTTTAGGAATTATTAATTTAAATAATTTTTTAAAACAATTATAATGCCAGACCCAATGTTACTAAATTTTTAGTTAGATAGTTATTCTTTTTATTCTTCAAAAACTAATAAGCCATCATTGCCTTATAATAGTAATGCTAAATAAAAAGATAGGGATTAACAAGCACATTTGCTTACAAGTAATCCCTATCCCTATTTAACAAGCATTAATAATATAAAAAAACTCTTCTCTTATTAAAATGAAGCCCCAATAGAGATTCTGTTTACAGTATTAAATACACCAAGATCAGAATAAGAATAGTCTAACTTGATGTTCGTCCCTACAATATTTTTTCTAAAGCCAATTCCTGCACTCATGCCTTCCTCATCATAATTAACTTTATAACCAGCCCTAAGCGCTAACATATTATTCATAAACCTGTATTCACCTCCGAGATGAATTCTTAAATATTTATGATAAATTATCAAATATTAAATTAATAATTGATGGAAGAAATTGTTTAAATAAAGAAAAAATAAAAAAAAAAGGAAAAAAGGAATGTCTACTAAAAGAGCCTAAAATCATAAATATTTTTTTTCAACATCCCTAAGTTTTTTCCTTTAAAATAGAATTTCTTAAAAATTAATTCCAAAAGACCCGGTAGTTACAGTGTCAAAAATACCAAAGTTCTGAACAGCATAGTCTATCCTCACACCATATGCATTTATACCAAATCCAAATGCCCAGGACTCTTTATCATAACCTAACTTTTAACCTCCTCTCAAAGCTATGCTGTTTATACCAAGGTCCTCATTTCCCACAAAATCTAACTAATATAAACTTCAATACAATATTGTTATCCTTTTAAAGAAAAGCAATCACATTTTATTAATTATTTCTAAGGCTTTTTTCTCATAAATCGCTTGCCATTCCGGAGCTAATTGAGATCCGGAAGCTTCATATGCTTCTCCGTCATATGCATCAACTGTTGGAGCATAGCCGACTCTACCGTTCGAATAGCCTGAAATAAAGGTGTTTTCGTATGGTGATAGTTTTTTAATATTTAATCCAACTTGAGCAAACACTTCCCCAGGATGTGTTATAAGGACAAAGTCCCCTATCTTCATGCCTTGTATTTCAGTTGAAATAGGGCCTTTTGTGATCCTACTCCTTAAACGTCCCAGATTTGCCTCAATTTTAATTAATCTCTCCATTGCATAAATATTACTCAGATATTTTTGCACATCTCTTCTATTATCGGAATCCAGCATTTCAAGGTCATTACTGCCTATCTTTTCTTCCTGTAAGTACCTATAGGAATAATATGAGGGAAATTCAGGGGACATAATATATTTTATATAAAGGGGTAAAAATGATTTAAAGTTCAAGCTCGTACCGGCACCATGGGCTCCACAACCGATTCCTTTAAAATAATCCAAGATTGTCTTTTTCTGGGCTTCCAGAGAATCAATACGTTCTGGAATATCTGTTCTTACCGGAAATGTTATATCTTCTCTAATAACTTTTATACTTCCGTCATTCTTCATAGGTATATTTTTTAAAGCCGCCAGTGTACTCAAACCTAACTTAGTACCTAGTTCTGCTGCCGGTCTGGGAGCGTTGGTATCTTTATAGACAATGGGTGTAATATCACCCGCAGCCCCCTGTAAAAAGAGTGCTACGGCGCCGTTGCCCAAATTATCTTCAATCGTCTTGGATGCAAATCCCGGAGAACATGCTGTTGCTCCTTTATTCGGAACACCGCCATATGCATGTACAGCAAAATTGTAAACCACTGCCAGAGGTTTCCCATTAGTTCTGTCTATACGGAGAATTCCTATTTCTGGATCAAATGCTTCTGCTATATCTACAATTTCTTCATCCTCGGGACAGGGAATAGCTCGTCGAATAGTCCATTCTTTTCCATTTTTTAACTTGAGTCTGCGGTTCATTGTAATTCTATCCTCACGTCCTTTACCTGCGCCAATCTTAACTCTTACCATATTTTGAGCAGCCTCCTTCACAGCCCTCACAGTCCTATCAATATAATCTTCAGCCAATTGATTGTTGACATGATGGTTATGAGAAGAATTTATCAAAACATTGTTTCCATCTATCTTTAATTCCTTCTGAATCCGACTTCGTACTTCTGATAAAAACTTATATTGTACTCCTCCGATGTCTATTGTGATAATAACTGCCTTTGTTTTCCCATCATCTAATACCAATGCTTTGACATACAGTGGATCATTAACTAATGCTGTTGGTTCATCTTTAGTAATATTTATTTTAGCTACTCCAGCGAGTAAAGATGAAGCTTTAGCGTTGGAGAAATCAATTAACTCTATGATTATAACTAAAATAAAAAAAATTAATAATCTTCCCGTAATTTTCAATACTAATCGTAACATTTTTACCTCCTTCATATTGTTATTGTTAATTAAATATATTAATTCTCACCTTTATTCAATTCTTTTCCATCGCAGAGGTGCAGAGAAACATAGAATTTTAAAAAATTTATGCCAAGGCCCTGCAGCCAATCCTTCTTCATCATAGCCTAACTTATAACCTCAAGATCGCTGTCTATACCAATGTACCTCATATGAAAATAAAATTAACGATTATATATTATTAATGAAACAAGTTTAGATAATGTTCTGAAGATTTTAGAATCCCGCCGCTTTTTTCATAAAAATCCTTATCAAGATGATACAAGCCGTTCTTTGACTCTATCCATGAACCATTCGGATAAGAATGATAATTGATTAGTTCTTTCCATCGCACATAGTTTTGATGTCCATTTGACTCTAATAACCCCATATCTTTAAGACCTGGAAATGGAGTCAGCCGTGCCGCTACATTCTTATTCCAATCGACCAAAATTGGTGTGCATGTTAAGTCAGCCAGGAAACAAGGAATATTGTTTTCATAAGCAACTTTTGCCATCCTCAAAGTCATACTGAGTGTTTTGGCAGCCGATTTCAAAGCAATCGCTCCATAACCCATTTGTATTCTCTTTTTCACATCTTCGGCTGTATGTGCACTTTCATCCGCTGCGATTCTTACACCTAAATCACCCACCTCTATATCAGCCTCTTCTGGAAAGGGTTCTTCAATGACTGCAATCTGGTCAAACATCCCGACTTTCTTAGCGTGGTCCAACAGCCGTTGTAATGTTTCCTTTTTTTCATATCTGCCATTGGCGTCAAAGTAGTAAGGAAGTTTCCCATTTTCCGTGTGGGGTGTCCTGATATGCCCTATAAGTTTATGAATAGCCTCAATTCTTGCTTTGTCTCCCTCCAGCATCTCCTCTTGAGTTCCGGGTCTGCCAATCTTTATTTTCATAAAAAAGTATCCCTGGTTCACCGCATCTTTTATCTCGCTCAAGGGAACGGCATAAGACATTAATGGAACGTGTGCAACTCTCTTGTGTTTGTGTGACAAAGCAGGCCTGAACTCTTCTGGTATCATCTCATCAAAATTGGGAATATTATTTTCTTGTGCATAAAGCATCCACGCTGCATTATCTAAAGCAACTAATGAACTTAAGGTAAAGGTCATCCTCAGTTTTTTGTTTTCAGTAATCTTCTTGCCATACTCGTGTATACTGTTCAGGATGGTGTCCTGAAGCTCAATAGGATTGCCGAATGTTGTCCCCTTGATTTCCTGCAATGCATGCTCCAATGTCAAGTATAACAGTAAATTTCCGCCGGCTTCAGAATGAGCCAGAAATACATCTATATCAGACCATGCCAAACATTGCGTCATAAGTCCAACCTGTTTGTTCCCGGAATCGCTCTCAAGAAGTGCTGCCGATACCCAGAACTCATTTTGATATATCCCTTTAAAACCAAAAGGTCTTATTAAAGGTTCTCTTTCGAAGTTGGAATCTACGTGCTTTATTTTTATCGATGTAGAGTTCTCCTTTTTTTCAATATTAGATTTGCAACTTGTCAAACCCACCATTGAAAGATTAGCAATAGCTCCAGCCCTTACTAGAAATTGCCGACGAGAAATACCTCGTTTGTTAGTTTCATCTTCAATTTTCATAATATCCCCTCTAAATTTAAATACTTATTTCTTTTCCCCTAATTTTAATTTAGAATTTGATAAATGTATTAAAATAATTTTTTTCAAAAAATAGTTATATCAATTCTGCTTTGCTCAACATTTCTCGCAGTATTTTTAGATTTCTCTGAAGAATTTTTAATACTCCTTTCTTTGTTGTCCCTGTTATTTTTCTTTTATCAGTTTCTGCTCCTCCCAAGCCAAGGAACTCATAATGTGTAGAGATGGGTCCGGAAAATCCGGTTTTTTTCAATAATCTGAAATACCATATCAATTCATCAGGGGTAAGAATTTTTCCACTTTTCCCACTCTTTCTTATGTTCTTTTTCCATTCTGGGTCTCCCCATACTGCTTGAGTTTTCACTGCCATCATTTTGGTGTGCGCTGCTGCAAGACGAGCATTTGTTTTCCATGATCCTCCAGCACCCTCGGCAAAAGCGTTTCCAGTATCGAATTGAAAACCGATCCATTTAGGGTCTAAATCTCTGATAAGCTCCCATATATCCCATATAGATGAGCCAACGTATCTCTCACGTGTGTGATTTTGATTTCCCCCAAAGATTCTGTACTTTTTATTCATCTCTGCAAGACCGCGCATTTTCGACTTCACCTCTTTCAATTTGTCAAGAACACTCATTTTTTCGTCGTAATACCAATATCCAAATCTATAATGGGTGATTCCTAATTTTGATGCTGTTCGTAATATCTTTTCTGTATTTTGGTCATCAGGGTCTGTGATTCTTGACGTCATCATCGAAATTTCAATACCTACTTTTTTCACAGCCTCTGCGGCTTTGGGAAGATCGTCTTCTGCTCTCTCCGGAAGAACATGACCCCCAGGTCTGACAGTCAATGCAACACCATCAAAGCCGACTTCAGCCGCAGTCTCAGCCATTCCCTCGTACCCAAGCCACTGCAAGTGCTTTGAAAAAATGCAAACAGAGACACGACGAGTGCTTGTTGTTTGTTTTTTTCTAATTAAACCGCTTGGATTAAAATTGGTAACTACTCCTACTGCTGCCAATCCAGCTAAAAACTTACGACGTGTTAAACCTTTGCCGGGTGTTACTTCTGAAATTAGTTGCATTTTATTCATTGTCCTCTCCTCCTATTTGAATATTGCGTATTGTCAAAAGTTTTTAATTAAAATTATAGGGCTATTTACTTTACTGAGGTTAACACAACATATTGTGTTTAGGTTCTCTGACGTTTTTTTGTAATTTCTGAATGTAATTGATTCTGTAACCACAACATTTTGGAGAAGTAAAAAGCTTACTACGATGTTGTTAAGCTCGGTGACTG
>JAUWXV010000061.1 GCA_030616165.1 bacterium | reverse complement strand
GCACCATTTAACACCAAAAGTGGCAAGGTTGGTATTATGTAAACTAAATATTTCTTGTATTAATAATGGATTTTTTTACTTTTCTGAAATTAAAATAAAATCTATACCTTAATTTTTATTGAAAAGTGTCCAAAATGTTCTGAAGACGTACAATTACAATTTGCGAACTATTAAATTTGAAATATTAGGAGTGTATCTAAAATGACATAGGGAATTTCAAAGACATGACCTCCAAGTCGACTTTCCGAGAAAACTCATATTTGACTTTCTATACAAAACTGAACTCATCAAATGCAAGTTCTTCAAGAAATATTTTTTTTATTTCTATATCACCTACCCTAACGACTATTGATTCATAATGACTGTCTCCTCTACTTATACTTTTTATAAGTATTTTTCTGTCATCTACTTTGATATTAATTATTGTTGGCTTTGTGTTATAATTGACACCATCATCATCATAAAATTCATATAAAATTTCTCCTTTTTCTGGAGGATACACGTTTATAAATAAAGTTTTATTTAGAGGTTCATGATTCGTGCCAACATCTTGTGTTGCTATGACCGATCCCTTTTTTATAAAAATTGGACATTTGCTATATGGTACTAACATCCTGACCCATTTCCTCCCGGTAAATTCTTTACCATCTTCCAGCCTTATCCATTTACCTTCTGGTAAATACAATTTCTTCCAGGGGAGCAATGGAGTTACAACAGGAGCGACTAATATACTATCACCAACGAGATATTGATTATCTAAATTATATGTATTTTCATCTTCCGGATAATCAAAAAATATTGGCTTAATTATCAATTCTCCTTTAGTATGACTTTTATGTGCCAAGTTGTACAAATGAGGTAAGAATTTATATCTCAATTTAATATATTTTTTTATATGTTTTAATACAACTTTTCCAAAGCTCCATGGCTCTTTAGGGGGAAACCATTTTGCAGAGTGAAATCTCATTATCGGCAGCAGGCACATAGCCTGAGTCCAGCGTATTGCTGCTCCTGGTGTACAAAATCCGCCATAACCTAAGCCATCACATCCAACTATCGGGATTCCAGAAAGAGATAAATTTAGCATCATGCTTATTGTCATTTTAAGATGACTGTAATTACTCCAATTGTCCCCGGTCCATATTCCTGCATATCTTTGTATTCCTGAGAATCCGGCTCTTGAGAGTATAAATGTCCTTTTCCCTGAATCTTTTGCGTAATCATTTGTTGCTTTCGCTTCCATAAGAGCATACGCATTATGGAACTCTTTGTATGGTAAACTCCTGTCATTATATTCAAAAAATACATCATCCGGATTTTCTTTCAATCCGTGAGCTATTTCATTCATATCGTTCCAGATGTCAACATGCGTTCTTAGTTTTTTAGTCACAAAATTTTTATGCAGATTAGCCCACCATTGCCTAGTTTCATTTTTATAAAAATCAGGGAAAACTGTTTTACCTTCAGCCCAAACTTTCCCTTTCCAAATTCCATTGGAATCTTTTAAGAAAATATTATTTTTCATTCCATCTTCATATACTCTATAACCGGCTTCTTCTTTAACACCGGGATCAACAATAAATGTGGGATGATATCCTTCATTTTTAATATCTTTTAGTAAGTTATGTATGTCTGGAAAAGCCTTTTCATTAACTGTGAAAATTTTAAATTTATCCATATAATCAATATCAAAATAAATCATATCACATGGAACATTATGTTTCTTAAAATTACATATAAGTTTTCTTATTTGTTTTTCATTTTTATAACTCCACCTGCATTGATGATGCCCAAAAGCTCTTCTTGGAGGAAAATAGGAATATCCTGTTAGCTTAAAATAACTTTTTACTATTTCATTTGGGTTATTACCAAATATAAAATAAAAATCTATTTCATGATGCGATTCACTCCCGAATGTGAATTTATTGTGATTTTTAGATTTTCCAAAATCAAAAAATGAATGTTGTATTTGATCCAGAAATATACCAAAAGTATCATTTTTTGTAACCACAATAAAGAATGGAATGCTTGCATATAAGGAGTCACATTTTTCTGAATAGCTGTATGTTTCATTATTTTTTAATACCCAGTCTTCACCGGTCTTTTCCAATCTTCCAGCTTTTTCGCCCAAGCCATAAAAGTTATATTCTTCTCCCGGATTCTCAAAATCTACATATGTTCCCTTGTTATTACTATATATTGGACTAATAGTTTTGGCTATACACCGTCTTTTATAGAAGAATGTTATTAGTTCAGATTCTTTATTATATATTATGCTTGAATCACTATTTTTCTCAGGTGAAATTACTAATTCCTCTGGAACATCATTACTTTGATTAATAAATATTTCTATTTTTTTATCTTGCTCAACCACAGCCACAGAGTCTTTTTGTGTAAATTGATCGTAACCGTTACGAACTCTTATCCTGACGATATTTATATCTGGAAATGTAATTCCAGTTATTTTAGAATGATTTTTACATAAATATTCTTTCAATTTATTTCTCCGATTTAAATATCAAATCCTCTCCACGCACCTCTAATTACAAAGAGTACTAATACTGTTAGTACACATAAAAATATATTCAGAAACAAATGATCAGGAAATATAGCATAAATCCCAAAAAATAACAATGAGACAATTACAGCATATATGACTATTTTGGCTATATATAAAAATAGATAAACAAGTATAAATGTAATTATATTTTTTAAAAATTCTTTTATCATAATGAGTTTATTTTTTGTGCTAATATACATATTATATCACCTTTCATTTTCGGTAGGAGTGATTATTGGACAAAAAAGATTAAAATTTATGTTACAAAAAAGAAATTTGATTACTTCAAAAGATATAAAGAAATTAGGTTATACAAGTAGAGTTATTCGGGAAAAATAACCTGGAAATAAATATGTACAAATTATAAATAAATTAAAATAGTTGAAATTTATAACATTTTTATTAAAACCTTTCTAAAGTTTGAAATGAATTAATGCATAAATATCATGTTATTTAAAATCATAGTAGTATATTTACGCTTCCAATAATGGTATATTATAACATTGAATGGGGCGCGTATCAGTGGCAACAACACATTTATTACAGTTGTCACATAAGGCAATATCGCTGATTCCGTTCTTAAATTTGTTAGCCAGATCAGGTTCCAGGATTAACGGTCTTGCCATGGAAACAAAATCTGTTTTCTTCAATTCAATGGCTGCTTCCATAAAACTTTTGGATCGCATACCTCCTACGGTAATTATAGGTAAAGAAACCGCCTGTTTTACCTTTACAGCAGTTTCTAGATTATATCCTTCGGAAAATGGTGGCTGTTTTAACTTAACAAATGGGAGCACGAAACTCCTTAGAAAAAATTTAACCAATGAATGATACTTGCGGTAAGGACGCATGTATTTAAAAATAGCGTCAGTCGGGAACTCCCCCCTCGTCATGACAAACCCACCTTCATTTGTGCCGCAGCTTAGCTCTATAGCATCACAACAACCGGTATTTTCAACCATTTTAGCAAATTGGACGCAATCCTCGGACTTGTTTCCTTTTCGTGCTCGCTCATATGTATTAAGCTTTATAAGTACCGGATAATCTTCTCCGACAACTCTTCTAACGGCTCTCAATGTTTCGCTAACTATTCTGAAACGATTTTTAATACTCCCTCCCCATTGGTCTTTCCTCTTGTTGGAATGTCGTGATAAAAATGTAGAGAGAAGATAACCATGGGCACCATGGATTTGTACACCGTCATATCCCGCTTCCCTGATCCGGAGGGCTGCCTTTGCAAACTCTTCTATTACGGTATATATCTCCTCTTCACTTATTTCTTTGGGCGTTTCACGATAAAAACCACACGGGATCGCTGAAGGGGCTAAGAGCGGCTCACCCGTTTCACTTGACCAGGTTTGACGTCCGCAATGGGCTATTTGGAGTATAATTTTTCCGCCAATCTGATGAACACGGTCAATAAGCCTTCGATGATATGGAATCAGTTCGTCAGAATCGATCATAGTCATATGGTAAAGGGCACTCTTCCCTGACTGCATAATTCCAGCATACCCGGTGATAACAAGACCGATTCCTCCTTCTATAAAGCCTTTATAAAACTCAAACTGCTCATCAGTTGGCTTGCCAGTACTGTCTGCCAGCCCTTCATGAGAAGCAGTACGAATCATACGATTCGATAGTTCCATATTGCCAATCTTGGCTTTTGTAAACAAAACAGACATAGAAATCATTCTTTTTCTGTAATTATAAACCTTTCATATACTTGCCACCGCTGAACGGACTCAACCGCAAGACTCTTAAAATAATAAGAATAGCCAAACTTTTTTCAAATCGACTTGAAATCTTTATTGTTGAACATCTGGCAGCTGACAACAATGGATTGGGTATAACGGTTAATTTTTCTTACGAAGCCAGATATAAAAGACAACCAAAGAACCCCAAAAGTAAATTGTGACAATTAGCCAGCCTGTAAAGAATGGGTGTGACCAAAAGGAATAAAAATCACCTGCCTCATATTTTGAATAAGTACTTGCAATGTTGAAGGTAATACCCCTTGTTAAAAATACTATAATACCTACCAGAATTCCCATTGATATATATCCTATCCGTACCCAAATATCTTTCCCCATTCTTATCAGGAATGTGCCGCAGTAAAAACCCAGATATGCTGGACCCACTGTTAGTATAAATGCTACAAAAGATACAGATGCCTTTAACGGACTGTCAAGGAGACTGTCGGGCCACCTCCAGAGGAAATTCGTCTCCCAAGCTGGCCATCCCATAAAAAAATAAAACGGAATAGGCGTAATAAAGAAGACCGCATACAGCAGGACTGTGGCACGCATAAAGTTGTATTTCTGGCTATCTCCACCCTTGATCATGTTCTTACCACCCTCTGCAAGCACTAGACCTGCTAATATTGAAATTGGAATATCAATAGCAAGCATTTCATACCTCCTTAATATTTTGTACTCTCATTCCTTATTTTGAAAAATAGATAGAAAAAACAGATAATAAAATAGAGCATGACCATTATCCAAGCAACAGAAAAACCATATGGATTACTCCACACATTTGCCATATCCCCACGAACTTGCCCATTTAAGTTATTGTATTGGTCATAGGTGCCTACAAGGAGAAAAGACGGATAATTAACCAATACAACAATTCCAACCACAATGAGAACTGCAATATAGGTCGGGCGCAGGTATTTCACTTTACCGGTGATTAGCCATCGATACCCAAGGACATGCCCCCAATAAGCTCCAAGCACAATGGCAATTATAAAAAATGCCGGCAGAAGTGCATTTACCCATCCAGTATGCATTACTAATTCAAAACTCTTACTCCAATATATTTGCTCCCAGCCAGGCCATCCGGCAAGGAGATAAATACCGGCAGGCGCTATAACAAAACCCGCAAAAAAAACAGACCTGAAAAGAAACTTATAATAGACCGCAGGTTTCGCTTCATTTGTTTCCTTAGCTTCCTTCAATACTACTTTTCTTCCCACATCCAGAAAAAGCATGCTTGCGATAAAAGCAGCGGGTATGTCTATCTGAACCATATCTTCCTCCTTTCCTAATTAAGGTAATTAGTTCATCCTTAAAATCTCTTCTATTCTTTCTGAAAAGGCTTTTATTACTCTCGCTAAAAATAGGGTAGGATTCATTCCTTATTGTGTGAGTGAGGAAACAGTATACGTGGTACATCCACTCACAGGCGTAATCAAACCTACCCAACATGAACTTAGGAAAGTATCGATAAAACCGTGATGTGCAGAGAATGACTTCGGCATATCATTGATGAAAGCACTAAATTTGTTAATTTTTTGATAATTGTAATACTTATTCTCATACGAAAACAATGCCAAGAACATTCTGAGATTTAAAATTATAAATCTCATTCGTTACCTTCCCCAGTGTAAAAGAGTCTGTTGATGCATTGCCCCATGTATAGTTTAAGTCCTCCATAAAGGTCAAAAAAACGTAAAGTTGAAGGATTCAGATTTTATTATTACTATTTACTCAGATAATTATGCTTAGTTATCTACCTTATTAATAGACTATTCTGCTTTCATATATTATGACACTAAAACTGCTCCCATTTTTTTCTTTTCCCCAAGTATCGTTCTGAACATAGAATACACTTCTCTTTCTTCATCAGGTTTCATAAATCCCTCGGGAATATGCGGCTTTTGCCTTCCGAGGTTAACAGCCATCTCTATCCCCATTGGATTGTAAGGGAGTAAGGTGACATCATCTGCCCCTGCTTCACATAGAAATCCGACGATTGCTGATAGGTTTTCTCTTGTGGCAGTAATACCAGGCACAAGAGGAATGCGGGGACGAACCTCGACTCTCTTTTCCTTAATAAGCCGGCAAAAGTTCTTAAGAATTCTCTGATTTGGTTTCCCAATGTACTTATTGTGAGCTCTGGGATCTGCGATCTTAATATCGTAGTAGACGAGATCTATATATGGAAGTATCTTTTGCTTGAAGGTATTGTATTCAAAATAGCCTGAAGTTTCCAGAACGATATGAACCGCTTTAGCCTTCAAGGATATAAGAAGAGATCCAACATAATCGGGATAAATTGTACATTCACCACCTGAAAGAGTTACTCCACCTCCTGAATAGCGATAATAGGAAAGGTCTCGTAGGAGAATTTCGGTGAGCGCTTCAACCTGGTAATAAGTTCCTATAAGTCTAAGACCATTCCCGGGACAGGTGATGGTACATTCTCCGCATCGGACGCACTTATCTCTATGGATACGTCCTAAGAAATCAACGTCGATAGCACCATTTGGACAGGTATCTGCACACTTCCCACATTTTATACACTCCTTAGATGAAAATGCAATCTCTACCCATGGCTCCTGGGTTTCAAGGCTGTGACAGAACATACATCGCAGAGGGCATCCTTTGAAGAAAACAACACTTCGGATACCCGGTCCATCTTCAAGACTGTTCCTCTTGATATCAACAATAAGGGGAAGTTTACTCCTCTGTAACATTTATCCGACTCCAAGTTTATGGGCGAGGTCCCTGACCATAAAACCAAACTTATATATATAATTCAAGTTTCCTTCAACCTCAACATCGTTTGCCAATATTGAATCGAGAATATCTTGATCCTTAGAGAATATATAGGCCAACAATGCTTCAGAATCTTTGAAGGTTATCATAATATCCCAATCATCTATTACGTCTTCGAGGACCTCCATATCACCATCCTTAAAAATAGCAGAGGCAGCAACAAGATTGTCAGCAGTTTTAAAGAGGTAACGTCCCTCAAAATCTCTTATATTCTTCCGATATCCTTTCGATAGATAAAAAGCCAGGTCCATACCCCTTAATAGGAGCTCCAGAAACTCATCTGTTGCTTTTCCAGATAGTTCTTTTTTCAAACTTCTTGAGAAAAGTCTCGCTATATAAACTCCCACTATATCAGTAAAAAAATAAGGAATTGGTCTTAGCAAAAAACGTTTTAGTATGGATCTCATTTGTCAACTCCTTTTTGGTTAAGTTAACGTTCATATCACTTTACTTATCCAATAGAGACTACACCAACCCTTTACAGGCCTCAAATGTCTCATTTAGGTAACGGAAATGGAGCAAAATCCCTTGCTTTTCCGGTGGATAGAAGATATTCTGTGCGATCGATTATCTCTTTTTGCATTTGTGGATTAAGATCCTTAAAGTAAGCAGTATACCCAGAAACACGAACCAGAAGTTCTTTATAAATCTCAGGATTGGCTACAGCATTAACAAAATCATCATGTGTTGTGATATTGAACTGGATTTCCATCCCGCCATCTCTCTCTCCATTAGCATCATCAAAATACCCCTCTACAGAGGCTACAAAGTTGTCGAGCATCTTCTCCTTATTTCCATGTTCAGGAGTATACTTAAGATTTAAGGCAATTCCGTTTGAGAGACATCCTACAGGCTGTTTTGCAACAGAGTTGAGGGCTTTTGTAAGATAAGGAGTAACTCCGGAAACAGGGGTTATGCCGCTAGTGAAGTTCTCATGAGCTTTACGTCCGTTGGGAAGAGCTTTCATCAGCCTGCCAAAACCTGCATGGTTGGTCATAGTCCAGTATCCAACTCGGTAATGTCCACCGCGGTAGTTCATCTTCTCCCCAAAGGCTTTATCCAATAGTTCCACTATCCAAGAAACATTGGCATCAGCCGCAGAATTTTCATTACCGTATTTAGGGGTCTTATCGGGATTCATAAGTCGCTTTTGCAGGAATTCGTAACCCTCAAAATTACTTTCAAGGGCCTGAAGGAGGTCTGCAAAGGAGGTTGCCCTCTCCTCAAAAACAACTCTCTGGATAGCACTCAGGGAATCAGCAACATCTGCGAGTCCAATGATGGTTGCACCTGAAGAGTTGATCATAGCTCCACCCTGAATAAGGTCTTTTCCCTTCTTCATGGGTCCTTCAAAGAAAGCCGAGAGGATAGGTGTGGGATAGAAGTCCTGATGTATTCTCCCCAAGATGTTATTCAGGTTTGTTGTTTGCTCGACAAGCCAGCGTGTCTGTTTTTCAAATGCAGCCTTAAACTCCTCAAAGGTTGTAAAGGTGGTGACATCACCTGACTCTGTGCTTATCAGTAAATCCATACCTGTATGCCTGTGTCTGCCGTTGAAGAGGGTAAGTTCAAGGGCAGAAGTAAGGTTCAATAAGATAGCAGCAGTGTGGCCATAGAACCTTCCATTACTCCCGGGTTCTACACAGCCTATCACACCATAATCCCGTGCCTGTTCAACAGTTTCACCCTTATGGACAAGAGCCTTGATAACAGCCTTATCATTGTGAAGTGCTGGAGTGGCTCCTGTATTGATATTAACCTCGCATAGCCTCCTCAGGTAATCTCTGGATTTTTCACTTTGATAATACCTTGCATTAAGGTTGGGATCACGTAATTTCATCAACTCCGTGGCTCTGAGCATAACATAGGTCAGATCACTTACGACATCCTTACCGTTTTTGTCAACACCACCAATAGTGATAGCTTGGTTAGAGCCGGACCCACCAAAGAGTTGTTCACCCGCATCCGGAATAGCAGGAACATGGTCGCCTATCTTAAGCCACAAGCAACATATTAACTCAATGGCCTGCTCTATCGTTAATTTATTAGTGTCAATATCATTTCTGTAAAGGTTGTAAAGAACCTGATCGAGCCTGCCGAGACTGAGACCAACGTTTGGATTTTCAAGGTGGATGGCGATCCAGCAGATCCAGATCGTAGTCAGTCCTTCACGGAAAGTCCGTGCAGGATATTCAGGGACATGACTGTTTATCTCTGCAATATCGAGGAGTTCTTTTTTTAGTACAGGATCCCTTTCTTTACTGGCAAGTTTCTCGGCCTCAGCAGCCAAATTTTTTGAATATGTGATTATCCCCTCAAGAACCTCAGAGATTGCCGTATAGAATTCTTTCTTGGAATCTTCAGAAGTTTCTTCTTTTTTCTTCTTGACATCCTTGATTATCTGGCGCAAACCTTGTTTGATAGCCTTGGAAAAATCCGGTATGGTGTGGGAGATACAGTTGGGTTTACTGGCAAGAAAAATAACAAGCCGTTCTAAAAGCTTCATCTCAGGATCATGCTTATTAAGTCCGTACTTTTTCAGATTTTCCTCGTAGCATCTTTTCCTCGCCAGTTCAGTTATATTGTTTTCTATCCAGTGGGGGAATATCTCGTAATTGAGTTTTTTCACCTCATTATCTGTAATATGGAAAGGATTACTTGCCCTCTTTGAAATCGTCCAAAGTTCTGGCCACAATGCCAGGGCAAGAAACTCTGGATAAAGGGGAACACCTTTGAACTTGCTTGTAGTGGAGCCTGCGAAAAGAGGGGCCTCCTTGAATTTAAAGCGCTTCATCTTTTTTACACCTTTCTCATACGAACAGCTGTGGCGAACTATCGGAGTGCGCCTCTCAAGGACATCCCGGTATGCTCTGGCTTTATCTAATATGGTGATACTCTTCTTTTTAAAAAGACCACTATTTTCGTGGAATTTAGTTATTATTCGTGGACGTTCAATACATATTTCGGGCATTGCTCTAAAGTATATATCTTTAAGATATGATACGCGTTTGGTAAGATCATATTTTTCCAATGACAAATCACGAATTGCAACTTGTTGTTCTTTATCCATAAGATTGCCTCCTTTATGAAAAATATAACATTATAATTTACTTTATCCCAACACGACAATTTAAGCATCAAACTTTCTATCACTTCTATCATTACCAATGTATAACATGAAAAACAATATAACATCCCATCTTAATAGATGTTATAAATGTGAAGCTATGAAAAAGATGGAAGCACAACTTTATTAAGAAGTTTTCTAATCCTTAGTTAGCCTATCTCTAAAATGTTTGATCCTTTCTTCCACTGTATCGGCGGCAATATTTGAAAATTCCTGCCATAGGTCCTCGGATGACTTAACCAAATTCTGGATTTGGTAGTAAAGAGGATTCTTCTCTTCCCCAGCATGTGTAGCTTGCTCAACCCTGATTGAATATTTTTCAGGGTCGGCTTCCTGATTGTACATTCGAAGTGACACGGTATCCAGATCATCATCGACCAGGATTATTGCACCGCCATGGAGTGGTTGGGGAACCTTATCTTCAACTACCCAACCACCGGTGTTATATACTTTTACTTTTTCAGGATATTTTGTTACATCCATTTTTTCCTGAAATGGTTTGTGAGTATGTCCAAAAACAAAGGTCACATCATTCGGTGTATCCTTTCGCTCTGCGAGAATCTGCTCCCTAAGAGGAGTGTTCATGTATTCTTTAAGGGCATCTTTGGCATCTTGACTCAAGGAATCAACCATTTGTTTTTTTTCAAATCCGGGGATTTTGTTTTTTAATAAATGAAAGATAATTCTTCCCAGTATTTTCATCGTAATTCTCGGCCAGTTCTTTTTCTTGGCAAGATTGTCAATAAAAGTATAAAAAAGTCTCTTGACTTGTACCTTGTCATGCATTTTCTCATAAATTAATTCAACATCCTTCCCAACCTCCCCGGAGCGTCCCATTGTTGACCAGAAAAAGTCGATCCAGGCGAAGTTTTCAGCTTCTATGTCCCAAATATGTCTCGGTTTTTCACGGTTAGGAAGAATCAGATTCCTTAAGTTACTCATTAGTTGATAGAGCGGTTCAATGAAATGACCATGATGAAAAATGACACATTTCTGGCTGTCTTCTATAAAAAAGCCAAAGTTGGGATATACTGTGGTGATAACACAATCCGTTGGGCGGGGGAATCTATTAACCAGTTTGGTCAGGAAATAGGAAGGCACTGGATTAGGATCATTTTCCACAAACATGTTTGTCGTATGCCAGGGAATAGGAAGACGTTTGCCTATGTCCGGATTTGTCATTTCAGGTTTTGTAATGTAATTAACATACTGTGTCTCCCGGGCAAGCTCCCAGATGTGATGGTCATGATTTCCAGGAATGTATATAATTCTTTCAAAAAGTTCTTTGCCAGCCGGCATAATAAGTTCTATAAAGCGTTCAAATACCATAGCCGCATGATTGGTAGTGGTCAAAGCCAGTTCGAGGATATCTCCATTTAAAATAAGTATTGGTTTTTTTCCTTCCTTGTTTTTAGAGATAAGCTCTCTTAAACACTCTACTAATTGCACCATAACCGGGCTTGGCTGAGTAGATTCAGTGTCAGTACTGCCAGTTTTTAAATTAGTTAATAGACCATCCTCTTCGCCAAGATGCATATCTGATATGCATACGTAACTAATGTCTGGCATGATAGTGCTCCTTTTATAAAAATTAGTATAACTTTAATATTAAAATGTTTAAAACAAATATATTATATCCCTAAGAAGGTTTAAAGATTTTTCAGTTAATGTTATAGGTGTTAATCATCATTCATAACATGGGGGAGTTATGTACTTAACTCACTTTCCGGTCGAGATATACTGCTTGTGAGAGTGAAGTTATACAGTTATATTAACCTTAACTAAAAGAAGTTATCAATGGGCATATGTAAATGAACTAATTCAATAAATAAAAAATGAATCATTATTTATCCCCCCTTAAAAAATATAATTTAAAAAATAGCAAAAGTCAATAAAAAATAAAAATTTTTATCTTATATAATTTATCAATATATAACAAATTATGAAATATGATAAAATATATTAAGAAAAAAGAAGATATAGAGTGATTTGATAAGTTCGAAAACTAATATTATATTAAAATACATCAAAAAATTGGACACCTTTTTAGACCCCCTAATTTGTCACATTATGTCACAATTTGGCAAAAAAATAGCCCAACAGTATAAAACCATTGAGCACCATTGCTGCCACAAATAGATACATTTATTTTTTTTATTTAATTTTCTCAATTCAGACAATATTTCTCGCAATAAGGGCTTTATACCAAATATGGCAAATGGTAAAATAATCCAAATTACAGTCAACGCAAGTATTAAAATTGGAAATATAATTAAATCCATCATTATTTATTTTTCTTCAAATTTTCTATATTCAAATAGCATTTTTATATAAGTTTGTTTTGTGGGTTCTTATCATAATATAATTTAATACTTAAGGCTTGTCAATAAAAAAACAATCCAGTGCAGCGGAAGACTGTGCTATTGTTGTTAAAAGCCAGTTATAATCTTGCATTTTTTATTTCTTCTTTATTATTTTAGGTAATTCCCTATCCCAATAATCACTTATTTTTTTTCATCTGGATTAGGAATTTCAGTAATCCTAAGATATTCCAATTTTTCCTTTAATTCCTCATCTGTTGCTCCTTGCAAAGACATACTCACATACTCAAAAGCTCCCGTTATTAATATTCTTCTATTTCTTGTATTTTTATAAAACTCGTCTATTGCTTCAATAATAGTTCTCATTTGTGTTTCATAAATAGTATATTTTTTTACTTCTTCCCTTCTAAGAGGTTTAACAGATTCAAAAAACTCCCATTTAGAACTATCCTGGTATCCCTCTTCAAGCTCAATGCCTTCTTCTAAATTTTGAAGACTCTGGAACATTCTTGTTACATCTCTTTCTATTGCATTTGCGGCTGATGTAAATCCCACTACTATTCCTAATTTATTAATCTCTGAGCCTTGCACCCACTCCTCCCCACAATACTTATCTATGGAATATTCCTGTGCACTAACATTAAAACTCAAAAAGCAAATTAAAATACCTACTATAAAAATATTAAATTTTTTCATTTTATTTTTCCCCTTTAATTTAATACTCTATCCCTTTGTCTATACTTTTTTCGATATTCTAAAATTTCTATCCTGTGTTCTTCCTTCCACTTTTTTCTTTCTTCCCTATGTTCAGAACGATATTGTTTTTGATACTCTTTAATTTGTATCTTATGTTCTGCCCCCCACTTTTTCCTTTCCTCCATGTGTTCGGCTCGGTATTTCTTTTGATACTTTTTAGCCTTCTCCTTGTTCCTTAAAGCGTATTCCCTATGATACGCCAATTTAATTTCCCTATTTTTATAATAGTATTTTCTTGAACACTCTCTAATGCAGTCTTTACAAACATAATTATTACGCTTGTAAAACTCTTTATACTCTTTGCACTTTGAACAAATCTTTTTCATTTTTCACTTTTATACAAATCATCTATTACTTCTAAATGATAATCCACTTTATTAGGCATTCCTTTGGTTAGGTTATGCCAGATTTGTTGGATTTGGGATTTTATTAGTCTGTACTTTTTTATTCTTTTTTAATTTATTCTTTTCTACTTCTATATCTAATAAACTTTCTTCTTTAAGTTCTTGATATACTTCAATAATCTCTTTAATGTCTTTGTTATCATCAATTAAATCCCTTGCTTTTGGGATAATCTTACAAAAACAATCTAATATTAATGACAAGAACATACATGCATAAAATTTAGACCTATCCAATTCTTCTTTAGTATCTGAAAATTTTAAAATAGTTGCTTGGTGTTCCAACGAAAAGCTTTGAGAATGAACATAATTAGATAAAAATTTATATATAAAACCTGCCTGAGACGGATGAATTTTAGCTATATCCGAAAGATAAAGTATATCATATATATTTTCGCCCTTTTTCTTTACAATCCATTTATAGGGCTTTTTTATTGATTTCTTCTCTGGTTCACTTAGTTTCTTATAAAAGTCTGAAGATACTATTTTTTTCCATAAAACTTTATATTGTCTTTCGTATTCTTTTATCACATTACGATTGACAAGTAATAATTTAGACATTTCCATTCCTTCACTTAAACCATGTCTATCCCATAAATTTAATCTAAATTCTTTTTCCTTTTCCGATTCAGAGTCAATCAATAAATAATACATAATTATATAAGTCTCAAAAAGATTGCGAACAAGAATAAAGGGTGTAACGATATCTGTCAAACCACCACTTTCTTCTAATGATGGAAATTTAGCTAAGCTTTGGGGACTATATGTATCGTCAAGACTATAACCTATTAAGGCACTTTGTCTGAAAAATGCCAAACTCAATTTTTCATCAGCTTTATTACCTTGCAAATTACCAGTTTCTTTTGCAATATATAAAAAGGTTTCAAGAACAATAGAAAATATTTTTGTAATATCCATTTTACCTTTCTTCATACTCACATATTTTTTTTATTTTCTCTATTTTCAAATATAACTACTCAATTAATTTTAGTCAATATATTTTGGATTTTAAATCAATTTAAAAAAATATTCTTGTTTATTTAAAATCCCACATTTATTAAATACAATTTTTGAACAAAGCTTATAAAATAAAGGTTAGATATTCACTTTACAATTTACTATATTCGGTAAATTCGCGGGGGATTCTGAAATAATACTAATAAATTATTAGGTGATATAATGAATTATGTATTTATCAGTTATGCAGGGAAGAATTACAATATAGCTAAAAAGTTAGAAGAAAAAATAAATGAAAAACTTGAAAGTTCATTTTGCGTTGAACTTGTTGAAGACCGTAAAGAAGGAGATACAACTTTTACTGAAAAAGTAATCAAATCCTTCAAAAAGTGTAATGTCTTTATTGTTTTGATAACCAATGAGTCTAAAAACCACCAATGGGTTAATCAAGAATGGGGGTATGCTAAATGCCTTAAAGAACTTGGACAGATCCAATTATTATTACACGTTACTCGAAAAAGTTACAAAGGAAGAAGAATTAAATCAAAAGGCTTTATTTCAACAAATATGGATTTCATAGATCTCGAATATAATGAAAATAGACCCAATATAGATAAAATGATAGATAAGGTAATTAAATTCCTAAAGGATAAAGAACAGGATCTTATTCCAAGATTTACTGAGAAGCAAGAGAAATTAAATCGTTTTTTAACTGAAATAGAAGGAAATATGAAGTTGTCAAATGAATTAATTAGAGATAAAAATCAATTTATAAGAGATCTATCAATTAATCCATTACGATTTCAAAAAGATTATGCATTGCATGTTCTTCAGATTGGACATTTATTCCATAAAGGATTTACTAATAAAATTGAATCCTATGTTAAAATAATTAATGAAATAAATATACGGAAAAATATTATGATGGATTGGGCAATATTAAGAGGTCAATATCACTCTTTTAATACAGATACATTTTATAAATTATTGAAAGAAAGCTCTCCAACTTTTACAGATATGAGAATAGAAGCAGAACAACAACTAAACTTAATTAGTTAAAATACTATCAGGAAATGAATATAATCTCAACATAGTTAAATTTTGACATATCGTAGTTTTGTAAACATTATTTTTCAAGAACTAACCTATAAACACCCTATTTTCGCATAAAAATCACTTAGTAGTGGTTTTATACCTCTTGACTGTATTAGTTCAAAATTAGACCTAATCTATGCATCCTGGTCAGGGCTTCTTTTAAAAATAAATATGGTTCGAGAGAGTTTTTTAGAAAATTAGCTCAACAAGGTGCGTAAAATCGATTTGTTCGCAAAAACCCCTGTATTCCTGACGAGTTTTTGGCATAACTTTTAAAAGAAGTGTTACAGGGACATTTGCC
>JAUWXV010000135.1 GCA_030616165.1 bacterium | reverse complement strand
GGTCTTCCCCCTTCCCAGGGGACACCGTATATGGAGGGTACATATCCAGGAACATACCATGAAGTGAACCCGGAAGAGCGAGGTTATAAATATATAAATGATTTTCCCGGCTGGGGGCATGGTTGGCATACAATTGAGTTTAATTCCAGCGGTCCTTATACTTTAGAACCCGGAGAGGATCTTAGGTTTGCTTATTCTCAAGTATGGGGAAGTATTTCGCTCAAGGAAAGCTGGCGCATAGGTGGGGAATGGCTTAATGAAACATTAGAACCGCCGCCAGGCAATGATTTTGGTGTAAAAGATAACTTGCCCCCTCAATATAAAACATTCCCGGATCTTTATGAAGCAGATACCTGGTCGACCGAGTATAACAACTGGGCAAAAGATTGCTGGGTTGCCACAGGCAAGGATTCCCTCTTTAATAATGCATTGGCTTCCCAATGGAACATTCGAAACGATTACAATATTCCAATCCCGCCGTCTCCTCCATCAGTCGAGATAAAGTCACTGCCTAATATGATAAGGATAGAATGGGATGGTACTGAGTCAGAGAAAGCATCTGATTTTGCCGGCTACAGGGTTTACAGGGCTATTCCGACGGATGACAGCACTTTCTTCTACCCTGTATTTGAATGTGGACAGGGTACAGCAAATGCTCTAACTCATACCTTTGATGATGAAACACCCAAGCGCGGTATTGGATATGTATACTATGTAACTGCTTTTGATGATGGGGTAGGAAATATAGCTGGTGTTAATGGTAAAAAAGAGATCCTTGAGAGCGGTAAATATTTAAATATTACAACAATGAGACGTGCATATCTAACCAGAACAGAAGGGACTCTTTCTACTGTCAGGGTTGTTCCAAATCCATTCAATATTGGTGCTGAAGACCTGCAATATCCTGGTGAGGAGAATAAGATAATGTTTATGGATATACCTGGATATTGCACTATTAAGATTTACACTGAAAGTGGTGATTTAGTCCAGACTTTATACCATACTGACGGTTCTGGTGATGAATCGTGGGGAGATTTAGAGGATGAACATTCAACAACTGAAGATGGTCAACTTATAGTTAGTGGGATTTATATTGCACTCATTGAAAAAACTGATGCAGAAGGTACTCCAACCGGTGAGAGAACTTTCGTAAAATTCGTAATAGTAAGGTAAATATTTGAAAATAGAAAATTTTCCCGACTTTGTCTGCCAGAAGTGGGCAGAGTCGGGATTAAAAGGAGGTATATAGAATGAAGAAATTGACTTTATTATTGACCATTGCTTTTCTCTGTATGGTCGTTGCAATGCCCACTCACTCGGTTTTAAAGAAGACTGCTCAAACCGGTCTTCAGTTCTTAAAGGTTGATGTTGGAGCCAGGCCCGCTGCTATGGGAGGGGCATTTATGATGGTTGGGAATGATGCCAGTGCCATGTTTTATAATCCTGCCGGTATAGCCGCAATGCGCTCAACTTCTGACATTTTTGTCAGCAGGACGGAATGGATAGTTGACATAAAGTATAACGCTGCAGCATTTGTGCAGAATTTCGGGAATTGGGGCAACGTCGGCGTTAGTCTTATCACAAGTGATTATGGTGAAATAATAGGCACCCGGGTTGCAGATACCGAGAAAGGCTTTATAGAGACGGGAGATGTGGATGTTGGTGCCTATGCAGTAGGTTTAGCATATGCAAGACAGATGACCGACAAGTTCACATTAGGTGGTCACATCAAATATGCACACCAGCACCTGGGAGAAAACCTTTTTCCTGATGGTGAAACTGTTAAAAACAAAGTTACCGGTCTTGCTTACGACTTTGGAACTATATTTTACCCTGGCTTCAGGAGTTTCAGGGTAGGAATGAGTATTCGAAACTTTTCTCCACAGTTCAAATATCAGGAAACGGCATTTGAACTGCCGCTAACGTTTACGCTTGGTTTTGGTATGGATATTTTTGATTTTGTGCCGTCACTTCAGGAGAGTCAATCTCTGGTATTGGCAGTTGATGCCGTACATCCACGTGATTACACAGAGAGAATTCACATTGGGGGAGAATACTGGTATATGGATATGATAGCACTTCGTGCTGGATATAAATATAATTACGATGAAGAGGGACTATCTGCGGGAGTTGGCATTAAATACGCCGTTGAAGGAGGATTTGGCATAAAGATTGATTATTCCTATAGTGACTTGGGAGTCTTTGATGCGGTAAACAGAATCTCTATTGGAGCTTCATTTTAATGAAGAGAAAAGTTTTTCATATTAATGCTTATTAAATATGATAGGGATTACTTGTAACTAAATGTTCTTGTTAATCCCTATCTTTTTATTTAGCATTGATGTTATAAGGCAATGATGGCTTATTAGGGTTTGAAGAGTGAAAAGAAATAGCTGTACATTATATAGATTATAAAGAAAGCTGAATATTGTATAGAATGGTTGATATTCTATCTAACTAAAAATTTAGCAGCATTGTGTCTGATATTACAATTGGTTTCACAGATTATTTTAATTGATATTTCCTAAAATACGATTAAAGAGGAGGGAAAAGATATTATGGGCACAAATATGAATCGAAGAGATTTTATTAAAACAGGTGCTGCAGTGGGATTAGCTGCAACAATGTCCCGCAGCATCCGTTTATTTGGTCAGGACGACCGAAAAGTAAGATTGGGATTTGTAGGACTTGGAAGCCAGGGAACCGGATTATTAAGAATGTGTTTAGATATGGAAGATGTTGAAGTTCCTGCCTTAAGTGAAATTAATAGTGAAAGATTAAACCGCGCTATAGACCTTGTAGTAAAATCCGGCAGGAGAAGGCCTGAGGGTTATACGGGTGAAGAAGATTTTTACAAGTTAGTAGCGCGGGACGATTTGGATGGTGTTGTCGTTGCCACTCCATGGTTGTGGCACACTCCCATGGCAGTTGCTGCAATGAAGGCAGGTAAATACTGCGCACCTGAAGTATGGGGCGCTTCTTCAATACAGGAATGCTGGGACCTTATAGAAGCTTCCGAAGAATCCGGTATGCCTTGTATGATGCTGGAAAACCATTGTTATGAACGTAGTACTATGGCAATACTGGGAATGGTAAGGGAAGGATTATTTGGAGAATTAGTACATGGTGAATGCGGTTATTGTCATGATCTTCGTAGTCTTAAGTTTGGCAGACAATCCGGACAAATAAATTTCGGTCCCGGAGCAAGGGGTGAAGCCGAGTGGAGAACATATCATTCCATAAATAGAAACGGAGATTTGTATCCGACTCATGGGCTGGGTCCTATAGCAAACTGTCTTAATACAGACAGGGGCAACAGAATGGTTTCTTTGACTGCAACAGCAACGAAATCTCGAAGTTTGCACCAATATATTGTAAGTCAAGTTGGAATAGAGCATCCTTATGCAAAAATAAATTTCAAACTTGGTGATATTGTTACTACAGTGATAAAATGCCAGAATGGAGAAACGATATTGATCAGCCATGATACTAATCTACCCCGTCCCTATTCTAATAGATATGCAATTCATGGTACAAAAGGTCTTTGGATGGAACACAGGGCTCTTGTTAGTGCAATATATTTAGATGGAATAAGTCCGTCACATGAATGGGAATCTTTAGAAGACTACTTTGATAAATATGAACATCCATTATGGCACAAATTTCGCACGGAGGGAGTCAGGGGAGGACACGGCGGGGCTGGTTATCTGAAAATTCGTGCTTTTGTCGAATGTGTAAAGAGACAAATACCTACACCTATTGATGTTTACGATACTGCCGCATGGATAGTGATAACTCCACTTTCTGAAGAATCAATTGCCAAAGGGAGTACCCCTGTTGAATTCCCTGATTTTACTCGTGGGATGTGGATGAAAAATAAACCCATATTTGGATTAACTGATGAGTATTAATACTATTTATTGCTCTCCTTTACTGATGCCTAAAAGTCCCTCTCCCTTTAAGGGAGAGGGACTTTTTATTATGTGGGTGGTCATACTTAAATAAGAAGATAAGCATCTAAGTGGTAATTTTTTTTATTAATAGCAAAACTATTGAAAAAAAAGTTTCTGGTCTTTCTTACGAATTTGGGACTATATTTTACACCGGATTTAAGAGTTTTAGAATAGGAATAAGCATTAAAATTTTTCTCCGTGGTTTGAATATCAATAAATTGTTGCATTTCTTAAATAATATGATTTATTACAAGTGTTGATTTAGTTCTATAGGCAATATTATGTCATTTTGTCCCAAAGCCCCGGGATTAGAACATCACTTCCCACTTTATTTTGGGGGATAGTTTCATCTTACTTCTTAGCATTGACAAAAGTTTTCTATTAATAAAAAATTAATTAACGTAGTTATTTCATGGCTGAAAAAAAGAATTCAAAGCAATTGGTTGTTATCGGCGCTGGTCCTGGTGGATATGCTGCTGCGTTCTTAGCCGCTGATTTAGGCATGCAAGTAACCTTAATTGATCCTGAATCCAGTCCAGGCGGCGTATGTCTTTACAGGGGCTGTATGCCCACCAAGGCTTTATTGCATGCAGCAAAGTTTATCACAAATTCTGGAGAAGCTAAAGATTGGGGAATCGAATTTTCCAAGCCTAAGGTTGACCTTGATAAAATGCGCTCGTGGAAAGATAATGTGGTTGAAAAATTGACCAGCGGGTTGGGACAACTTTGCAGGCGGCGAAAAATTGATTATATTCAAGGAAAGGCGATTTTTGTTGATGCCAATACACTACAAGTTAAAAAAGGTGAAGGTAATTCCGAACAATTGTCCTTTAAGCACGCTATTCTTGCTACTGGTTCGCATCCTGCAGATATTCCAGATTTGTCTGTTGACTCTTCGCGCGTTTTAAACTCAACAACTGCATTGGATTTAGAGAATATTCCAAACTCCCTTCTAATTGTTGGAGGAGGTTATATCGGACTTGAATTGGGAACGGTATATGCTGCCTTAGGAACCAAAGTTTCAGTGGTAGAGATGATGCCAGGCTTGCTGCCAGGTGTAGATCGAGACCTGGTTTCCGTTCTATCTAAACGAATAGAAAATCTTTTTGAAACAATTATGCTGAATACTACTGTTGCGGAGATGAAAGTCCAGAAAAATGGCATTAAAGTTAAATTTGAGGGAGAAGGCTTAGAGAAAAAGGAAAATTTATATGAGAAAGTTCTTATTTCTGTGGGTCGTAAACCCAATTCTAATAATCTTGGTTTGGAGAATACCAAAGTAGAAATCGATAACAACGGATTTATAAAAGTAAATAAACAGCGTCAGACCGCTGAGCCATCAATATACGCGGTTGGGGATGTAGTTGGTGAACCGATGTTGGCACACAAAGCCTCTCATGAAGCACGAACAGCCGTGGAAACAATTGCCGGGTATAAGGTTGCTTTTGAACCTCGTGCAATTCCGGCAGTAGTATTTACTGACCCGGAAATTGCCTGGTGCGGTTTAACTGAAACACAGGCAAGGGAAGAAAATCTCAGGGTTGAAATAGCGAAGTTTCCTTGGGGAGCTTCAGGTCGAGCGATTACTCTTGGGCGAAGTGATGGCTTAACCAAATTAATTATCGAGCCTGATACAAAACGAATTTTTGGAGTTGGAATTACTGGAACCGGCGCAGGGGAATTAATTTCAGAAGGTGTGCTTGCTATAGAAATGGCAGCGTTAGTTTCGGATATTATGTTGACCATTCATCCACATCCAACTCTTTCAGAAACAATTATGGAAGCCGCTGAAGTATTTTTCGGTCAAAGTACACATTTATATCGCCCAAAGAGAGACCGAATCTAACTATTAACTCATGCATCTGTGATTGTTATTCTATTCGAAATAGAGATTAAACCAGTTAATCAAGAATAGAAAGAGTTCAATCTATTCCTCTCCAGGCTAATCTCATCGATAGTGTTGATGCGTTTGGGAGAATAACAT
Organism: bacterium; assembly: GCA_030616165.1. Lineage (GTDB taxonomy): Bacteria > SM23-31 > SM23-31 > JAUVVT01 > JAUVVT01 > JAUWXV01. Next base: position 3,941 of record JAUWXV010000135.1, on the reverse strand, counting down.
GCTTGTGAGAGGATATTTGCCAAAGCCATGAAAAAGTACCTGCATTAGCAGCCCCCGGTGAGTTATTCAGGGTTTGTGCCCTTTTTCTCTTAGAATTGAGAAGCAAAAGAATAGTTTTCTCGAAAACACAACTATCCAACATCATTTTCCCTTCACCATCTCTGAGGTTTACTTCCCAAATGATATTGCAGTACGTATAATCCTAATGCCTATATCCTTTAAAAATTCTATTGGATTTAAAGGAATTTCTATTGGAAAACCTAAATTTGCTGGAACATGAATCCATTACAAATATACTCTGGTCGGTTTTTCATCTGAACGAGGAATTACTCATTAGAGAAGATTTAAGTCAGTTCTCGTATGTTAGGATGCATATGAGATTGGTGTGAAAATAAAAAAAAAATTATTGATTGAATTTTAGGAATTAAAATGTTATATTTTAAATAATAAAAATTGCAAATACGGAAATATTCAAGAAGATGATTAAACGTAACGGAAAGAATAATAATGAGTAAAGGATATTAATTGAACTTTATAAATATCAATAATATAGGTAAAATTTACTGCTGAAACCATTTGAAAATATGTCGTATATAACAAAAGAGTTATAAATTTGTAGTTAATGTAAAATAAAAATTTGGTGTAATTATGGGAATATTTCGAGATAAATGTAAAGAGTGCAATTCTAAAGATAATATCAAGATGTGCCCATTCTGTAAAAAATATATTTGCCCAAAATGTTCGAGATATTTGATTTATAAGAAAAAAACTCCGGAGTGGTTTATTGGAAAGAAAGTGAAAAACTTTGAAGAATATAAAAACCTTTATTTAGAATATTGTAAATTACATAGAGAAAAAGGTTATAGTATACACTGTTGTGATAAATATTTAGAGGATGCATGGACGGAAATAATAAAATATGTAAGGGAAAAAGAAGAAACTACAAATATAAAAGCAGCATATATAATATTAAGGTAGTATAAATTTTATTTAGGATGACAAATGTGAAAATAAATATCCAGATAGCGAACAATGAAAAGCAAGCCTTTCTGACAGTAATTTCTGATGAAGAAAATACGTCAAAGGAATTAACCGTTGATGAATTAAAAAAATCACTTTCAGAGAAAGGTGTGATAAAAGGAATCAAGGAAATTACACTGGAGCAGATTTGTCAATACAAAAATTTTGGTCATAAATTTCTGGTTGCAGAGGCAATTCCCCCTCAAATAGGTGAGAATGCTAAAATTCAGATTAAAATAAAACCTAAAGAACGTTCCACCTATGAAAAAGGAGTAGACGCAGAAAGGAGAGTTGACCACTACGGAGTGAGAGAGGGATTTATTACGTATGTGAAGGAAGGTGAAATCCTTGCCACTCGCGTTCCACCAAAACGAGGAGCGAATGGTTTTACAGTAACAGGGAACAAGATTGATGGGATTTTAGGGAAAGATATTTCTTGGTTTGATTTTCAAGGTAAAGATACAAAAGTTGTTGGAAATGACCTTATAGCCGTTAATGATGGGATTTTAAAAAAAGAGGGCTCAAAGTTAGATATTGAACAAAATATTATGCTTGAAGGGGACCTTGGTATCAAAACAGGTTCAATAATCCTCCCTTTAGAGGCAGATATCGAAATGTTTGTTGCGGGTGATATTAAGGGCGGCTTTTCAGTCCAATGTCATAAGATAACAGTGATGGGAAATATTGAGGATGCAAGGATCAATGCTAAAATTCTTGAGGTTAAAAGGGGAATAGTAGGAACAAGCAATGTGCCCATAGTTGTGGATTATTTGACTACCGGTTTTATAATTGGAACACGTAAAATTAAATCCAAATTTATCAATGTTAAGAAAGAGATAAGTGGTGGTTCAAAAATTCAAGCTGATTTTATGCGTTCTCATGTTATTCAAGAATGTTCTGTTACAGCAAAATACGGCGTTTGGACTGACTATCTATACGGCAGTAATGATATTTGGGTAGGAGTTGATATTGATGAAAATGAAGAATATAACAATTGGTCTCGTCAATTAGATGGTGTTGATAAAGCATTAAGAGAAATGGAATTGAGCAATCGAAACTTGATAAGAAAAGCAGACTCAGTAAGAGAAATGGCAAAACGTATGCCGAATAATCCATTAGTAAAAAAAGAATTGGCAAATATAAATGAAATTATAGATAAGATAAGTAAGATTGAAAAAGTGAAGGAAACATTAAAGCAAAAACTCCAACTTCATCGTGATAAGATGTATATATCAGGAAGCCCTTTTATTTTGGTTGGATTAGGATTTACGAAAAAAGCATTGAAGAAAGACAAGACTAAACCGATTAATAAGTTTACTATTAAAGAATTTTCATATGAAAGAGGTAAACCACTAATAACTGGACTGTATACTCTTAGAGGTGAGGAGGTAATTGTTGACCCTAAATATAATGTTAGTGAGATTAATGAAATAATGGAAAACTATGAAAAGGCTTCATTAAATTGATATTATATTTTGTTAATCAATTGTATTGTAACTGGATATTGAAAAAATTTAAAAATTATTAATTCTATTCCTTCTCTATTAATAAGGATTTATCATAGATATAATTAAAATCAAAAAAATTAAAATCTTTTATTTTTTCATCTCTTTGCTGAAATAAACGCAGTTTTAATATATTGATTTAGTTTAACTTCCACAGCCATGTAGGGATGGCACTTGGATTGTCCTTGGGAAATTTTCGTTTTTTACCGTTTCGGCATTATTTAAAACAATCTCTTTTTTAATGCATGAGAAAAAAATGAAAAAAATTTGAATGCACTCATCAAATTAGTCCAATTAATTGTAATAAATAATAAAAACAAAAAGTCCTATGCTCAACTCTACACGTTAAGATATGCTTAAATGTTTGTAAGGATATAGTTTATTTACAAGAAATGTAAGTTTTATGAATAATATATATTAAAAGATGATTAGGCAAAAAGTCAAAATAATTTATTTTTAAATCTTTTTACAAAAATATTCAATTGTAAAATATGGATTTAGGTTAATATTGTAGAGACATGCCATGGCATGTCTCCACTTTTTGCCGTTTCATCTTAAAAAATAAGAATATAATTTTATGGATATATTATGTCAGGTGAAAAAATTGTAAATCGCAGAAGATTCCTGGGTTTTACCGGTAAGGCGCTGCTCGGCGGGTCAGCAGCATTGGTTCTGCCGCGTGTTGCCTGCAGTAAGAATACTCAGATAACTGGCAGGCGACCGAATATGGTGCTGATTATTACTGACGATCAGGGCTATGGTGACCTCGGCTGTCATGGAAACGACAAAATTAAAACTCCGAACCTTGATCGGCTTGCCAAACAAAGCGCGGAGTTCACGCAGTTCTATGTCTGTCCTGTATGTGCACCGACGCGGGCATGCTTGATGACGGGGCGCTACAATTTCCGTACGGGAGTGGTGGACACCTATTTGGGGCGTGCTATGATGTATTCTGAGGAAGCAACCATGGCTGAGATGTTTGGTGCATCTGGCTACTATACAGGAATCTTCGGTAAATGGCATCTGGGTGACAATTATCCAATGAGACCCACAGACCAGGGATTTCAGGAGTCTTTGGTTCACAAAGGTGGGGGAATCGGACAGCCTTCCGATCCGGAGGGTAACAGGTACTTTGATCCCATTTTACAGCATAACAATAAAGCGGAGAGATACAAGGGCTACTGCACGGATATTTTTACCGATGCCGCGATTCAATTTATCGAAAAGAACCGTGATAAACCATTTTTCGTATATCTCAGCACCAACGCCCCCCACACCCCTTTACAAATAGGAGACCATTATGTCGCGCCTTACAAATCTATGGGATTAGGCGACACGACAGCAAGGATTTACGGTATGGTTACCAATATTGACGACAATGTTGGTCGTCTACTCGACAAACTTAAAGAACTGAAC
>JAUWXV010000186.1 GCA_030616165.1 bacterium | reverse complement strand
TTTTGTTCTGCATCTTCAAGTTCTATCAAATTTCTAATGTAATATTCAGAAACATCCCTTTTACTCACCACTGGCATATAAAGATATTCATGAAGTCCCTTTTTTGAAATTAAAATATTTTTAGATTCTAATTCTATAAGTATGCTTGCCAGACTTGAAAGTCTCAGGTTTATGCCAACTGGCAGGCTTTTATATAATGTTGATGGTGTTACAACTCTTTTTGCCCAGATTATTTTAAGGATTTGAATTTCAATATCACTTAAAAATAAGTTTGCACTGACCGGATTTTCTTTCGAGAATATCTTTCTTAGGGCTTCCTGAGCTAATTGTATCCCTTTAGCAATCAGTGGTAAAATGGGGAGAACTTGAGAACCACCCTGCCTGCGAAACAACCATTCCTCAGTGGGGTCAGAGAATGTCTGTAAATTCTTTATCTCTTCATCACTCAAGGCAAACTTTTCGAGGTTTGCAGCGAGTATTTTTTCAAGCATCTTTACTGAATCTTGTTCCAATGCTTTTTTATATTTTTCATTATGGTCGTAGTTAAGAAATTCAAACTTGTTGCCAGCGAAGGGTACTATTTCCTTCTCTTTAAAATATCTCCTTATATCTTTTTCCCATAATCTAATTGAATCCTCTGGTGTAATAAAGAGTCGGGGTAAAGTTTTTGGGATATATTTTGGTGTTCTCCTTTCTGGAAGAATAATTCCCTTTTTGGGTCGTATTATTTCTTTTCGTGGCAGAACAACATCTGCTTTTTTTTCTGCTTCAATTTTCGGTGGTTCTTCCGGCGGAGATACATACGTTATTTCAAGGGGTAACTTTTGAACTTTTCTTTCAATCTGGATATTTATTGAAAATAATATTAAAGCAGTAATAATGTGAATTAATATTGAAATTATCCACGATTTTTTTAGGTCACTCATTATCGATATTTTATGTGAAATCTGAATATTAGAATTTTTTTAAAGTATTTTTATATTTTCAATGATAATCGAATTATCAGACCTTTATAATATAACAAAAATAATAAATTTATAAAGAAAAAATTATAATTTATGTTCTCTGTTTTATTAAAGTTAAAAAAAATTAGTGTCGATATTAAAATTGAAAAAATATATATATTATAATGTAAAATTGAAAATATTTAATAACCCCTTTATTAATAGATGGATAGAAAAGAATATTTTTATTATATATTTATAGTTTTTGTTTCATTATTTTTTATTATTTCAGAAAAGTTATTTGCTGGAAAAGACCAATGGAGTTTTACTGGAGATATGTTTCTGAAGCCAACGGAGACTATATGGTCGATAGCTATAAATCCATTAAATTTGAACATAATTTATGCTGGGAATGATACTTCAACTATATTTAAATCAACAAATGGGGGAAAAAGCTGGAGTATATTAAATGGAATAAGATTCGAAATTGAAGGGATTGGAAAAGATAAAAAAGTTATTGGAATAGTAATAGACCCTAATTTCCCCGACACACTGTTTGCAGCTTCTGATAGTGGAGGTGTTTATAGAAGTTATGATGGCGGTGCAATATGGACAAAGGTAGGAAAGCCTGCCTATGGGTTGGTGGATACTACTATATCATCTTTGGTATTAAACCCCGTCAATACTGAAATTTTATATGTTAGTGCAGACAGTGGTGTTTATAAAACAATAGATTTTGGGAATACCTGGTTTTCAGTTAATAATGGTCTTCAGCAGGATAGCGTTGACATTAAGTACATTGCTATTGATAAGGTAAATCCCAATATTCTTTATGGAGGCACATCAACTGGTAAGATATATAAAACAGAGAATGCCGGAAATAACTGGAGTCTTGCCAGTCAGATAAGCGGTTCTCCGAATATCACAACAATAGTAGTTGACCCCAAAAATCCAAATAAATTATATGTAGGAACTCAGAACAGCGGTGTTTTTCACAGTGATAACAGGGGAGTAACCTTTACAAGTATTACCTCTGGATTGCCTTTTCCCTATCCAAGGATTACATCTTTAGCAATAGATACGTCTTCTATTACGAAAATATATACAGGGACTGAATATCGCGGAGTTTATAAAAAACTTGAGACAGATGCGTCCTGGACGGCAATTAATGCTGGACTTACAATAGGTGTTACAATTGTTCAGTGCCTTGAAGTTAATCCTGAAAGACCAATCGATATATATGCTGGAACTCAGGCAGAGGGTATATTTGTTTATACAGGAAACCGTGTTCCTGTTATAGAAGATATTCCTGACCAGAAAATAACGGTGGGTAATACACTTGTTTTTGACGTTATCGCTGTTGACCCGGATTCTGGTGAAACTGAAACTCTAATTTATTCGGTCGATACTCTAATTGCCGGACAACAGTTTGATCATTTGTATGATAGAAAGTTCAGATGGACACCGGATTTCACCCAGGTTGGATATGATACAGTGATATTTACGGTTATGGACCAAAGAGGGGGGATTGACAGGGATACCGTGATTATAAATGTTAATCGGAATCCGGTTCTTACAACAATTGGCAATAAAATAGTTAATGAAGGGGATTCTTTATATTTTACTTTATCTGCAACTGACCCGGATGGTGATACATTGAATTATTATGTTTCCACCATTTATCCGTCGGGTCAAACCGCACAACTTCCTGAGGAAGCATCTTTCAGCTCCAGTGGAATATTCAGGTGGATTCCCGATTATGATGTGGTGAGCAAAAGTCAGATGAATGTTGTATATTATTTGACATTCACTGTTTCTGATAATATGAGTGGTTCAGATTTGGAGACAATCCAGATTAAAGTTATTGATGTTAATCGACCTCCAGAATTTGTTGAACTCCCGGATTCACTGGCGGTAAATGAGGGACATGCACTTGAGTTCGAGGTTAAAGCGCAGGACCTTGACCTCGATGAAATCGAATATCATACCGAAGGTCTCTCGACAATGAATAGAGCAAGTTTTGATTCTATTTCCTCTCATTTCTTTACCTGGATTCCATCTTACACAGATAGTGGAAACTACAAGATTATTTTTATATTAAAGGACGCAAGGGGAGCAATTACAAAGGATTCTGTAAACATAATCGTTGTTGATGCTAATCGGGCACCTGTTATAACAAATATTTCCGATACGACCTTTTATGTTAATGTCAGTGACAGCCTTATCTTCTATATTGATGCCGAAGACCCTGACGGAGATTTGCTTTCTTATAATCTTGCAGGAAAACCGCCAGGAGCAAGTTATGATAGAATCTTAACACGTAAATTCCGCTGGATTCCCGATTTTTCTCAATTCGGAACATATTATCTTAAGTTTAATGTTGAGGATGGGAGAGGTGGAAACGATTTTGTTAATGTCACAATTGTTGTTAATCATCCGCCTGCTTTTAATGCAATAGGTGATATTTCAGTATTCGAAAATGACTACATTTATTTTACCTTATCTGCAATTGATCTGGACGGAGATGCTTTGATTTATAGTGTTTCTGATATCCCCGTAGGGGCGTCAGTCTCTACTGAAGGTAGTATAATTTTTAACTGGCGTCCGGATTATTATTCCAGCGGTAACTATTCTATAAAATTGACGGTCGCTGATGGGAAATATGGATATGACGAAGCAGTGGTTCAAATCACTGTAAAAAATGTAAACCAGCCCCCGGTTATTGAGTTTATTACCACAAAAGCAGTTAATGTGGGAAAAATCCTTCAATTTTTGGTTAAAGCATCAGACATTGACAATGAAAAATTGACATTTAGTGCATCAAATTTGCCTTCTGGGGCTGCATTCGATTCGCTGACACAGGTATTCACCTGGACGCCCACATCGGAACAGATTGATACCTACTCCGTTAAATTCAAAGTTATAGACCAATCAGGTGGCTCAGACAGTACAACAACTATAATTATGGTTACTGATCAGAATTTTCCACCTGAATTTTCACCTATCGAAGATAAAACCATTGGTGAAAATGATGAGTTAATCTTTGCTGTTGTAGCGAACGACCCTAACCTCGACTCCCTTTTTTATGATGTAATAGGTCCACTGCCCCCTGGAGCAATTTTTAATTCAACAGCTTCTCCTGCTCCATATTTTAAATGGACTCCCGATATTACGCAAATGGGTAATTATGTTGTAAAATTCAGTGTAAGTGATAATAGAGGAGGCTCTGATATAATTGAGGTTAATATCAGTGTTATCAATGTTAATCGGAATCCAGTCATAATTGTTATTTCAGATACATCTATTTATGAAAATCAATCTCTTGTTATTTCTATTAATGCCAGTGACCCGGATGATGATTCTTTTACAGTAAACGGCATAAACATTCCTGATGGAGCAGAAGTTTTTCTAAAAGATGAAACCTATAAGTTTGAATGGACTCCAAACCTGCGCCAGCAGGGAATATACTCTGTTTCATTTGAAGTTGTTGATGCTTACGGCGGTGCAGATACTGCAGTAACAGTTATAAATGTTTTAAACTATAATGTCGCTCCTTTAAAACCAAAAATTATCTTTCCTTCATCCGGAGAAGAGATACATCCAACATCTTACTTTGTATGGACAAAATCTTATGACCCAAATGTTGAGGATACCGTAAAGTATATTCTGGAGATAGATAGTAATCCTGATTTTGTAACACCCGAAATAGTAGAAAACAATATAACTCCTGTTATATCAATGAGTAAAAGAGCAAAAGATTCTGATAATTTGAAAAAGATTGTCCAGCCTCAAACCGAAGAGAGTGTTGAAACAGTGGCAATAAAATTGGATGAACTTTCAGGATATGATTCTCTAATTGATGATATTTTATATTACTGGAGGATAAAGTCGTTTGACACCGGCGGAGGTAGTTCTTCGTATACTGCTGGCTTGGACAGTTTTATTGTTAATCTTAAAAATGATAATCCTTACCCTGTAACTATGGAATTTTCACCTTCTAATGGTGAAATTGTAATAGATTTAAATCCCGAGATAAGCTGGTATCCAGCAGTTGACCCTGACGTCAGTGATAATGTAGAGAATTTAAGATATTGGATTCAATTATCAATTGACAGCACCTTCACCACTATTATATTTTATCAGGATACAACAGAGATAGGTATTAATTCAATTACTGTTTCTGATTTTCTGGAAAATGAAAAAGCCTGGTTTTATCGAATAAAGACTATAGATGATGAAAATGCAACATCTGAATGGTCTGATGTTCAGAAATTTTTCACTAATAACAAAAACGATCCACCTCCTCCATTTGGTTTGATTTCGCCTCTTGATAATGCATCTTTTAATCCTATTCCTGAAGAGATAGTTTTTAGATGGGAAAAGTCTATAGATCCAGACCCTCTTTTGAGTATAACTTATACTATTGAAATATCTTCTGATACAACATTTAATGAGGGTTTTATAATTTATTCAAGGAATAATATTCCTTCAGATTCGAATTTTATAAGTATCTCTGCCTCTTTGTTTCAGCCGAATGTTTATTACTGGCGAATTATTTCCAGGAACAATAATAATCTTATTACATACAGCAGAGAGGATTGGAGTTTTACACTTGGTGTGGTATCTGGAGTAGATGATGATAATTTTGAAAGTGGGCTGCCGAATAAATTTACATTACTCCAGAATTATCCGAATCCATTTAACGCTGAGACAATTATTGAATATTCTGTTCCCCAAACGAGTTATATCTCCATTAAAATCTTCAATCTGCTCGGTCAGGAAGTAGCAACTCTTGTAGAGAATGTCCAGAATCCTGGATGGTATTTTGTGAGGTGGGATGGAAGGGATAAATTCGGCGGATATGTTGCCTCCGGAATTTATATGTATTCAATAACTGCCAAAAACTTTTATATCACCAAAAAGATGCTCTTCCTTAAGTAACATTTTACTAAAAAAAAATATTCCCGCTCATAAAGTTCTCTCCAAGTCTTTTACAATATTTTTAATAATTAATAAAAAATCTTTGGAAATAAACTTTTTTTATTTATTTTGTTTTATAGAATAAATAATCATTAATCCCTGACTTTAGTCAGGGGATTATCTGATAGAAAGGAAGAAATATGAGTTTATCTGATGAAGAAAAAGAAGAATTAATGAAAATAGCAAAAGAATCGATATACTGTGCAGTAAAAGGGGAGAAGACACCCGATTTTACTGTAAAGAGTGACCAATTAAAAGAGAACCGGGGGGCATTCGTTACAATTACAAAGAAAGGGAACTTGAGGGGATGCATAGGGTATTCATTTCCAATCGACAGCCTTCATAAGATAGTCAGTGAAGTTGCACAATCCGCCGCTTTACATGACCCAAGATTTCCCCCGTTAACTGAAGAGGAACTAAATGATATAGAAATTGGAATTTCTGTTTTATCCCTCCTTGAAGAAGTTAAAGATATTTCCGAGATAGAGGTTGGTAAACATGGTCTTCTAATAGAGAGGTGGGGATATAAGGGATTATTGCTTCCGCAGGTTGCAACGGAATATAAGTGGGACAGGATAAAGTTTCTTGAACAAACATGTTATAAAGCAGGACTGGAAAAAAATGCATGGAAGGAATCAGATACGGTTATAAAAATATTTTCTGCGGAAGTCTTTGGCGAAAGAAAGCATTCGGAATAAAATATACCTTTTGTAACAATCAATGTAATTTTATGAAATACGGTAAAATAGGTTTTTACCTACCGATGATTATTAAAAATCTCGATTTAACTTCTTATTTTTCAAAAAATTAATATTATAGAAGTCAAAAATCTTCTTATTTCACACCTTTTTTAAAATTTTTTTTACTTTGATTTTAAATTATTTTTTTTTATATTGTTAGGTAAGGTTTTTAAGGTATTTCTTTAAATATCAATATAAAGATATTTTGCTCTAAGTTTGGTATTTTTAATATTATTTTTTAATATTATTATTTGGGATAAAAAAGATAATAAAACCTGAAAGGCTAAATATAGGAGATACAATAGGTATTATTTCCCCTGCAAGTCCGATTTTCAAAGAGAAACTGGATAAAGGCATCAATTATCTTAAAAATCTTGGATTTAATGTTAAACTTGGAAAGCATGTATATGGTGAAAGGGGATATCTCTCTGGAACGGATGAAGAGAGGGCATCTGATTTGCATGAATTGTTCTGTGATAATTCTGTGAAGGCTGTTTTTTGTTCAAGAGGTGGATATGGAAGTATCAGGATTCTAAAATATATTGACTTTGAACTGATAAAAAAAAATCCCAAAATATTTGTGGGATATAGTGATTTAACCGCTTTAGAGATTTCAATGTTGGTGAAAAATGGTCTTGTCACATTTTATGGTCCTACTGTTGCCGAAGACTTTGATAATGAAATAGATTATTCTGGATTTGATTTATTGTTGAAAATCATTTCGTTTGAAACGGATTCTTACAAGGTAGATATATCTGTTCATAATATTGTTAAAGGAGGAAAATCA
>JAUWXV010000008.1 GCA_030616165.1 bacterium | reverse complement strand
ATTTTTTCTATAATAAGGAGATTGTCTGACATGAATGCCACCTTTGTGATTTTCTGCTCGGAGATAGTTCCTTATTAATGGTGGGGGTGAAATTCTATTATCAATAATATCAACACCCACAGACATCAATCCACCTACAATTGTTCTTGCTATCATCCTTGCTGCTCTGCTGGAATCCATACTTATCACAACCGAACTATTTTTTCCTAAAAAAGCTCCAAATGCTGAGCCGAGTCTTGCTCCGAATTCAGGGGAAATTTCTGTGTTAGCGAGGCCAGATATTCTCGATTCTGTGAAAAGCTCTCGCATCCATCTGTCGCCCCAAACAAGGCTGTTTGATAGTATTGATTCGCTTTCAATAATTTTATCAGGCCATATTTTTATATTTGCACCCAGTCTGGCTTTTTCTCCTATTTTGCAGTTGTCTCCGATATATACGCGGCTTAAAAGGTAGGCTTCTCGTCCAATTGTGGTTCCTTTTCCTATGATGTCCTCTGATATTGATACTCCATCGTACAATTTTACATTGTCCCAAATAATAGAATCGATAATGGTCACTCCTTCACCAATATAACAGTTATTCCCAATAGATGAGTCTTTTATTTTCGCATTTTTTTCTATAATGCAATTTTTGTCGATTACACATTTTCCTTTTAATTCAACAGATGGATCAATTTTAGAATTTTCACCTATACATATATTTTTTTCTATTAATTCGGGAAAATAAAGTTTAACTTTTCCTTGTGAAAAGTCTTTATTAGCATAAAGATATTCTTCAATAGTGCCGATATCCCTCCAGTATCCTTCAGCGCTGTATCCACGTAAGTTGACTTTTTCATCAAGCATTTTTGGGAAGAGGTTTTTGCTGAAGTCGTAGTTTTTGTCAGAGGGGATCATGTTTAAAGCTTCGGGTTCGATTATATAAATTCCTGCATTTATTTTATCGCTGAACACCTCCCCCCAGGTTGGTTTTTCGAGAAATCTGGTTATCCTGCCCTTTTTATCAGTTATGACCACTCCATAATGAAGGGGGTCTCTAACTTGGTATAATACTATTGTGGTAAATGAGTTTGTATTTTTATGGTGGTTGTATGCCTTTTTTAAATCTATATCTGTTACTAAATCTGCACTGATAACAAAAAATGTCTCTTTAATATATTTTTGTGCATATTTTACTGCTCCTGCTGTTCCCAAATCTTCTTCAGGCAGAAGATACTTTATACTTACTCCAAACTTTGAACCGTCTCCAAGGTAATCTTTGATTATTTCTGGCTGAAAATACAGCAGAACTATAAGGTCATCAATTCCGTGCTTTTTAAGCAAGTTTATTATATGACCCAGGACAGGAATATTTGTAAGGGGAATCATTGGTTTTGGGATATTAATTGTTAAAGGTCTAAGCCTTACTCCAAATCCGCCTGCCATTACTATTCCCTGCATAGATATTAACTCCTTTTTTTATTAATTATTCTATAATTTTATTAATATTTCACTCTTTCCAGCGATGTCGAAAATTTTATTTTTAAACTCTTCCACAAGATTTATTGGTATTTCAGCCTCGAGGCTGTATTTGTCTTTATATACATGATTATTTATTTTTCCATTAAAATCTGTTATGATTTTCATAATGTTACCGGTTTTATCATAAGGGAACTCAAGAAATACCTTTTTATATAATACTTTCTGTATAATTTTTGCATTGTTGAGTGTTATTTCTGCGCAGTCTCGATAAGCCCTCATAAGTCTTCCTTTTCCCAATTTTTTTCCACCGAAATACCTTGTAATTACGACAGCAACGTTATAAAGATTTTGTTTTTCAATTGCTGAAAGGATTGGTTTTCCAGCAGTTCCAGAAGGTTCTCTGTCATCGCTTGTTCGGATAATTTCACTCTGTTCATTTATTAGTTTGTAGGCAAATGGATTATGACTTGCATCGTGGTACTGTTTTATAATACCGTGAATAAATTCTTCAGCGTCCTCTTTTTCAGAGACTGGCACAGCGTTTCCTATAAAATGTGAGCCAAGTATCTTCAGTTCTCCTGTGGCTCCTGATTCTATGGTTAAAAAAGTGTCTTTTATCAATTTTTATTATAGATTAATGCAGCATTATTAATAATATCAATAGTTTATCAACTAAAATAATGCGTTTTATGATTTATTTAAGTATTATATGAAATTTATAAAATATTTATAATTTTATCAATGTAAAAAAAATTATTTTTCAACAGGGTGTATAACAGCCATACAAATAATCTCTTTTGCTCCATGCTTTTTCAATTCACCACAGCACGAATTTACTGTCAATCCCGTTGTTATTATATCATCTATCAGAATAATTTCTTTGTCTTTAATCATTTCTGGTTGTTTTACTCTAAATATATTTTTTACATTTTCAATTCTTTCTTTATAAGATAACTGACTTTGTGATTTGTTATTCTTTGTTCTTATAACAATATTTTTAAATAAAGGTATTCCGGATTCCGATGATGCAAATCTGGAAAGTAAATCGCTCTGATTGAATCCTCTTTCTCTTTCTCTGGATTTATGAAGTGGAACAGGTATTATCATGTCAAATTTCTTTTCGAAGTTATTTTTTTTAATTACTTCTCCTAATTTTTTTCCCATTCTAATCGAGAGAGAGCTCTTTTTAGAATATTTAAAAATGTGAATCAATTTTAAAGTCTTTTCATTATAATTATATGTCAAATAACATTCAGAGAAATTGGTTTTTCCTGGTATGTTTAATTCCTTTTTTTCGATTTTTATTCCACCTTCATAAGGTTTAAAACTGTTCCAGCATTTTTCGCATACCAATCTTTCACTCTCTTTTAATCTTTCGTCACAGGTATAGCAAAATGGTGGATAAATAAAATCAAAAAAACTCTTGTATAGATATTTTAAACTTTCCTGAATTTTCATAAATGTCAGTGATTTTGAAAACATTTCATTTTTTTTCATTATTACTAAAAAATTACTATATTTATAAATTTAATAAAAAATAGATTCCGAAACAAGTTCGGAATGACAAATTGTGTGTGACATGATTTATTATTGTCTTTGTGTCATCCTGAATTTATTTCAGGATTTAAAACATTGTAATCATATATAATCATGTACATAGATTGCAAATACTGAAGCTTTGGAGGAGCGGCAAACTCCTCATACTAAGTTTATTATAAATGTGTAAACACAACTTGAAAATAATCGATTAATTTATAATAATATATTAAAAAAATCAAAATATTGTAATATTTAAATAAATTATTTGAATAAAATTAAAAAAAATTTTATATTATTGTTTTAATAAATAAATATTCACAAATGATTTATTAGAGGGGAGTATATGTTAGAGAGATATTTCAAACTTCGAGAAAATGGCACAAGTTTAAGGATAGAGATAACAGCGGGATTCACCACATTTATGTCGATGGCATACATAATTTTTGTAAATCCGAGTATACTCCAGCAGACAGGGATGCCATTTGAGGGTGTTCTTTTTGCAACTTGTGTATCAGCAGCAACAGCGACTATACTTATGAGTTTGTTGACGAATTATCCATTTGCTTTAGCACCCGGGATGGGCTTAAATGCATATTTTACATACACAGTTTGTTTAGGATTAAACATTCCCTGGCAGACTGCTCTTGGAGCTGTATTTTTATCCGGAATGTTGTTTATTCTTTTAACTGTTTTTAAGGTTTGGAAATATATTGTTGATTCTATACCAAATTCAATAAAATTTTCCACTGGAGCGGGAATAGGAATTTTTCTTGCATTTATTGGTCTTCAGAATGGTGGAATAGTCGCAGACAGTGACCTTTCACTTGTAACAATTGGAGATTTAGTGAAGCCCCAGGTTGGTCTGACTTTTTTCGGACTATTTTTAACTGGAATTCTACTTGCAAGAAGGATAAAGGGGAGTATTTTGATTGGCATTCTTGGGACTACTCTACTTGCGATAATAATTGGTCAGGCAAAAATGCCAGATTCTTTTATCAAAGTTCCAGATTTTGGAAATACATTTCTTAAATTAGATATAGTAAGTGCTTTTAAAATGGGATTTTTATATATAATTTTTATATTTCTTTTTATAGATATATTCGATACTCTTGGGACACTTCTTGGTGTAAGTGAGTATGGTGGTTTTTTGAAGGAGGGAAGGCTGCCCAAAATGAATCGTGCTCTTCTTGCTGATTCTGTCGGAACTGTTGTAGGTTCTCTGACAGGAACATCAACTGTTACAAGTTATATAGAGAGTTCATCCGGTATTGTTGAAGGAGGAAGAACAGGCCTGACCGGGATTATTGTTGGTATTCTTTTTATAGGTTCAGTATTTTTATCCCCCATTGCAAGTATTATACCCCCTTCTGCTACTGCACCAGCATTAATCGTTGTTGGGAGTTTTATGATAGGTGTCATAAGAAAAATCAGGTGGGATGATGTTACCGAAGCGATACCTGCCTTTCTGACCATTATTCTTATGCCGTTGACATACAGCATCGCTAATGGAATAGCAATCGGATTTATTACATACCCCATAGTTAAAGGATTTGGTGGAAAAATTAAAGAAGTCAGTTTACTCACCTGGATACTGGCAATTTTGTTTATTATCAGATATATTTATGTATAAGTTACTTCTTTATAAAAAGGTTGCAAACAAAAATTATATTAACTTGTTAAGGAAATAAATTATGAATTGGGATAAAATGAAGGATGAGGCTTTAAAATATTTGCAGGATTATTTGAAAATAGACACCTCGAATCCACCGGGAAATGAGATAAAGGGGGCATTATTTCTGAAAGGAATTCTGGATAAGGAGAATATAAGTACAAGAATTTACGAGACATCGCCTCGAAGGGGAAATTTGATTGCAAAGATAGAAGGAAATAAAGGAGAGAAGCCGTTATATTTATTAAATCATATAGATGTTGTTCCTGTGGATAGAGAAAAATGGGAGTTTGAGCCTTTTGGCGGAGAGATAAGGGATGGTTATATATGCGGAAGGGGCACACAAGATATGAAGTCTATGGCTGTAGTCCAATTGATGGTTTTTATTTTGTTGAAGCGTGAAAATTTGAGCCTTAACAGGGACGTATATTTTATAGCCTCTGCTGATGAAGAAAAAGAAAGTATTTTAGGTATTGTACAACTTATTGAGGATATTCCAGATGTTTTTACTCCGGGGTATGTTATTACAGAAGGTGGAGGTGGAACAAGAGGTGTCTTTACTGAAGATGACAGGGTTATATGGGGAATTGGTGTCGGGGAAAAGAAACCTCTATTTCTGCATCTGGAGGTTAAAGGTGAAGCAGGTCACGGTTCACAACCACATAAGAATAATCCGAATGAGTTACTCGTCAAAGCACTTAATAGAGTTTTAGAATATAAACAAGATGAGGCAGTAATTTCCCTTGTTGAGGAAACAATCAGAAAACTTGGAAAACTGCCAGATAATAAATTTGTAAATTCTATGACTAAAAATACAGTTACTGTAACCACTCTCAAGGCAGGTGTCGGGGAACCACCGATGGAAAATGTCATACCGTCACTCAGCACAGCATCATTGGACTGCCGACTTCTGCCAGATATAAATCCTTATGAATTTATTGAAAATTTAGGAAAAATTATTGATGACGATAGAGTAAAGATAAAACCTGTAAAAATTCCAGAGGATGTCCCTGTCAGTCCTTATGATACCGAACTTTTTCAGATTATTGAAAAGGCAGTAAGTAAAAAATATCCATCTTCAGTTATTGTTGCTATACTTACCCCTTATGCCACAGATTCTCGTTATCTTCGGAACAAAGGATTTGTCTGCTATGGCTTTACGCCAACTGTTACCACAAAAGAAGACCTGTCCCTTATGCACAGCGACAATGAGAAAATTGCTGTTGAAGAATTTTACAATGGTATTGAATTGCTATACCATATTATCTTGAAATTTTGTCAGAAATCTTAAAGAAAGTACGAATTTTTTAAATTTAAAATAAAACTCAATAGAAATTTAATTAACCATATTTTACATTCCCCAAATTGCCTATTCAACAAGTAATTTGGGGTTTTTTATTTTAAAATATAACAATTTACATAATATGAAAAAGTAAAGCATTTGTTATGTAAAATCTTAAATGATTTTAATTAATTTTTATAATATTGTTGATTTATATTTTATAAAAGATTAAATTAATGGAACTATGTTATTTTCAGGTTGTGTTTAACATTTATGATAAGAAGAGTTGTCTCCCGATACTTCAGGGTCGGAATCTCTTTTTTATTAAGATATTTATTATAGTATTTGTAATAAATAGAAAAGTTTAAACAGAAAGACAAAACAATACATTCAAAGAAAATATGGGTTATATCCACAAAATTAATTGGAAAAAATTTTAACAGGAAGTTAATTTAAAAGGACAATACTATGCATTTAAAAAATAATTTAATTAATACAACATTAGTTATTTTAGTCGTTTTATTCTGGATATTGATAATAAAATGTTCAGAAAATACCAATAATGATAATTTTAATGATATTGAAAGTGAGAGCGGTATAATTCCTGTGCGCGTGGTTGAGATAAAACCTGAGAAGGTAGAATGGGGGATAAAGGTTGTGGGAATTATAATGCCAGATAAGGGAATAGAGATTTTATCGGAAGTAGGGGGTAAGGTATTAAATGTCTATTTTAATATGGGTGACTATGTGAAAAAAGGTAAAATTCTGATTAAACTGGATGATGAATACAAAAGGTATGATTTAATTCGTGCAGAGGCACAGCTTAAGAGTGCTGAGGCTGATCTGGAAAAATCAGAACTCGATTTGAAAAGATACCAGAATTTATTTGAAACAAACGATGTTTCCGAGTATGAACTGGACAATGTAAGGTTGAAAAGGGATGTATCCAGAGCAAATTTTTTAACTGCAGAATCTATGTATAAGACAGCCAAGAGACAACTTGATGATACAGAAATCAAATCTCCATTTAGTGGATTTATTTCGCAAAAAATGGTTGAAGAAGGAAACATGGCAGGTATTGGGACACCTATTGCAAGGATTATTGATATTCGGCAGGTAAAATTGAGTGTTGAGCTTGCTGAAAAAGATATAATCTACATTAAAGTTGGGGATTTGGTGAAGATAAGTGTTGATGTATATTCTGATGAAGAATTTCTTGGGAAAGTTACTGCTGTTTCACCCGAAGCAAATATGCAAACAAACACTTTTCCTGTAGAAATTAAATCAAAAAATACAGATGATTTTAAATTAAAACCAGGTATGGTGGCAAAAGGGAAAATCATTACAGAAGTTTCCGAAAATACATTTTTACTGTCTCAGGATGTAATTATCGAAAAAGATGGAACACATTTCGTATTTTTAAACGAAGGCGATAAAGCTGTGAAGAATATAGTAGAAGTGGGAAGAACATATAATAATATGATTGAAGTTAAAAATGGATTAAGCATTAATGATAGGGTAATAGTTACAGGCAGTGAATTTTTGAGTGATGGTGTTAGAATCCAGGTTCAAAAATAAAAGGGATTTTTTAATGAATATACCTAAGTTTTCTGTCAGGAATTCAGTTCTCGTTAATTTGATAATGATTTTAATGATCTTAGCCGGACTATTTGCTTTAATCGGCTTGCCAAGGGAGTTAATGCCTAAAATAGACATGAACTGGGTTTTCATAACTTCAATTTATCCTGGTGTTTCCCCTGAGGAAATGGAGGAATTAATCACCAAACCAATTGAAGATGCCATTGAAAGTGTAGATAGGATAGATTTTATATCATCCGGGTCTTCAGAGGGACAGTCGTTTATAGCTGTTAAGTTTGAAAATATTGATTCTGATGAATTCGACAAACGTTTTATGGACTTACGCGCAGAAATTGATGCAGTTGCCAGAACACTCCCCCAAGATGCTAATGACCCATATGCAATGAGCTTCAGTTCGACAGATTTTATGCCTATGATTTCTGTTAATCTGAGCAGTGATTTGCCTGAAAGAGAGATTAAAAAAATAGTGGAGAGTTTTAAAGATGATGTCATACAAATTAAAAACGTGAGTAGAGTTGAAATCAGCGGGCTCAGAGACAGAGAAATCTGGATTGAGGTTGACCCGGGCAGAATGAATGCCTTTAATATAACTTTCGATGAGATTGTGAATGCAATCGGGTCAAGAAATATGAATGTTCCAGGAGGAACATTAAAGTCTGCGAAATCAGAATTTTTAATAAGAACTATCGGAGAAATCGAAGACCCCAGTGAAATAGAAAATATTATAGTGAGAATAAATCCAAAAGGGGGATATATAAAGATTGAAAATGTCGCTCGTGTTCTGGATACATATAAAGACTACAGGGTAAAATCCAGGTTGGACGAAAAACCGGTGGTATCTCTTTCAATGTCAAAAAAAGAGAAAGGAAATTCGATTGAAATTATAGGCCAGATTAAAGAGATTGTTGCTCAATATCAGGAAAGATATGAAAGGGATATCAAATTTACAATAACCAACGATTCGTCTATTTATATTAAAGACATATTGAACATTTTACAATCCAATGCACTGATGGGATTAATTTTAGTAATCATACTTTTATGGGTGTTTTTAGGTAAAAGAAATGCAATAATGGCTGCTATCGGAATCCCGGTAACATTTTTGTTTACATTTTTATATATGTATATAACCGGTAGGTCTTTAAACGGGAATTCTATTTTTGGACTTGTTTTAGTTTTGGGTATGGTTGTTGATGATGCTATTGTTGTAATTGAAAATTGTCACCGATATATACAGAAAGGATTTCACCCCAAAAGGGCAGCGATTGTCGGTGCCTGTGAAGTCGGGAGACCAATTTTTGCATCGATAGCCACCACTATTGCAGCATTCTTACCGCTAGTATTGATGCCCGGAGTTATGGGGAGGTTTATGAGAATTATTCCGATTATCGTCTCTCTGGTGCTTGCTGCATCACTATTTGAAGCATTTTTTATTCTTCCGGCTCATATTGGAGATTGGGGTAAGGCAAATACTAATAAATTGAAGAAAAGAAAAAGTAGATTTGAGAGAATCAGGATTGTATATTTGAAGATTTTGAAAAAAGCCCTGAGAAAACGATATTGGGTAGTTGCGGGTGTTTTTGGTTTGTTTATAATTTCGTTATTAATGATACCTGTAATCGGAGTAGCATTGTTCGAAGGAGATGAGTTCCCTCAATTTATTATCCAGGTTGAAATGCCGGAAGATAACAAATTGGAAGAAACAGATGAAGTGATGAAGCATATTGAAAATATTGCAATGCAGCTACCGGATAAAGAGCGTAATGCAATAATAACATCTATAGGATTCTTGCAAACGGAGACAGATGTAATTTATAAATCAAGTGTCGGGCAGGTATTAGTTGATTTGGTGGAAGAAAAATATAGAGAGAGAAAAGTTGATGAAATTATTGAAGAATTAAGAGGAAAGATTGGAAATATTGCTGGGGTTAAGAAATTAGAATTTTTCAAATTTTCTGGCGGTCCGCCAGTAGGAGCCCCGGTGGAAGTAAAAGTGAAAGGAAAATACCTGGATGAATTGGAAGAAGTAGTCGAACTGGTAAAAGAAGAATTAGCAAAAATGGAAGGTGTAAAGGATATAAAGGACGACTTTGAACAGGGCAAAAAAGAATTACGGATAAAAATTGATGAAGAAAAAGCAGCCTTTTTCGGTATGAATACTCTGGGTATTGCATCTTCTGTGAGAAATGCATATTTGGGAATTAAAGCGTCAGTTCTTAGAGATGCTGACGAAGAAATAGACGTGATTGTTAAATTTAATAGTGATGCACGGGATAATATCGAGGATTTTAGAAATATTAAAGTTGCGACTTTTGACGGCAGGTATATTCCTTTAAAAGATATTGCTGAACTGGAGATTGAAAAAGGATATTCGACTATAAACAGGTTTGATGGTGAAAGGGCTATAACGGTTACTGCTGATATTGACAATAGTGTTACTTCTGCTATTAAGGTGAATAATGAATTAATAGAAAAATTTAAAGATATCACCAAAGAATTTCCCGGATATAAACTCGATTTTAGAGGTGAATTCGAGGAATATATGGAATCTTTTAACAGTTTAGGAATATTGTTTATCTTCGGGATTATTTTGATATATATTATACTGGGTGGTCAGTTCCAGTCATTTGTTCAGCCTTTTATAATTATATTCACTATTCCTCTTGCTTTTATAGGTGCTACATTCGGTCTTTTAATCGACGGTAGTCCATTTAGCATTATTACCCTTTACGGAATTGTTGCTCTGGCTGGTGTGGCGGTAAACAGTTCTATTGTTTTGGTAGATTTTATAAACAGGTCCAGACAAAAAGGGTATCCAAAGTGGAGAGCGATTATTCAATCCTGTCATATTAGATTAAGACCTATATTTTTGACCACAGCCACGACTGTTGGCGGTTTACTGCCTATGGCATTGGGCTTGGGAGGCAAGTCTGAACAATGGGCTTCATTGGCTAATACTATTGTCTGGGGATTGATATTCTCCTCTACACTTACTCTTGTGGTTATACCATGTGTTTATGCTATAGTAGATGATATTAAATATAAAATCTTTAAAAAGTTGCCTGATGAGGCTGAAAAATATAAAGTTCTATTGCAGGAAACAGAATTTTGATTTTAACCTTGTCCGTATGATTAGTTCACTTCTTTTCAAATCTTAATTTATCATAATTCTCTATATAAAATCCATTTTTTATTAAATATATTTTTCCTGTCGAGATAAATTTCATAATTTTTGCCGTTATCAGCAAGGAGACGGTAATAGTTTCTGTGTCTTCTCAATCTCCATGTTTTTCTTTTCGGTGCACCTGCTCCGAATCCATAATCCTGCCATGTATCAATTATTTTTATGATTTTATATTTTTTATCCCTCCATATAAAACAGACAGGTTCTTTTAATTTACCTTCGCATATAACTTCTATCTCTTCTGAAAATAACTTTGGCATTTATAGTTGATTCTTTCTATAATTTTGTAATAATTAAATTTTTGAATAGAATGTATATGTTATTTTAATCAGAAAAAAACAGCTTCACATAATTATTGTAGAAAACTAATAACGGCAGTAGGTCAGACATTCTTGTCTGACCATAATAATTAAAGGACAGACCACAAGGCAAGCAGGAATGTCTGTCTTACCAAAATATGTCAACATATATACACTTTACAATATGTCCTTATGTTAATTTTTAATCTATTAGTGCTTTCATTAAAAAGTTATCACAAAAAGTCAGAAAGATCCTTATAATTTAATCTTTTTAGAAGGGGAAAAATTGATATATTTTTATATTCGCAAATTTTTAATAAAAAAATTTGTGTAAAAAACTTTAACCTTCTTTCCTGAAAAATGGTTTCCATTTTTCCTCATCGGATGGTTTTGTTAAAAGACTTACCGTTATTAAAAGCAAAAGTGATGTTAAAAGTGCCGGATAAACTGTTGGAATACCGAAAGGTTTTGAGAGCGTTTCCCAGATGACGGTAACAATCATCCCGCCTCCAATAGAAGCAGTTCCTCCCGCAGGTGTAACCCTTTTCCAGAAGAATACTGCCATTACTGCTGGTGTTATGCCGACTCCATACATTGTGTATGCATAGAGAGCCATCTCGAGAATTGTTTCAAAAAATTTCACCTGCATAAATGCAAATATACCGAGCAGTACAACTGTAATTCTTGAATAGAGAAGTATTTTTTTCTGGGGTGCATTGGGATTAATGAACCGCTGGTAAATGTCTCTTATAATGTTAATCGAGGGAACAAGAAGAAATGAAGTACCCGTTGAGATAATGATTGAAACCGCGCCGGCAAGAAGGGCACATCCAACGATAACCGGAAGACCATAACGTGCAGAATGAAGAATTACCATTTCAGGATTTATATCTAAAAATATACTGCTGCCAATAATTGCAATCACTACGATGATTGTTTCGATGATAATAGTTCCGAAAAACCATCCCACAACCGATTTTTTTGCGGTGTTCGCATCCTTTGCAGAGAAAAATCTCTGATACATATTTGATTCGCCCAAAAGAAGCAGCATAGTCGGGAGTGAATAACCTAAGGCTTCCATAATGGACATTGACCCAAGAACCTGAAACCTGTCTTTAGGAAGAATATTTACTATTTCACCCCATCCTCCTGCTTTGTCTATTAGAAATGGTAAACAAACGAAAATCCCGATGAGCATTACCACACCGTTAACCACCCCGGTATAGGCAACAGATATCAATCCGGAAATAACAGTATATCCAATGACAAACGCCGCGGTGATAAGGATTCCTATGTCAGTAGGAACATCTGCGACTATATTGAGAATCATTCCTCCGGCTTTGAACTGATAACTGGCAATTGCCGTGTAAGCAACTATGGTAGTGATTGTTCCAAGAATCCTTGCATATTTATTATATCTTGCTTCAAGAATGTCAGGGACTGTGTACATAGCAAATAATCTGACTCTTCCCGCTATAAGATAAAGGATGATTATCGCAGCCCATACACCAGCATCAAACCATAATGCCGGGAATCCTTTATTATATGCTAAACCGGCGCTTGCGATTATGCTTCCCGAACCAATCCAGGTAGCAAGAAGTGTCCCGACTAATACCCCTGCTCCGAGTTTTCTCCCCGCTACCATAAAATCTTCCTGCGTTTTTACGGAACCGCTGCGGTATAATCCAACCCCAATCAGAAAAATCAAATATATTATTATTACCCAGAAATAAATCATAAAATTTCCTTGTGTTACATTTCTTTGGACAGACAAGAATGTCCGTCCTACCAATCATTTTATTGCCTGCCCGGACAAAAGGCAAGCATATTTTCAAGTGGTGTATCTGGAGGCACTTCACAGCCCGGACATATCATATATTTATCTCCCCCCTCTTTTTCTTCCTCCTCGATGTGCCTTTTTATATCGTCAGGTGTTCCTTCGAGAAGAACAGCAACAGGGTCGAAGTTGCCAGTTATACAAATATCTGGTCCGAATTTTTCTCTTGCTTCTTTTATACTAACCATCCAATCAAGGTCAACAATATCAGCGTCGGTTTCCGGTATAAGTTCAAGAATATGTGTTATGTTCCCGCAGATATGCAGTCTTGCTTTTGCTTTCATTTTATGAATTTCGCTAATTATTCTTTTCATATAAGGGAGAGCGAATTCTCTGTATGTTTTTGCGGAAACTAATGAACCGACTGATTCTCCAATACCGATAAATGTAGCACCTGCTTTTATCTGTTCTTTAGCAAATTCTATTTCAACTCTGGTGATTATTTCAAGAAGTTCAAATAAAAATTGTGGATTATCATAAACATCCATCATAGTTGTTTGTACTCCTCTTAAGTCACATGCTTCAGCGAGTGCTCCCTCAACCCATCCCAAAATTGGGACTTCGTCACCTACCTCTTCTTTGAATAATTCCACCGCTTTTATACGGTCTAACATCCTTTCAGACGAGCGTTGTTCAGGGATTTTGATTTTGCTTATATCACTGTATTCTTTTATTAGAAAGTCTTTGCAGTATGGGATACCATCATAAGGAAATTCAACTTTCTCGCCAAAATCATAAGCCTCTCTGAAGGCATCAGATATGGGGCTTAACATATCATATTGTAATATTTCCCAGCTTTTCATATCAGCCGAAACAAGCACTCTATAATCTCTACAGTATTCTGAATAAGGCTTCCCAATCAGTTTTGCAGCATACCTCATAATCAGGGGAACTACGGGTTTTCTGTCAACAGGTTTACCGTTGAGCAGGTTATCTATTCTTTCGGATGAGTTCATATTTTTGTCTAAATATAATTAGGGTCTACTGAAAAAAGAAATTATATATATTAAATGCCTTTTCGCACAAATTATCAATTCCAAATCCGTAGGGGCGGGTTTACCCGCCCTCTTGTTGAATAATTAATGAATACAGTCTTAAGCAGTAACAGCACAATGAATTCGGGCGGATAAATCCGCCCCTACGATCTTAATTAGGGTCAACTAAAAATTGGAGTAATTTTTATGTTAAAGTGCAAGCTTTTTTCAGGATAATTTGAAATTTATGTGCATTTTTAACCTTTTGAATTGCTTCATTATAATAAATAATTATCATAATATCAAGTACTTATATAGTTTCTGAAACTTTTTCAGTAGACCCCAATTATATAACTTGATTATTGATATAAAAAAATCTTCATACTACCAAAATTAGAACAGTTGTTTCTCACTTTATAGAGATATTTAAATTTTATTAAGAGACATGAAATGCTGGAGTAAAGTAGAATTTATTATGAAAAATAAAAATTTATCAGCATTCGGTTATTAAATCAATTTTGCCAGTATATAGCCAACACCCATAAGAAATTGCGTGGCTAAAACCACAATAACATTAGCACCCAATGCGGGTACCAACTTTTCCTTATTCGAGTGAGCGATTGAGCCTTTAATTGCTTTAACAGCAAAAGGTATTGTAAGCAGGGCAATTAATGTGAATGAAGGCATCATCCTTAGAACACAACCCAGGATAATCCAGATATAGACCATAGATGTTAGTATGGAATAAAGAATTGCAGCTTTATCTTTTCCAAGGATTATGGGAAGATTTTTTCTTCCGCCTTTCTTGTCTGCATCAACATCAGGAAATTCATTCAAGAATAAAAGGTTGCATACAAGAATACCTGATGGTATAGATGCGTATACTGCTGGTAAAGAATATCCTTGATTAAGGATAATATATACTCCCAATACTGGAAGAGTGCCAAGTCCTAACCCAGCGGATATTTCACTGACTCCCACCCCCACTTTTGTGATGTGACTTGTGTAGAATAGCACAAGAATTGAACCAATAATAAATATCGGCAGGATTTCCCATCCTTTGATAAAGACAAAGTATGCCCCAATCGGCACAGCGAGAATGAATGATATAATTCCCATCCAAAAAGTTTCCTTTGCGGAAAGCTGACCGGATACAAGCATACCGCTTCCTCCGCTGAAAGGTGTGGGTTCTGTGTTAAGGTCAATCCCGCTTCTGTAATCGTAATAGTCGTTCAGGACATTGGTACTTGTATGCAAGAAGAGGAGCCCTAAAAATGCCAGTATGGTATAAACGAGGTTAAAATATCCAGAATACCAACTCATTGAAGCACTTAAAAATATCAGAACAAATGTGAGAATAAGAAAATGTGGGCGAGTTTCAATTAAATAGGTCTTTATTTTCATAACTATCCTTTTTTTTTGAATGTTCTATTTTTTATTTGTGTGATTTTGTGTTTCTATCAATGGCAGATATTATACATAAAATATGTTTTGCTTAACTAAATATAATGAACCCAGATTTTATTTTGTAGGGGCAATTCATTAATTGCCCTTGCATTTATGCATAATAATTTGAGAAAGTTTTAGTAAAATGTGTTAAAAAATTCTAATTTTTTTTAAAAACCCACTTTCTTTTCAAAGAAAGTGGTCTCCGCCACAAATAAGCCTGAGGCGGAAAAGAAACTTTTTGTCCATTTTCCTCTTTTTCAAAATAGTGGCAGAGTAATTTATTTATAATTGCACTTCTCTTAAAAATTTTGCTGCTTGTTCAGGTAATACAGGATTTATATAGAAACCTGTTCCCCATTCAAAGCCCGCAACTCTTGTCAGTCTTGGTGTGATTTCAATGTGCCAGTGATAATATTCCATATTATTGGTATTAAATGGGGATGTATGTATCATATAGTTATACGGCGGACGTTCAAGGGTGCTTTCGAGTTTTATAAGCACAGTTTTAAGACATTTTACAATCCCCCACAAATCGGATTCGGTAATATCTTCAAAGTGGGATTGATGCTGTTTTGGCAGTATCCATACTTCAAATGGAAACCTTGATGCATAAGGAGCAATAGCAATAAAACTATCTATTTCACAAACAACTCTTTCTTTTTGTTCACTCTCCTGCCTTATAATATCACAATAAACGCACCTTCCTCTGTATTTGAAGAATTCCATGGAACCGTCCATTTCCTGTTTCACTCTGATTGGAACAGATGGAAGAATTATGAGCTGCGAATGAGTATGTTCTAAGGATGCGCCTGATGCAGCCCCGACGTTTTTAAATAACATCCCGGATAAAAACCTTTTATCCTTTTTCAAGTCAAGCATTCTTTCTTTGTAAATATTTATGATATCCGCTACATGTTCATCTGGTATATCAGTAATAGAAGTCACATGTTCAGGGGTTTCGATAATCACCTCATGTGCTCCGATTCCATTCATTCTATCGTATATTCCATCTCCTCTTTTGTCAAGATTACCTTCTACTCTTAATGCAGGATATTTATTTGAAACTACTCTGATTTTCCAGCCCGGACCGTTGGGTGAACTACCAGGATTGCGGTATGCAAAGATTTCTTTTGGAGTCATATGTTCGTTGCCTTCACAGAATGGGCATGCTCCTTTTGAAGGTGTCTCAGGGAGAGGTGTAAAATCGGTTGGGCGGCGAGCGCGTTCTTCTGCAATTATCACCCATCTGCCAAGTATCGGGTCTTTGCGAAGTTGTGACATTTACCTCCTTTGAATTTATTTTTAGTTAATAGTAATAATCTATTTTGAAAAAGAAAATATTCTCTGATAAAACGTTTCCGCCTCAGGCGGAAAATAAAACTTAAAATTATCCTGAATATTCTGAATGCTTAAATTTCTCCTCTATTAAGGAAAAACAATCAGGCATTCTTGTCATATTTATAATAATACAATTAAATTATAAATATATTTCAAAAAAAGTATGAAATTAAGTTAAATTTTTACCTTTGGTGGATATGCAACATTTTTTACTTAAAGGTTATTAATATTATAATTTACTAAAATGTTTTTACATTATGAAAATTTATTGTTTTCAAAATTTAATTAAGATTTAAGTTTATCAGTTTATACATTCCAATATTTAATCTCAAATTCTTTATCTGGGACCTCAAATGTAATAAGACCTGCAAGAGGAATCCGCTCTAAAACATTCTCTTTTTCATAAATTTCTGTATAAAATTGCACTACTTCTCTTTCTGAAAATCCAAGAGTTTCAAAACTTATACCTATCTCAATAATTTTATCAATGTTAATAGAATCAATTATATTACCGTTGACTGCTGCTTTAATTTCATTATTTAGGTTTTTAAAGACCTCAATTTTAATATTTTTAGGAGATATAAATTGAATCAAAATCTTTTTATCTTTATCTAACAAATTAATAGGATTTTTAAAAATATCGATTCGAAGAAATAAGTTTTTAAGGTCGAATCCAAAGTGTATTTCTTTTACTATTTTTTCTATATCAAAATTCATCGCCACTTTTTCGTTTTTTGAACTGTAAATTCCTGCACCGGACCATTCAAAGAAACTTGTGATTTTTCCGTCGATTTTGACCTTCAATAATTCTATGGGTGCTTTAAATATTGCTTTCTTTTCAGTCGCTATTACTGGTATATTTAGATATTCAGGTATAGGTTTTTCTATATGTCTGAATACATTCTTCAGATGTTCCCTGAATAAGAAGTCATAAATATCATCCTCACCAGAATTGTGGTCGTCTCCAAACCACCAAAACCAATCGCTCCCCTCGGCAATATACAATTCTTTCCATGCTTTATAAAGTTTTTCTCTATCAATTTTGTCTTCTTCAGTTAAATTATATCTTTTTAACGATTCTCTGGTTTTGTAAAGATATTCCCAGCCTTTGACATCCTCATTATGTCCAACCCAGATATAAAAGTTATGGTCTATCCAGGACCCCGGAAAAAGATTATCTATAGTCATATCCGGATGAAATTTGTCAAGATATTCACTCACAGTAATGGGTATAATAAAATCATTTTCTGTTATCTTTTTATATAGGTTTTTTAAAAATGTAATGCCATTGTTTGGATAGTATTCCCATGCATTTTCACCATCAAGAATAATGTTGACTATGGGGTTCTCCGGTGAATTTTTTGATATTTGAATGATTTTATTTACTAGGTCATCGGCAGCAATTTCGGAGTCCCAACTTTGATATTTGAATCCAATGAGGTCGGATAAGAAATGGTCTCTGAATATAATGTTAATCTCTTTTTCATTGACCTTCAATTTATAAGGTCTGTAAAGCAATTCAAATCTCTCTTGTGAGTTCTTAATATCTCTATTCAAGGATTTCCCAAGTATTTCTTCATCTGTAGCAATCCATTTTATACCGTTTTCTGCCAGTGCAGGAATAATATCCGTTGAAACCGAACCCTCTGATGGCCACATACCAAGGGGTGAGAAACCAAACTGTTTTATAAAATATTCAATACCTTCTTTTATTTGGATAATTCCATCTTCAATCAATTCTTCACTTCTTTTGGGAAGAACTTTATTTGGCATTGCCTTTAGGGCTGACTCCATATTGAATAAAAGCGGCAGAATGGGATGATGAAACGGACTGGTAGTTAATTCCACTTGCCCCTTTTCTTTAAGTTCCTTGTAAAGTGGTATTATCCTCGACATTATTTGTAGATGTTTCTTCATAAGTATATCAAGTTCCGATTTAGTGAATCCTTTTCCTTTTTTCTGAAGGTTGATTAGAAACTGGTCCTTTTCTATTTCACTCTGATGTATCCAGGTAAGATTATACCAGGTTTCAAGGTCGAGTATATCTTGTTCGGAAAAATTGCCTATTACCTCTTCTGATTTTTTTATATTTATCCTTCTTTTTCTATACAGTTGTTCATATCTGTGCCAGACTCTTATCATATTGTTCCAGTTTGTCTGGAAAAATTTATCTAATATGAAACATTTTTCATTATGAGTCAAATCAGATACATTTTTTTTACACAATTTTTGGACATCGTCTTCTCCTCTTCCTTCAACATAATCGGAAATCTGTTCAATTAGGGAGGGAGTAAAGTTAAAAGTTGCTTTCATTTCCGGAAATTCAAGCAAAAGATTAGCCATACTGATATAGTCTTTAACACTGTGAAGCCTCACCCACGCCATTTTAAAATCGCCATCGACACTCTCTTTATAATAGGGCTGATGAAAATGCCATAAAATTGAAAGATATATCTTTTTCATAAAAATACATTGTGTCTTTTAATAATAAAATTTTGGCAAAGTTAATCTTGTCAGCTATTTTTTCAAAAAAGTTTTAAAAAAACATTAATTTATAATCATAAGAATTCTTTCATATTTTTTCTTTTTAGGTAGTCGACAAGTTCTTTCACATTCTGACTCTGGTCTTTAGGGCAGATTAGAAGAACATCATTAGTATCAATTATTATCATATTATTAATACCTATTCCCGTTAATAACTTTTTTTTGCTGTGGATGAGATTTTCCTTAGAATCTCTCAGAACTACGTTTCCCATTATAACATTTTGATTTTCATCTTTGTCCCCGAGCCGGTAGACTTCAGCCCAGCTTCCAACGTCATTCCATCCGAAATCAGCCTTTACTACATAGACATCTTTTGCTTTTTCCATTACGCCGTAATCAATTGAAATGCTTCTTATCCGGCTATATATTTTTCTTATGATAGTATAAATATTTTTTTTGTCGATATTTTTTTCTATTTCCATCAATCCATCATACAATTCAGGGAGAGACCTCTCGATTTCTTCCAATATAGTTTTCACTTTCCATACAAATATTCCGCTGTTCCAAAGGAAATCCCCGCTTTCGATAAAGCGCTGGGCAGTCTCAAGATTTGGTTTCTCTGCAAATGTTTTAACTCTATATATATCTTCATCAAGTTTTTCTTCTTTACCAATAGTATATTGGATATACCCGTATCCTGTATTTGGATATGTGGGCTTAATTCCAATAGTGACAAGACAACTCTTCTCTTTTGCTAATTTGGCTGCTTTTTTTAGAACTTTTCTGAAATTTTCAACATCACTTATTAAATGGTCTGAAGGAAGTACAGTCTGCACACTTTCAGGATTTTTCTTATTCATAAATATCGCTCCCAGTCCTATACAGGTAGCGGTATCGCGTCCAATGGGTTCAGGCACAATGTTTTCTCTGGGGATATCTTTTATTAATTCCATTATTTTTTTCTTCTGGGAACTGGTAGTGATTATATAAATATCCTCTTTTTTTACTACTGACTGGAGTCGATTTACTGTCTCTTCAAGGAGTGATTTTTCTCCAAAGATATTCAAAAACTGCTTGGGATTTTTGTCTCTGCTCCAGGGCCAAAACCTTTTGCCTACCCCACCAGCCATTATTAACGCATACATTTATTTCCCTCCTCCCGTTTCTTTTGTTAAATATACGGTTTCCTTTCTTTTTTAAAAGAAAGTGAAAATTCTAATAATATATCATATATTTAAAATTGAATATCTGCTAAATTGAAAACTCCTTGGTAAACTTCTTTTACTTCACCGGATAGAAAGATTTTGCCCTTTTCTTCGGAAATAATTAATTCTCCTCCTTTAGTAATAACTTTAATAGGAGATTTTAGTTTCAATATTTTTCTTGCGATATAATATGCGGCAACAGCGCCTGTTCCACAGGATAATGTTTCGGCTTCAACACCTCTTTCATAAGTTCTTATCATGATTTTATCAGTTTTAATCTTCTTTATAAAATCGACATTTGTGCCGAAAGGTTCAAAAACACTATTGAATCTGATCTTTTTTGCAGTATCCATTAATTTGGGGTCTTCAGTATTTTTGCCCAAAATAACAAAGTGCGGAACACCTGAATTTATAATATATCCTTTTATCTTTTTATTATCAATAAGTAATGTTTTTTCTTTGAAACTTTTCTTAAATATGAACATTTGCACCTTTGGTTTGTTGCCTTGGAATTTGATTTCATGAATCCCATCCTTCGATTCAATAATTTGCTCAGAAAATAGAGTATTATGTTTCATTAAGAATAAAGCTAATGCTCTTAATCCGTTTCCGCACGATTCTGCCGTGCTTCCATCAGGATTATAGAATGATACTCTGTATTTTTTTTCTCCTTTTTCAATAACTATAACACCATCCGCACCTGCGGAGGTTTTTCTCTGACATATATAACTGAATAAATTCTTTAAATTTAGCCCTTTCAGAATATTTTCTCTATTATCAATGATAATGAAGTCATTACCTGTAGCCGAAAATTTGCCGAAAGGTATTGATAAATTTTTGTTTTTTAAAAATTTTGTAGTTTGTTTTCCTTTAAGGTCAATCCAAATAGTTTCTATAGGCTGGTTATTAATGAGTTCATTTGCACTTTCTTTATGTCTGATTATCGCTGTTTTATTGTTTTTAATAAGGATTTCCGGGATTCGGAGTCTTGAGTTGTAATTTGATGAAAAGCACCTGCCATAAGCCCCGGCAGACAAAATCGCCAATAGGTCACCATTTTTCTGAACTGGCAGGTTTCTATTTTTGGCAAAGAAATCACCAGATTCGCATATTGGTCCAACAACATCCACATTGATTTGTTTTTCTCCCCTTTTTTGGAGCGGCATTATATTGTGATATGCATTATATAATGAAGGACGAATAAAATCATTCATCCCTGCATCAACAATATAGAAAATTTTACCAAAAGACCTCTTTTTGTAAAGAATCTTTGTTACAATTATACCCCCTTTTGCCATGACGAACCTTCCTGGTTCAATAATAAGTATTTTGTCCCTCCAGTTATTTTTATATATAAATGTATCTGCCCATTCTTTAGCGGTTAAAGCTTTCTCTTTTTTACCACTCACTTTATCTGAAATGGGAAAATCATTTTCGTAATCAATTCCCAGGCCCCCGCCAATATTAATATATTTTAATTTTATTCCTGATGATTCGGCTGTTTTTATAAACTTTTTAATGAAGTTAGCACACATAATAAAAGGCTCTTTTTTGACAATCTGTGAACCCAGATGAATATGAATTCCCACTGTTTTTACGTTGGATAGAAGTTTAGTTTTTGTTAATACTTCTGGGACCTTTTTCCATTCAATCCCGAATTTCTCTCCTTTTAAACCGGTTGTCGTATACCGATGAGTTTCAGGATTTATATCTGGGTTAATTCTGATAAGTATCTTCTGGATTTTTTTGTATTTTTTAGAAATTTTATTTATAATTAATATCTCTTTCCACGATTCTGCATTAAATAATAAGATATTGTTTTTTATTCCATATTCAATTTCGGTTTCGCTCTTTCCGGAGCCAGAAAAGACAATCTTTTCTGGCTTAAAGCCGCCTTTTAAAGCCAGAAGTAGTTCCCCTCCCGAAACAACCTCAGCTCCATATCCCCATTGGGATATCATCTTCAGAATGAATAAGTTTGAATTCGCTTTCAGGGCATAACATAAGATATGTTCAATCCCTTCAAAGGCATTATCTACTTTTTTAAATGCTCTATTAATAACATCGTATTTATAAAGATAGAAAGGAGTTCCCACCAATTTTGCAATATCTTTGACCTTTACTTTACCCCAGTATAAATCACTATCGATGTATTTCATTTTTAATTATAAAAATTTTTTTAAGTAACAGAAATTTGTTAAATTTATATTTTTTTTACTAATGATTATACTCCTATGAAAAAGAAAGTAGCAAATAAAACATAAAATTGTCGGAATAATCAGGATGAATAAATTTCTTTATTTTCTTTTGAATAAAAAGTTACAAATATAACTAAAATCTTGAATTTTACTAAAATTTTCAAGACATTTATTCATATTCATAAAATATTATATCTATATCTTCATTATCCCAACCCGGGCGGACGACAACAGGTTGCGAAACAAAGGTAAACCTTTCTGAAGGCTCAAATGGAAACGCTCTTCCAAATGACAAGATTCCATTTTGGTCCGAATCAACAAATGCGAAGATGGTGTATTTACCAGGTCTTATGTAATTTAATGTATATTTATTAGTTTTGGGGATTTCCTTTCTTAATATTTCATTCATCGTCTGTGAATCATAAAGCACGGTAATAATCTTTCCGTTTTTAGTAATATTTTTAATCCTGATTTCACCAGAAACCGAACCAAAAGATAGAGATGCACCGATTTCAAAATAAAGATTGAAATCTTCGGTTATTTTATTCCCGTTAAGGTCTGATATGATTTTACTTTCAAGCGTTAAATTATATCCCTTTTTCTCTTCAAAGGTATTTAATGGAGAAAATACAAAATATGAAAGGTCTTTCCAAATGATTTTTCCGGAAACTAAATTTTCATCAGTATCTTTTAAAGAAAACCCTTCTTCAACAGAAGAGGTATCAACAGGTTCGCTGAATTGAATTTCAATAATAGTATTTGGTGGTAGATTTTTTGAGGAATCATTTGGAGAGAAGTATACTATTTCGGGAACAGTAGTATCGGAATGACTGGTTCCAATCAATGAAATTGTTCCCATTCTTTTGGATATTCTGTTTCCGGTCAGGTCTTCTATTCCTGATAAATCCAGTGAATATTTTATTCCTTCTGTTTGGTCAGAAGTAAATATTTGCAGGATTGATTTCTCTCGGAAATCCAGGTTGTATCCATTTATCCGAACCTGACTGCTGTTTGTATCAGGGACAGATATTGTAAAATCAGAGAGACCTTTGATACTTTCTTTTTTTATTTTTTCAGAAAATCTTATAACTATATTATTTTTATCAGGTGCTTTTATAGCAACAATGTCCGGTGCAGTTGTATCTTCCTTTGATAAGAATAAAAAAAAGTTTTCAATTTTATCCTTTTTCTCCGAAAGTTTTAAATCACAGCATGGTATCCCTATATTTTCTTTTTCTATATCATATTTGTAATTATTATCAATGTCTTTTAAAGCGAAAAATCTATATAATCCTTCGGATAAATAACCCAATTTGAATGCACCATTTTTACTGGATTGAGAAGTATAATCAGGAAGTTGTTGCGATGGGTTTATTAATTTATTTTCGTCTATTCTGAAAGCCCATATTAGTATTTCGGATAAATCTTCTTCACCGAAAATATTACCAGAAATTTCACCTGTGTCAATTTTATCTCCTGTGGAAAAAGCCCATGAATAAGAATTTTCCATATTGTTATTTCTTAGGTCTTTTGCACCTGTACCCACATTAATGACATAAGTAACACCTGTAAGCAGTTCTTTTTCAATTATGATATAAAGTTTTTTTCCTTCCCATCTAAACCTGAGTTCCTCTTTGGGCGATGGGGTAATAAAAATCGACCTTTCTGCGGAGATTTGCTCCATATTCTCACTAAACTTTAAGTATATATCTGTAAAAGGTTTAATCTCTGTTGAATTGGCAGGAGGATAGACCTCGACAATTTCCGGCGGGATATTATCTTGGAGTCCACCACCCGGAGGACCCTGAACTGCACATCTTATCAATAATATAAAGTATAAAAATATAATATTATTTATTTTCATTTGAATAATTTAATTAACTTTAAAAAAAAAGTCAAGTCTTTAGAAATGTTTATTCTTTCGCCATTTTTCGTATTATTTACATTTAAAATATTTACGTCCTGTTACATTTTACCACAAAAATAAAGAAAAATATACACACAACTTAATAAATCCTGAATCCTGATATCTAAATAAATCCAAAATTCAAGTTTCAAAGGTTATAAACATATTTTAACTTTTCTGTTGTGAATTTAAATTTATGTCGTTTTGAATTTTGAATTTCTTTCATTTTCCTGCCTGTCGGCAGACAGGAATTTGTTTATTATTTAGAATTTAGGATTTAAACCATATACTTTTCAATCTTAATTGAACAGAACCAATATTTATAAATAATTTTATTATGAGAAAAAAACCTTTGAGATTTTTA
Organism: bacterium; assembly: GCA_030616165.1. Classification (GTDB taxonomy): domain Bacteria; phylum SM23-31; class SM23-31; order JAUVVT01; family JAUVVT01; genus JAUWXV01. The sequence continues at coordinate 8,779 of JAUWXV010000008.1, read as the reverse complement.
ATTTATATTTTTATATTTGTTAAAAGAGTTACCATTTACAAATATTAAAGAAATAGATATATATGGAATTTATAGATAAGAATAAGAAAAAAGATTTAATTATCGATATTAAAAAGGAATTAATAGAGGGAAGCTTTGAAAAGGCGGTAGTGCTCCAAAGGAATTCAAAACTCCCGATAAGCGAGATTACATCTATAGTAACTACTGTATTTAATGAATTATGTTCTCATAATAAATATGAGCGTGCTATTGAACTTGCTGAACTCTATACCCTTTCATCTGAAAAGATTAATGAAGCAATCGTGAAAGGTTTTAGCTGCTTTCTTGTTAGAGGCGAATATGAAAAGGCGGCTAATTGGGGATTGAAATATAAGTTGTCACCCCCCGAAGTCTTGAAAGCCACAGTAAGAATCTTCGATAAATTGATATCAAAAAAAGATATTAAAGGCGCTCTGCAGGCTGTTGAGAGATATAATATTCCCCATAATTCAATAATTGATTCCGCCTCTTCTGCATTTAATGATGCCTATCGAAGGAAAGATTATCTATCTGCTGCTATTTTAGGGAAAGAATTCAATATATCAAGAAAAAGAGTTCTTTTGGCTGCTGTTAATGCATTTAAAGGACAAATTCTGAAAGAAAATTGGGATGGTCTTATAGAAGTAGAAAATGAATTTAATATCCTCAGCGATTCCGCTTTTGATGATATTCAAGAAAGAGAAAGAGAGTCTGCAGTTGATGTTTTTTTCAAAAATGCTATACAGGAAAACATTAAAAGAGGAAGGGGGGAAATTGTCATTCATATTTTAGAATCTACAGGTATGTTAAGCAGAAAATACTCAGAAGCCATCTTGAAAGAATTAATGAATGATATATTGTTAGAAATAGCTCGTCTTCATAATTTATTGCTTACAAAAGGTGATGAAAAAGATGCTCTCCAGATAAAAGACCACTTTGAACTTTTAAGGTCCGATGCTCCGATAGATGCGAAGGCTTCTGTGGTAGAGACTGCATATTCTTATCATAATGTTCTTTTAAAAAGGTATCAGTTTGAGGAAGCAAAAAATATAAAAAAGGAATACGGTCTTTTTGATAAAAATGTACCTGCAGACTCCATTACAGGCGGTCTAACTGCAGCGTTTGAATTTTTAGAGACTGCATTATCAAAAGGTGACTTAATTACAGGTATGGAAGTTATAAAAGAATATAATATCCCTAAGGATAAAATCGCAGAAATTGCAACAAAAATCGTAATTGATAAGTTAAATAAATTAGACTTTGAAAATGCTTTTTTAATTCTTAGTAAGTTTAAAATTGATCTCTCTTTTGAACCATTGAAAACAGAAGCACAAAAACAGTTTTCAGATAATATTAAGAATAATCACTTTGAGATCGCTGCTGAAATCGGGAGAATTTTTCAACTTGACATAAAAGAAACAAAAGAATCTGCATATAAAGCATGGGAAAGGCATATAAGAAATGCCAGATATGATAAGGCATCCCGGTTTAAAAAAGACTACAAAATTCCTACTCCTTGGGTTAAAAAGGTAGCCCGAGAAATTTATGACTACAATATGCAGATTTCAAGAACTGACATTGCAAAAAAAATTAGGTCTGAATATGAAATAGATTATAATTTTTTTGATTTGATTAAAGAATTTTTTAAAAAGTATTTTTTCAGAAAATAAATATTTTCAAGTTTAAAACAAGGATGGATATTTAAAGAGATGCGAGTTATACTTTTTACTGGAAAGGGCGGCGTCGGTAAAACAACTATAAGTTCGGCGACTGCAATAAAATGTGCGAACATGGGTTATAAAACTATTGTAATCAGCACAGACCCTGCACATAGTGTTGCTGATTCTATGGACAAATGTGTCGGTGCAAATCCAACATTTTTAATGAAAAATCTTTACGGGCAGGAGATTAATGTCAATGAAGAACTCAAAAATAACTGGGGTAAAATCCAAAGTTTTATTACTCAATTCCTGATGGCAAGGGGATTTTCTAAATCTATTGCAGAGGAATTCTCAATATTTCCAGGTATGGAAGAACTCTTCAGTCTTCTTAAAATTAAGGATTATTATGAAAAAGAGGAATATGACATTGCAATTATAGATTGTGCACCCACAGCCAGCACTGTTAGGATGTTGAGTTTTCCGGATATTATAGGATGGTATATGGAAAAATTTTTTCATATAGAGAGGCGGATTATTAAAACCGTTCGTCCTTTTGCTGAAAGACTTGCCAAAATACCACTTCCAACTGACGAGGTATTTTTTTCTTTCGAAGAACTTTATCAAAAAATTGATGGGATGTATCAAATTCTTACTGACCCCAAAATATCATCAATAAGAATGGTCATTCAACCTGAAAAGATGGTGATTAAAGAATCGCAACGAGCATACAGCTATCTCAATCTTTTCGGATTTCTTGTTGACTGTGTGATTGCAAATAAAATTCTCCCAGAAGTGGTCGAGGACCCTTATTTTGATGGATGGAAAAAAACACAGAAAAAATATATGAAAGAAGCAGTCTCCTCATTTTATCCAATTCCAATATTTAATTCTCCGCTTTATAAAGATGAAGTTGTAGGCTTTAATTCACTGGAGAAAATGGCAGAGGATATATATGGAAATAAGAACCCTGCTGAAATATTTTGCATAAAAGAGCCGATAAAAATTTATCCTTATAATGATGGATATAGATATGAGATTAGTCTTCCTAACATTAAAAAAACTGACATTAATATTTGGAGAAAAGGGGATGAATTGATATGTCAACTTGGGAGTTTTAGAAGGAATATTATGCTTCCCAGAATTTTAAGTTCACTTGAACTTAAGGAGGCAAAATTTGAAGATTTTAAATTAATTATATTCTTCAAATAAAATAATATATAAAAAATAAGGTAAAAAAATGTCTGAAAAAAATGACAACTGCCGTGAGGATGTAAAAAAGTTTATAGATGAAGTATCTCCCCATTTTTTAAATACTGTCAAAGAGTTTTTGTTGTTTTTAAGGGTGATATTGGACGCTGGCATAGGAATAACAGAAAGTAAAATCAAAAAACAAGATGGTCAATCAATTAAAAAGGTAAAAATTAAATAAAAATTTATGGACGAAAGTTGGAGACCGATTCTTCGGCTTTTTAGGATTGAACCCCCATCTAAGGAAACTGCTATAGCCTTTGGGGTAACGATAGGATTTATAATACTTATTTCTATTATGGTGCATATTATCCTTTATCTGAATCGCCGGAAAAAATATATTCTTGAACAATGGGATTGGTATTACAGGATGAGCGAAGCAAAAGACCTTTCAGTGAAAGAAATGAAAATACTTCGAGAAATGATTAAAAAATCAAAAGCAAAGAATCCTGTGAATGTATTCAAGTCTATTAAACTTTTTGACAGGTGTGTTGATTTTGAATTCAAAAGATTGAATCTCACAGAGGATGAAAAAGAAGAATATATAGACGAAATATCTGAACTCCGAAGAAAACTGCACTTCGATAGGTTCCCTCCGGGTGAAATCTTGAACTCTACAAGGGGTATAACTCTTAAGCAAAGAATTAGAATGGAATTTTCTATAGATGGTGAAAAACATTACATCAGTTCAACTGTTTTAAATGTAAAAGAAGATTCCATTTATATTCTTTTGCCAAGGACTGAGAAATATAAAGACCTTTTTAAAGTTGGACAGCCCCTTGAAATTTATTTCTGGAGATTCGGAGATGCAGGGTATAGGTTTTCAACCGTAATTAATAATATTGTAACTGAACCTCACAGAATTTTGCAGGTTGATCATTCAGAAGATATCGAACGAACTCAAAGAAGGCATTATTACCGTATTTATATATCCCTTCCTTTTTATTTTAGACCACTTACCGAAGAACAAAGAACAACTGTAAAAAAAAATAGAAATATAGCCTTCCCGGAAGAATTAAAACCATATTCAGGAATTATTACAAGCATCAGTGGAGGAGGAATTTCTTTTATTTCTGATGTCCAATTTCCGAAAGGAGAAATCCTATGGCTTGAGATTATCCTACCTGAGTCTCAAATTATATCTAATATTTATGGGAGAGTCATCAGGAGTAAAAAAATATCGGAAAATAGTTTTAAATTATTCCTTGAATTTTTATTAATCACTGAAAAAGAAAGAGAAATAATCGTCAGATTTGTAGTAACTAAACAAAGAGAAAAGATCGAAGTCTAAATCGCCTGTTTTATGAGACTGCTGAAAAAGGCAAATAAACAGTTAATTTGAGGAGTGATTGCAACGTCCCGAGTACTCGGGACGACGCCTGCGCAGGCGTGTCAATCTACTTTTTCAGCAGTATCTTTATAATAGTTCTTTTCATAACCAATAGAAATTTAGTCGTTTTTAACATTTATTAACCTTAATATAAATATGTATAAAGAAGAAGTATTATTAGGAATTGATGTGGGAGCAACCAGCATAAAGACCGGTATATTTTCTCTAAAGGGTGAGATTATTTCTATTTTTCAAGATAGAAATGAACCGGAACCTCAGCATAACGGAAAATCTGATTGGTTAATCTGGAATGGTGATAAAATATGGAGTAAGGTATGTTCTTTGATTAAAAAGAGTCTTCAAAATATTTCGTCAAATACACAGGTAAAATCATTATCCGTAACAGGATTTGGAGCAGACGGAACGCCTTTGGATAAAGATGGAAGACAACTTTATCCATTCATAAGTTGGCACGATAATAGAACTATACCGCAGAGAGATTGGTTCGACTTAAAAATTGACCCTTATGAAATTTACAAAATTACCGGCTATCACAACTATCATATAAATACTATAAACAAATTGAGGTGGCTGAGGGAAAATCATCCGGAAGTTCTGAAAAAAACCTATAAGTGGCTGATGATGCAGGATTATATTGTTTACAAATTAACTGGGGAATTTACTACCGAGCATACAATCGCTTCCACAATGATGAGTATGGATTTGGGAATGCGTAAATGGTCGGAAAAACTGCTCGAAATCGCAGAAATAGATGAAGATATTTTTCCCGAATTATCATCGCCGGGAACTGTTATTGGTAATGTTACCTCAAAAGCGTCTGAAGAGACTGGTCTCTCCTCTGGAACCCCTGTTGCGGCAGGTGGGCACGACTGTGAGATTGGTGTTGTTGGCTCTGGAATTAGCATGGGTGAGACATTTGTCGATATTACCGGCACCTGGGAGATGATTATAGCAATAATGGATAGATTTTTGCCTGAGCGACAACTTTTTGATTATGGAATAGACTTTGAATGTCATACCATTCCCGGGCAGTACTTGTGTCAGAGTCTGATGATTGCAGGCGGAGTTGTCGAATGGATCAGGGAAAATTTCTATTCGGGAATTTTGCCCGATGACGCGTATAATCGGATGATAGCCGAAGCAGAAAAAGAGGAAATAGGTTCAGGGGGAGTTGTAATAATTCCAAGTTTTATGGAAAAAATGGGTCCGTTTCGCAAGTTTAATACAATGGGAACTTTTTTGGGGCTGACCACTACTACCTCAAGAAGTCAGATAATAAGGGCTGTTTTTGAATCTTTATGTTATCAATTACACCAGCAGATAAAAATTATCGAAGGCCATTCCGGTATAAAATGCAGCAAGTTGCGTGTCCTTGGTGGTGCACAGAAAAATCCGTTCTGGTTGAAATTGAAAACCGATGTTACTGGAATCCCGGTTGAAATTATATCTCTTGAAGAGGTTACCCTGCTTGGAACTGCAATATTAGCAGGTATTGGTGTTGGCATATATAAGGATATTGAAGACGCCTTTAACAGAATTAACTACTCTACTGAAAATTACCAGCCAGATAAAGAAAACACAGAGAAGTATGAAAATTTATATAAGAAAATATTTAAAAAAATTCCTGAAAATTTAAAAGATGTTTATTTTAATTATCTTTGAACTTTTTGAAAAATACGGTTTATCAGGAAATATGTAGGGGCGACTCACTGTGGTCGCCCTTCCTCCTTTAGGCGATTGAAGTCGTATAGAATGCGTAGGGGTTCAATATATGAGTCCACTCTAAAAAGGTTAAAATGTTAATGAAAAAAAAGCAAAAACCTGTTGAATGTTTTATTAAAAATATGTAAATTTATTATGTATTAAAACATTTACTAACAAACATAAAACAGGTGAAATGTTTAAGAAAAACACAAAGCACTTACAAAAGGATTTATTTGGATTTCGCAACGATTTACCAAATAAACAACAAAAGGAATTAGATAAATCAGAGGAATCCAAATTTTACGAACTAATTTTTTGCAACATTAAAGAAGAAGACTTTGAATGTTTGTATTCAGAGACCGATAGTCGCCCCAATTCAGCTGTAAACGCATTGGTATCTTCACTTATATTGATGCAAAAAGAAAATTACACCTATGAAGATCTTTTTAAGAATATACATTTCAATTTACTTACCAAAACAGCCTTTGGTTTAAAACAGATAGATGAAGTTCCATTTTGTCCTGCAACGATATTTAATTTTCAAAACAGATTAGCTAAACACTATTCAAAAACCGGAGAAAATTTACTGGAGATAGCATTCGATGATTTGACTGATGGTCAAATAAAAGAACTAAAGATAAAGACAAACATCCAAAGAACAGATTTATTTTTTGCTGCTTCAAACATAAGGAATTATTCACGATTGCAATTGTTAGTTGAGATGTTAATTCGTCTTTATCGAATCTTAGACGAGACTGATAAAGAGTATTTCAGAGATTTGCTTGAACCATATGTGAATAATACATCAGAGAATTATATTTATAATATTAAAGCCTCAGAGATACCTCATCATATAAAGAAGTTAGGGGATATTTACTATAGACTCTACGAACAGCTGAAGGCAAAGTATTCAGAGGACTCGATATTTAAAATATTTGAGCGTGTATATAAAGAGCATTTCAAATTTAAAGATAAAAAGATAACGGTAAAGAAGCCAGAAGAATTAAAGAGCAGTTCTATTCAATCTCCTGATGATATTGAAGCTACCTATAAAAACAAGAATGGTAAAAAAAGCAAAGGTCAATCGATTAATATTTTTGAAACAGCAAATCCTGAAAACCAAATCAATTTGATTGCGGATGTATCAGTTCAAGCGAACAATGTAACCGAAGATAAGATATTAGATAATCGTATAGACAAGGTAAAAGATAAAACGCCTGATTTGGATGAATTGCATTTTGATGCTGGATATGGCAGTAGTGAAAACGACAATAAGTTAGAGGAATCACAAATCACGCCGGTTCAAACAGGGATTAAAGGACCACCTCCTAAAGTAGTGATGCAAATTGAAAAGCTCAATGAAAATCAATACAGAGTCAGTTGTCCTAAACAGAGTGTCCTATCAAAAACCTGCAGAAAAAGAGAAAAGGCACAATATAATCTAAAAATCTGTTCTACTTGTTCCCTATCAACAGAATGTACCACACTAAAAGCAAAAAATTCAAGAGTGTATTACTTTACAAAAGCAGATTACTTACAAAAGAAGAGATTAAATTCCATAAAGAAAATACCTGTTGAAAGAAGAAAATTAAGGAACAATATAGAGGCGACTACTTGGGAATTTATAAGGAAAATGCCTAATAAAAAACTTAAAGTAAGAGGATATTTCAAAACAGCCATCTTTGCCTATACCGCTGCAATTGCAATCAACTTTGGAAGAGTCTTTCGGTATCTACCTGAATTAAACAGAAAATCTGTTCAAACGGCCTGTTTTTTGGGTCAATTTGTCAAAGAACAATTTTTATTCTTATTTAAATTTTTCTATTATGTTTTATCATTAAAATTTCAATCGAAATTGTCTATAAAAAAATCTTATACTTATTGAAAATACTTTTTTTGTATTACTACCTTTTTAGAGTGGACTCATATATTGAACCCCTACAAAATCAGAATAATATATAAAATCATGATAATCTGCAAAACAATATCACAATACAATTTATGTAGGGGCGACTCACTGTGGTCGCCCTTCCTCTATTTCTTTGGTTGATGGACGTTGTAGGGGCGGTTCACGAACCGCCCCTACAAATGCGCCTTTACACTCAAGACTCATTTCAAACAAAATTCCTGAAGAACCATATTTATAAACGGCTATTATCTAACGAAACTTACCTTTTTTATGTTTTTAATAGTAACAACTTTTTTCAGGAATTTTTCTGCAATCTTTATTTCAAAAACCGAAGGAGAAGATGTTAAAGTACTTGCCGACGCATATGCAACTGAATTTATTGCCGTTTCATTAATGGTCTCCTTATTTAGTTTTTTAATACCTCTTTTTACATAATCAAATAAAACAGAAAAACATGCGAGAATAATGTCGCCTGCACCGGTTGTGCTCCTTGTTGATATTTCTTCAGAAAGTTTATACTGAGCCAGAAACTTACCCCTGTAAAAAACATATATCCCGTTCTTTCCACCCGATATTACCGCAATAGGAATGTCCAGATTATTGAATATGTATTCAGCCTCTAATATTTCGTCAGCAGAATTTATTCGGTCTTTATTCAGTAAAAATGCGAGTTCTGTGAGATTACATTTTATAAAAAATGGTCGGGAGTTAATGACTTTTTTTAATGTTTCACCTCTCGTATCGACAGAGGTAAACAGGTCGGAATTATTTGCTTTTTCAATAAATTTGTTATAATAATCTTTTTTTGCATTTTTTGGAAGTTTACCGGATATAGTTATTACATTTGAATCTTCTATTATTTTGTCATATAAATTTTCAAAATCCTTA
>JAUWXV010000209.1 GCA_030616165.1 bacterium | reverse complement strand
AGAAGATTCTTGTTCTACCTGCAATACACCAACTTGCAGTTGCTGTTCAAAATAGATTCAATTTAATTTTCATAAAGTTAGTAAGTTTCAAGTAATTTACTAAAGATATAATAAAAAATTGTTTTTCTCATTCATTTTGGAGAATTTAAGTCTCCTGAATGTTAGGGATAATTTTAATTTTTCTTTTATTACTTGGGCGATACGATGTGGTGGGGATTACTTTCTTTTTCAAAAGAAAGCACAAGATTTATTAAATGAGACTGCTGAAAAAGTAGATTACCACGCCTGCGCAGGCGTCGCTGCACTCCTCGTAACGACATGTAAGTTTATTGTCATTGCGAGTCCCGAGTACTCGGGACATGGCAATCTCATCTTAGGTTAACTGTTTGTTTGACTTTTTCAGCAGTCTTTAAATAATAAAAATTTACCAGTGTTAAGTTACAAATGTTATAATTCTATTATATTTGAATTTAAAGGATAATATTAGATATTGGAGGATTAAATGGATAAATGGGAATGCGTGGTTTGCGGTTATATTTACGATCCGACGATAGGAAATTCTGGAAATAATATCTTGCCAGGTACTCCATTTGAAGAACTTCCAGATGAATGGAAATGTCCTGTTTGCGGTGCCGATAAGGAAGATTTCAGAAAGATTGAGGAATAATTAATAAAAAATGATATAATTTGTGAAGTCAAGGTTTCTTTACCGAACTATTTTTTACTTCATTTTAATCATAATATTATTTCTTCTTTTTCTCCTCCTCGTATAATGCTTTGACATTTTCTAATAAATGTTCCATTTTTTCTAAATGCTTTTTTTCCTCGTCTGCAAGCACAATAAACATTTCGCGTGATTTTTCGTCGAGAGCACTTTTTGATGCTTCAAGATAAAACTCTTGAGATTTTCGCTCTCTCCCGACTGCAATAACTGCAATTTCCATCTGCGTTTTAAGAGATTTTAGTTTATCTTTATCCAAATTCATACTCCAAAAAATTTTTATTTAAATACTAATTTTCCTCCAAGATAGCCGAGTCTGCCTGCTATCGGGGATAAAGAAAAGATTAATATTATATATATCCATCTTGGGATTAATCCCGAATCCATAATATTAGGAACAAATGTTCTTGTTATAACGAGTATAAAACTTATTGCCACCAAAATGATTGACAATCTCCTTTTTTCCAGGAAAAGTGGGACTTTTGCTCCTTTATATTTTGACTTCCAATCATACAACCCAGAAATCATACCAATTGGTGAGCCTATGAACCCAAAAATTAAACTATAATAAACAGCCCTTTCAAGACATATGTTACCAAATATTAGATAAAGAATGATTAAAACCGATGCTGTAGGGAAAAGTGCGTTAGGCAAGTGAGCCGAGATTGGATGGACGTGTATCTTCATTTTTTAACTTTTTAAAAATTATGAAATCGGAATGTTGTTTTAAAATTATATTACTAAATCTGATATTTTATAATAGATAATTTACAAAAATATTTAGTATTCCTAAATTCATAATTTTGGATACTTTTTTATTACTATTTAAATCTGTTACAGTTATTGTAATGGTATACATACCAAACTTAGTGGCGCTCATATCAATTGAAAGATTAATTTTTTCAGTAGGATTTATCCCTTCGTATTCATAAGAAGCGGTGATATCCTGTTTTCCTTCCTTCATTCCGATAAGTCTTCCTATATTTGAAAGTATTCTTGAAATGGTGGGCTTTTCAGTTTTTGATTCTATGCCGATTTTGTATTCGACCATAAATTTTGTTTTTTGTTCGGGATTGACCATAAGATTATAAATTTCAAAATATATGTGCATAAGTTGATTTTTATGAAAAAGTTTTACTGGATTAGGAATAATTTCCAAACCGTTTTTTATATATTTTGAATTTTCATTTGAGGGCTCTATACTTGATGCAAGTACTATATCACTCATTTTAAGTTCCCCAAATGGATATGAATCTATTTTCAGTGTTCTTCTGTATGCGGCTGTATTTTTCGACGTTTCTTCTTGAAATTCTATAGCAAAGTTATATTCTCCTGGTTCAATTTCTAACTGATGCTTACCTATGAGGTAATAATTCATTTTTAAATCGAGTTTTGGATTTACACGGATTTTTTCTTTAATAATTGATTTATTTGTTTCATTATATTTATCATCAAAAAAGAAAATTCCTTCATTAATAATTGCGGTGTTATAATTTTTTTCTTCTTGAAGGCTAAGTTCTTTTACAGGTATTGCATAATATACTTCAACAGATGATTTGCCATTATCTCCTCTAAAACTGGAGGTATAATAAGCGAAATCGAATTTTTTTCCAGGGAATTGAGGTTCATATACTTCTGGTTTTTTAGTGTAAATGTCTTCAGCGATTTCTGGAAAGTTTACCCCGGGGAAGCGTGAATTTGCTCCTAATCGAAAATTATTGTTCATAAGCCGGTCTTCGAATGCAAAGCTAAATCCATCATAATACCACACTTCCGTCAGGTCGAGGTCATCTCCTCCACTTTCTTCCGAAGCGCCGGTTTCAGCTGTTTTTCTTTCATAAGATGGCTTCATTCTTACTATCCGATTTGGAGGACCGTATCTTATATAGATTTTACCTCTATCTGTTTTCCATCCAGGGATATTCTTTGCCTCAACACCAAATTTTAGGTTTGCATATGCCACTCTTGAATAATGTTCAAGCAGTCTTTCGTTGTATTGAGATAAATATAGAGGGTCTCTTTTTTTCCAGAATACTCTTTCAAATTCACTTTTCCCGGCTGAGGCTAAGTTTTCATATCCTTTGCTTTCATCAGAAGGAACTATATACTCAATTGACTCAAAGACCGTTCTTTCATCGGACTGCATAAGTGATTTTGCTTTATTATATTCAGTGGATGCCAAGTCATCTTTCTTTTGTTGGTGGTATCCATATGCTAAAAAAAGATGTCCATCTTTATCATCGGGGTAATTTTTAACTATTTCTTGATGATATTCTATGAATTTATCAATCCTTCTAACTTCGAGTGCCAGAACGCCTAAATTGTGAAGGGCAACTTTGTTTTTGGGGTCAATTTCGAGTGCCTTTGAAAACTCAATAACGGCATTTGCGTAATTCTTCTCAGCCCATGAAGAGAAATCTGTAAATCTTCCGATGCTTTCATTTCTTTCACTAAGAATTCCTCTTGATGTTAGTCCATCTGTTCTAGTTCCTTCATACTCAAAAATATACGTGAGCATATCTGGACTAATAAAAGAGATAATACCGCCATCTCTTGAGTCAACACTTACCATGTTTTTGAAGTGGTCCAACTCTCTTTTATATAATAGACCCAAATTAATATATATTTCGGTGTTTTTTGGATTTTTATCTTTTTGCAATTCAAAATGCTTTTTAGCATTATATCTGAATCCTTGTCTCATCATCAATTTCCCATAATGGATTCGGTATATTATCTCCTTTGGTTTAAGTTTAATAGCCTTTTTTATGGCTATTTCAGCGAGGGCTCTTGAATATACTGTTCCTTGTTCAATGTATGCAAGAGAAAGCTGATCGTATGCATCAGCAAACTCATTATCCTCGTCTATTGCTCTTTTGAGGTAATTTATTGCTAAATCAATGTTCCCTGTTTTATAGTTTTCTACTCCATTTTTAAATAATTCTGAAGCATATTTATTATTGCTCAAATTCGGAAATAGTGTATCATTATCCGCAGAGGAAGACTGCATACCAGAAACATTTAGAATGAAACTAAATAATAATATATTTATAAGTACAATGTTTTTAAGTATATAATTAAACATATTTCCACCGAGTTTTTTTCCTTAAATACAAGTTTAATGTATTTAATTTAATAATATATACATAAAAAATCAAATTAAATATTATTTATGTTTCAATTTATTTGTCATTTTGTAAATCGTTAAAAAATGATATAAATAAATTCTTACAATGAAATAAATGATGGTATATGGGTCAATAAATAAGACTTATTTTTTTTGGCACTCGATTATAGTAACTGAATGAGGAGGAAATTCGTATTCGAATAAATTTGAAATAGTATGAGTAATTGACTCTGTAATTTTGACTTCATCAGGTTTTTCGAAGGTATTGAGAGAGGTGTAATCTTTTCCGTTAAGTTCATAAATTCTTGCTGTATTGTTAATCTCCCAGTTGAAAATTTGAATACTGGTTTTTAATTTTTGAGAAATATTTCTGTTTGTAACTGCGATAAACAATTTATTATCATCAGAACTTTTGGTGATGGAGATATCCAGTTCTGGTATATTTATTTCTGGTATTATTCTCCTGGAGGACTTTTCATATAATGATTTTAGCCTTGTTTTGAGGTTTCTACATACTAATTCAGATTTTACAGCAATATCTCCTGTGTGTTCGGTATAAGAGTTTAAATGCCAAATAAAGTGGAGTTTTGACCACTTGGGTTTGATTAGTATTGATAACTCCCAAAACATTAACGAGTTGTGCGATATTTGCCATTGTAATATCATTAAGTGTCAGTGCTTATTCTTTAGATACTATATCACCTGATTAATTCATAAAATTGAGTTAATAGTCTAAATACGGGAATGTAAAGGAAAAATTAATAATTATCTGTCCAAATTTTATACGTTATTCCTGCGAAAGCAGGAATCCATTTCATTTTTAGTATAAACTATTATGAGTTTTTGTAAATATTCCCGCCTGCGTATGAATGACAGATTAAAAATAACAAAATCTTTATTATTTATTGTTATTAATGATAATATAGTCTACTTAATATAAATTTACGAATAATCCGGATTCATTATATAGAATAAACCTTATTGGATATATGTAAAAGCGAAAGATTTTAGAATTGGTATATTTATACCTTGACATTATTAATAAAGATAATTAATTTAAAAAAATTATTTTTTGATTTAAAAGAAAATAGAAAATCTTATGTAAAATAAAAACTTACAAAGTTTAATTAAATAAGATATTTAAAAAAAGGATGTGTATTATGTACAAATTGGGATTAAAATATTTTTTATTTAGTATTTGTATAATATTATACCCGACCTTTTTATCTGCCCAGAGCCGATATTCACTTTCCACTATGCCGAGAATAGACGTTCATGCTCATGTTGGCAGTATAGAACGAATGACTGAATATATGGAAGTTAGAAAAGTTCTTAAGGAGCAATTTAATGTTGACCTTGCGATGTGGATAAACCTAAGATCTCCTTTAGGACCTGGAGGAGAAGGCTTAGATTATCTAAAGGAAGTAGACGAGAAATACCAGGGCAGATTTTTAACCTGTTTGACTAATCACAACATATCAAAAGGTCTTAAGTTCTCACCGGAAGAACTTGTCGAATGGATAGACCGCGGAGTTGTTGGATACAAAATCTGGGTTGGAGTATCTCCTGCAATTGATCATCCTGCCAATGATGTCACTTTAACCAAAATGGAACAAATAGGAATGGTCGGGGCTTCTGTTCATATCTCGCAGCCTTATCCAAGAAATTGCAAAGACCCTATTAAGTTTTGGGAAGCGATAAACGCCTGGGAGAGAGTTCTTGACAGACATCCTAATTTGGTAGTTGTTAATGCACATATGATAAACTTGTTTTATTCTGACGAGCAATTAGAATATTTACAGTATGTACTTGAAACATATCCAAATGTTTATATTGATATTGCTGCAAGGTTTAAGGATTTTTATAGTATGAAAAGGGAAAATATTCGGAAGTTTATGATTAAATATGCTGATAGAATTCTATTCGGCACAGATATCAGCGATCAGCCTGAAGGAGGAGACTATCAGCAGGTAGCAGAAGCATATAACCGATGCTTCCAAGCTCTGGAAACTGATAAAGTGTTACCGAGAGGATTCTTTGGAGATAGAGAAATAAGAGGTATATCACTGCCTGAAGATGTATTGGAGAAGATATATTACAGGAATGCTGCAAGAATATATCCGCGAGTTAAGGATGTTTTGAAAAACTTGGGATATGTAATTGAGTAAATAATTTCAACACAAAAACATTTTTAACATTTAACAAAAGTATTTGTATAAAAACGTAGGAGGAATCTCATGTTCAAATTTGTTTTTAAATATCTATTATTTATTATCTGCTTTATTCTATACCCGACATTTTTATCTGCCCAGAGCCAATATTCACTTTCTACCATGCCGAGAATAGACGTTCATGCTCATGTCGGCGATATAGAGCGAATGGCTGAATATTTGGAGGTTAGAAAAGTTCTTAAGGAGCAATTTAATGTTGACCTTGCGATGTGGATAAACCTTAGATCTCCTTTAGGACCTGGAGGAGAAGGCTTAGATTATCTGAAGGAAGTAGAAGAAAAATACCAGGGCAGATTTTTAACCTGTTTGACTAATCACAACATATCTAAAGGTCTTAAGTTCTCACCGGAAGAACTTGTCGAATGGATGGACCGGGGAGTTGTTGGATACAAAATCTGGGTTGGGGTATCTCCTGCAATTGATAATCCTGCCAATGATCCCACTTTAA
>JAUWXV010000002.1 GCA_030616165.1 bacterium | reverse complement strand
GTATTGGCAGTTGATGCTGTGCATCCACGTGATTACACAGAGAGAATTCATATTGGAGGAGAATACTGGTATATGGATATGATAGCACTTCGTGCTGGTTATAAATATAATTACGATGAGGAGGGACTATCTGCAGGAGTTGGTATTAAATACGCCGTTGAAGGAGGATTTGGCATAAAGATTGATTATTCCTATAGTGACTTGGGAGTCTTTGATGCGGTAAACAGAATCTCTATTGGAGCTTCATTTTAGTGAAAGGAGAAAGATAGGAATTCTTGCTTTTCCGCTGATTTTAAAGCGTTTGAATTTGTGGGAGCGACACGGGCGGGTCGCCTTCATTCGACTAATATCCTTCTGTGAGGGATGTAGGTATAAAAAGTCCTGATTGTACTTAGAGAAAATGTAAACCGCGAAATGTTAATATTTGCGTAATTCGCAGATGAATAGTTAATGTAGAGACGCATTACTATGAAATAGTTCATTGTGGACAATGCGTCTCTTTTTATTTTTAGATAATAAGTTACAAACCCAAACTAAAAAAAGAGTGCTGGTTCTGTAAATTCAGAGTCAGCCTTTTTTATTAAAAGTTCTTCAAAAGCATAATGCAGCGTATCGGAACTTGGTCTTAGAAGTTCCATTTAATCTACATCTCTTATCCCATTTATCTTTACTAACTGGATATCGTATCCCTAAAGAGTACATTTTTTTATTCAGTACAATTATCGAGGCCTGGGCTGTCCGGGCATCGGCACTGGCCGAACAGAGATTGGTCCAAATTCAAGTTTCTTTGGGAAAAGGTCAAGATCAGAGTTCATCATTTCATCCCAGGTGACTTCTTTTCCGGTATACGCAGATTCTCTTCCCATGATTGCTGTCATCACGCTCTCTGCCACATTCTGCGCCTCATTTAAAGGATTGCCATTTCTAATACTTTCAATAAGGTCAGCATGTTCCTGAACATACGGATTCGGTGATTTTCCTCTGAATTTCCATTCATTCGCTCCTGCAATTTCACCATTCGGATTACTTTTTCCCCTGTTTCCGACAATAAATTCACTAACTCTGTTATCACATTTAGCCATCTGTCGACACATGCTCATCACGAGGACTTCATCTGGATATTCAAAGTCAACTGCGAAATGGTCGTAAATACTTCCAAACAGCGGGCCTGTTCGAACCTGACGCCCGCCAACTCCCAACGCTTTGACAGGATGGGTTCCCAGAACCCAATTTATAACGTCGATATTATGGACATGTTGTTCAACGATATGGTCTCCCGAAAGCCAGCAGAAATAATACCAGTTGCGAATCTGCCACTCCATATCTGTCCATCCCGCATCTCTCCGGTTAGGAAATGTATTTTCGTGATAACCTGTATCTCCAATCCAATAACATTGAGCAGAGAGAATTTCTCCGATCGCACCGTCATGAATCCGCTTAATGGTATCTCTGTATGACTTCTGATGCCGCCGCTGGGTTCCTGCGACAACTCCCAGTCCTTTTTGTTTTGCTCTTCTGCCTGCTTCAATAACCTTTCGTACTCCAACAGGGTCAACCGCTACCGGTTTTTCCATAAAAACGTGTTTCCCTGCATTGACGGCGGCAGTAAAATTGTCTGGACGAAAACCAGGAGGTTCTGCAAGAATCACATAATCCACATCCGTCTCAAGAAGCCTTTCAAAAGCATTAAATCCGGAAAAGCAGTGGTCATTTTTCACTTCGAAGCCGGGGAGTGGTCCTCCTCTGCGTTTTGGATTGGTTAAGAGATTTTTACATCTTTCAATCCGGTCTGGAAATAGGTCAGCCAGTGCAACAAGGTGCATATTGGGAGCTGCATTGAGACATTCATCCGCTGCTCCGGTTCCTCTCCCACCACAGCCAACCAAACCGACTTTAATTGGTTCGACATTTTGTGCACGTGAAGTACGCACAAATGGGAATCCTGAAACTACGGTTGTCGCAGCAGCCGCACCTGCTACGACAAATTTACGCCGTGTCATTTTACCTTTCTTTTCACGTATCATTTTTTGAACTCCTTATTTAATAAATTTATAGTTATTAGTCAATTATATAAAGTTTTAAAGTTAATTTTATTTACTCTTTAATTTTAAGATTTCTTTATTATTATTGCATAGAAGTTTTTTGAATTAAAAATACTGAAGATATATCTACAATTGCAGCTTAAGAAAATTTTCTACTTTTCATAATTATAAGATAATATAAGAATTGATGTTTATCAATCAAAAAAACAAAAAAACTCTTTTTAAATAATTAATTTTTGTTATATTTTAAAAAGGGGAATTTATAATGAAAAAGAACTTTTAATGAATTAGACTTCTGAAAAAATCAAATAAATAATTAATTTGAGGCAAGATTGCCACGTCCCGAGTACTCGGGACTCGCAATGACAATATCATACATGTCATTACGAGGAGCGAAACGACTTGGTAATCTACTTTTTCAGCGGTCTCTGAATATAAAAATAGAACAGGAGGTAACAGATGTACAAGAGATTTTTTAAAATATTGTTTCTTATAACTATGCTTATACTTCTCTCTCTTGGGCTGAACGAGTGCACAAACACAAGCACTAAAGTTCCCGACAGAGCGTACAATAGTCCATATACCGGTCCTTACCTTAACAGGGTAGCATTCCCGATTGGTGGTATTGGAGCAGGTATGATTTGCCTTGAGGGGACTGGAGCCATCTCCCACGTTTCAGTCAGGAACATAATGCAGTTTTTCAACGAACCATGCACGTTTGCCACGCTGTGTATCAAGGGGGAGGAAAACGCGGCGAGAGTCCTTGAAGGTCCTGTGCCCGACTGGAAAATCTTCGGTCCTGCTGGCACCGGCAGTGGAGCCGGCGGGAGCAGTTTCGGACTGCCGCGATTCAAGGAGGCATCGTTTCTCGCCCGATTCCCCTTCGGCACTGTAACACTCACCGACCCAAATATTCCTTTAAATGTTGAGTTAACGGGCTGGAGTCCGTTCATTCCGGGTAATGCTGATGATTCGAGCCTTCCGGTCGGCGCCCTTGAATATCATTTCAAAAATCCATCCAGTTCATCCATCGATGCAGTTTTTGCGTTCAACTCCAAGAATTTTATGGCAGCATCGGGTCAGAGGAGGCATTTTACAGCGTCAGAAAGGGAAAGTAATACGGTACTGCCGATTAAAAATGGTTTTGTGCTCTGGCAGGCACCAACAGAAAAAAGACCTGCAGATGAGGGTGCCTTTGCTGTATTTGTTAATGATGACAATGCCGTCGTCGATCACTGCTGGTTCAAAGGCGGTTGGTGGGACCCCCTCACCCTGGTCTGGAAGAACATCGAGGAAGGCACTCCACTCGACAATCCTCCGGTAGAAGGACCGTGCCCGGGCGCATCACTTTTCGTGCCGTTCACATTAAACCCCGGTCAAGAAAAGACCATCCGTGTCATGCTCTCGTGGTATGTCCCGAATACAGACCTGCGCTACGGCAGAGACCCCACGGGCGCCTCGGAGTCTAAAGGCTTGCCTAACACACACATCCCCTGGTATGCTGGCAGGTTTAAGAATGTCAATGAGGTGGCGGACTACTGGCGATTCAAGTATGATGACCTGCGCGAAAAAACCGCACTGTTCAGGGATACCTTTTACGACACGACCCTCCCCGAGGAGGTTATTGAGGCAGTCGCGGCAAACCTGACAATACTCAAATCGCCAACGGTGCTCAGGCAGACCGATGGGCGTCTCTGGTGTTTCGAGGGATGTTCTGACAACAGTGGCTGCTGCTATGGATCATGCACACACGTCTGGAATTACGCTCAGGCGATTCCACACCTGTTCCCCGAACTCGAGCGGAGTCTCCGTAAGACCGAATTCAACGAAAGCCAGGATGAGCGCGGACACCAGGTTTTCCGTTCTGGCCTTCCTATTCGCCCAATTACCCATGTGGGATATGCCGCTTCGGATGGACAACTTGGGGGCATCATGAAAATGTACCGGGAGTGGCGTATTTCAGGGGACACTGCCTGGCTTAAAGCCCTCTTGCCTAAGGTAAAGCAGAGCCTGGATTACTGTATCAAGACCTGGGACCCCAAAGGAAATGGTGTTCTTGTGGAACCTCACCACAACACCTATGACATCGAGTACTGGGGACCTGACGGTCACTGCAGCAGTTTTTATCTGGGTGCTTTGACCGCCGCTATAGAGATGGGTAAGGAACTGGATGAGGATGTTTCACAATACCGTCGTCTCCTCGAAAAAGGAAAAAAGTATCTCGAAACAGAACTCTATAATGGTGAATATTTTTACCAGAAGATCCAGACGCAAGGATTGGAAGCTACGTTTAAACCGCTCGATTTTTCTTTAAACGGAGCAGGCTACAAAGAAGCCATTGCTCTCCTCAACAAGGAAGGTCCCAAGTATCAGTATGGAACAGGGTGTCTTTCCGATGGGGTTCTGGGCTTCTGGATAGCCCGAATGTGTGGTCTGGGCGATATAGTTGACAAGGAAAAAGTCAGGAGTAACCTGAAAGCGATATACAAGTACAATCTCAAGCATGACCTCTCCGAGCACGCCAATCCCCAGCGTCCCTCATACGCCCTCGGGAACGAAGGCGGACTTCTACTCTGCACATGGCCGAGGGGCGGCAAGCCCACACTTCCCTTTGTTTACAGCGACGAAGCATGGACAGGTATCGAATACCAGGTCGCCTCACATCTCATGCTTGAGGGAATGGCGGAGGAAGGGCTCGATATCGTGCGCACCTGCCGTGACCGCTATGATGGTACCGTACGCAACCCGTTCAACGAATACGAATGCGGTCACTGGTATGCACGTGCATTGTCAAGCTACGGCCTAATTCAGGGACTAACCGGTGTCCGATACGATGCTGTGGGAAAGGCGCTCTACATTGACTCTAAGGTCGGCGATAACTTCAGGTCATTCCTTTCCACAGAAACCGGATTCGGTACGGTCGGACTTAAAAACGGCAAATACTTTGTCGAAATGAAAATGGGTAATCTCGATATTAAACATGTTTATGTTTCTGGAAGGGAAATGCCGCTTTAAAATATAGTTTAAATGTTTCTTACAAGCAGAAGGTCATGGGTTTCCTCCAGAGGCGGATCCCGCTGTGCGGGACAAGTCCAGTATTGCCTACAAGTTGATTATGATATTAAAAAATCTAACTTGATGTTTCAAATTTGACTATTTTTTTTGTTAATATTTTCCATAGTGAGACAAATTATGGAATACAAAAAGGGGATTAATTTTTATTTTTCTTTTATTCATAATAATTGACCGAAGTTTAAGTCATTCAGGAACAACAAACAAAATTGTAAATTTTTGATAATAAAAGAATTCTATCGCTATTATTTATAATTGTAAAAATAAAAATTATTATTAATCATTATCTGTTAAATTATTTGTAAAAATGTATTTAATGTAAGGACAGAATAGTGTTTTATCCCTACGATATAAAAATATATAATAGTATGTTAGATTTTTGACGAAGTCAAATTTCTGATATTTTTGCATTAATATATTTAGAATACTTGCACCTATCAAAAAGCATTTTTCATTTACTCAAAGATTATACCTGTTGACAATAAAGCATTAAAATATTAAATTTATAAAAGATTTTCAAAGTTCAATCATATTTACATCAGGTTGTAAACTGCGAATGTGTGCGTATATCAATAGAAAATTTACACATACTGAGCAACTTTAATATATTTCTTATGAAATTAAAAATATACACAATTTCAATTGTTATTCTGGTAAACTTTTATGCATCTGTAAATGCCGGCGAAAAGTCATTTCAATTCTCTCTCAAAACATTGAAAAATGAAATTATTCTCATCGATTCACTGATTAACAAGGCTCCAGTACTAATCACTTTTTGGGCACTTTGGTGCAATCCTTGTAAAGAAGAGCTACAGGCATTAAACAGGCTCAAAGATGAATATCCTTTTAATCAAATTTCAATAGTAGCCGTTAACCAAGATAGACCCAGAAGCCTTGCCAGAGTCCGAAGTTATATATCAATTCACCGATTCCCCTTTATTTTTTGTATCGATCCTAATCAGGAACTCCTTCATCTTTTTAATAGCTGGGCAATTCCATTTACTGTGCTAATCAGTAAAGAGCGGGAAATTATTCTAAGGCATACAGGTTATTTATCGGGAGATGAAAAATTTTTACAAAAAGAAATTGAACTCCATCTTCAGAATAAAAAATAAAATATCCTTAAAAGGAGTGATAGGGATAGGGTTATGTGTCTTATTTATTCATGATTTAACTGTAATCAGAGCGCAGAAGCCGGGTATTTCTATTTCAAACTATATCAGACTCGGTAAAGGAGATGAAGAATTCTTTGGAATGGAAAATGAAAAGGAATATCTCGAACAGGAATTCAACCTTCAACTCACATGGAAAAATTTTATAGTAGGCAGCAGATATGAATATGAACATCCTGCAGAATTCGGAATTAGTCACAACAAACTCAGAAAGTATTATTTAGAATACCGTAAGGGACCGTGGCGCGTGAGAACAGGTACATTCAGTTCTCTTTTTTCACGCGGCCTGGTGCTGAACTCTTATGAAGAGAAGCCAATAGGTCATGACAGTGAAATTAGCGGAATTAATATAAAATATGAATCTGAGGAGTCATTGATCAACCTGATAGCAGGGTCTTACAATTACGAAAGAATACCATATTCCCGCGATGTCATAAAATATGCTCCAAGAGGGGGATTACTTCAACGTAAAATCTCTGAAAATATACATCTCGGAGGCAGTTTCGTCTGGGCTAATATCTCGCAGGATGTAGGATATAACCGTGAATCTTTCGACACATATTTAGCCGAAATATGGTGTGACCTACAAATTAGGAGTCTGCAGTTATATGGAAATATCGCATCAAAATCTCAAAGTGGAAAAAATTTATTTTTTAAAGATAAAAACAGTGTTTATATTGGAGTTAATTATTCTAATGAAACTTCCGGATTAGCAATGGAATACAAAAGTTATAGATTTGGACTTGTTTCCCCAGAAAAACGAGAGTTTGAACTTCGTCATAACCGATTTCTATCATTTCAAAATCCTCCGATTGCTTTGAAGGAACACAGCTGGATTTTTCTTAGCCGAAGCCTTCACATTGTAGATTTTAATGACGAAGTAGGATTGCAGTTAGATTTTTATCATTCGCTCGCATCACAGACTATTTTGAACTTAAATGGAGGTATAGCAAGCAGGCATTATAATTATTTAAAGACTACAAGCGGAGAATTTATTCGTCGAGATGACCACTTCTCATGGATTCCTTCTCTGGATAATTCATTTTCACCTTTCTGGAACATTTATGCTGAGGTTGAACATTATTTAATGAATGGCTCATCTATAACTGGTGGTATTTCTTATGTTTTTGAGACTATTTATAATGACTTTTTTCCAGAAATATCTGAACAGAGAAGGATGTTTGTTTTGCCGTTACGTATAAATTATTTGATATCAAGCGTTTATACTTTGCTTCTATCCTCTGAATATCAGCGATTTTCAGAATCAATACATCCCGGGAAATATTTTAACAATCAAATTCTGAGTTTAGGTTTCTCAAAGGCACCAAATTGGAGTTTTGGAATAAATACAGAGTTTTTATCAAAAGGAGCCGACATTTCTGGGAAAACATCATGGGTTTCAGGTTCTATTCAATATAGGTTTCGTTCAAGGCAAATATTTGAAATAACTTACGGAAATGAACGAGGAGGATTAATCTGCACTAATGGTTTATGCAGGTTTGTTCCTGCTTTTAAAGGATGGAGATTTAATATAACCACACAACTATAAATTTATTTAGAAAGGGAAGACAATAGTTCACATTTAACCTTAAATTTAAATGAAGGAAGAAGGAAATGATTAAAATGATAAGAAATATTTTATTCTCTATTTTTGTGTTGACTATTTTTATTTCCTTAACTGTCTATGGTCAGCGAAAGGTTTTACTGGAGGAGTTCACAGGAACCTGGTGCGGTTGGTGTCCTTATGGAGCGGATATTATTAAACAGATATTGTCGGAGAGAAATGATGTAATTGTTATAGCTTACCATAAATCGGATCCAATGAGTACTTCCTATGGAGACCAGTTAATCGATGCAATGTCGCCTGCTTATCCTCAGGCGGCTATTGACAGGATTCAATTCCCTGGCGCTTCGAAAATTCCAATAAGCCGCGGTGATTGGGGGAAAAGATGTCTTGAACGATCTTCAGTAAGCCCGACATTTTCAATATCATTAGAAGGTGATTATAATTCCTCGACACGGAATGTAAGTCTTAATGTTAACCTTAAAACCCTTGCCGACTTATCGGGCACATATCGTATTAATGTGGTGATAAGTGAAGACAGTCTCAACTATACGCAGAAAATCTACGGAAAACCATATACTGAAATATCTCCTTACTACCATAAGCATGTAGTGCGGGAGATGATTACTGGAGTATTTGGTGAAGTTCTGAATACTTCCCCATTAAGCAATAATACAAGTATCCAGAAAAATTATAATTTTTCATTAAATTCAGACTATAACGACAGGCTCTGTCATATTGTTGTCTTTGTCCATGAAGATTTGGGTAACGGTATAGGTCCAGTACAACAAGCAGAGGAGACTGACTTATCACAAACTACAGGTATTAAAGAAGAATATGGCGATTTATTTCATCCTGATAATTTCAAATTATTTCAAAACCATCCTAATCCATTTAATTCAGAAACAACTATTAATTATCAGATACCTTTTAATAGTTTTGTAGTTTTGAATATATATAGTATTCTCGGTCAAGATGTGAAAACTTTAGTAAATGAAAAGAAAACTGCAGGACATTATTTAGTTAGATGGGATGGAACGAACATATCTGGTACAAAAGTTTCCAGTGGAATTTATCTTTATAAAATAAAAATAAGAGACTTTATAGATACGAAAAAACTAATTATGTTGCAATAAAGAAAATTTTAAAACTTATTAATTAACATTTTGGTGCAGAATAAAATGATTAAATTATATTTTTATTTTCTATTAATATTATTGCTCTTTTCCCTTTGTGGAAAATTTCCACAGAGCGTGTCAAAAGTCATTATTAATAGTAAACTTATTGATTCTTCTAATAAAAATATTATTGTTTATAATGAAAAGTTATACACGTCTGCTTATTTCCTGGAAAAGCATTTAGATTTGGAAATAAAAGAATTGGCTAAAGGAGAACAATTTGGCGTTTGTATGGATGAATTATGCATTCCTTTTACCGTTGGCAGAAATGAAGGTGATATGATAGTAATTTTAAAAGAATATTATTTTCCGGTTGACATACTTTCCAATGCTTTTGGATGGAAATATGAATGGGAAAAGGAAGAAAATGTTTTAAAATTAAATATTCCAGGAATTAAATCAGATTATTAATATTTAATCACAAAAATCGAAATAGAAAAAAACGGAAGAACTAAAGAATATTTTTAAATTTTAGTTTATCAGGTCATCTAAAGTTCTCTAACCTGATTTATTCACAAATTTTGTTATTTTCATTCTGAACTTGTTTCAAGGTTAATTCTGTATTAATTTTAATAATATCAGTAAATTGTTTAATAAAATAAAGAATTTTATAAATTATTTGGATTAAATAATTCACAAAAAAATTTATTTGACTTTATAATAATTATAATATAAATTTATAAAAAAATTATTCTCTTAATAATTAAAAATCTTAAGAATGAGTTATCCTAAATTCTTAATAATCAAAACTTTAAATTTAAAATGATTTAAAGTATTTCTAAATTTTTTATAAAAAATTTGTAAATTTAATAATTTGCTAAAGTTTTGTTAATTAACTAAAAGAGCGAGCAATGAAAAGTAATATTAAGATATTAATAGCAACAAAATTAAGTCCCGTTGTTAGTGATATATTAAAAAGTGGTGGGCTTGAACCAGTTGTTATGGAGACCATACCGGAAGGACTTGAATCTGTGATTGGTGATTATCACGGATTAATAGTGAGAAGTGAACAGGTTAATGAATCTGTTATCGATGCAGGGAAAAATCTGAAATTGATAGTGAGAGCGGGTTCCGGGGTAAATACTATCGATCTTGAAAGTGCTTCAAAAAGGGATATCCTTGTAATGAATACACCAGATGCTAATTCTAATTCTGTTGCTGAACTTGTTTTTGCATATATGTTTGTCTCATCAAGGTTAATATTAAAGGCTGACTCTACAACAAAAAAAGGCGAATGGCTTAAAAAACAGTTGATGGGATTTGAACTTACAGGAAAAACTATTGGTATTGTGGGTGTTGGAAATATTGGCAGTAGGGTTGCAAGAAAAGCAAAAGGATTTGATATGAATATTATATGCTATGACCCTATACTATCCTCAGAACGTGCCAGCATATTAGGGGTGAAGATTGTTTCACTGGATGAACTCTTTAAAAATAGCGACTTTATAACATTGCATGTTCCTCTAACACCCGATACTAAAGGAATGATAAAATATAAGACCCTCAAATTGATGAAAGAAAATGCAATGATAATAAATGCATCAAGGGCAGAATTGATAGAGGAGGGAGCACTTGAAAAGATTTTGGATGAAAAGCCGAGCATCACGGCAGCCGCTGACCTTTTTTACGAAGGAGATAAGGAAGGTGAAAAAAGCCTTTCGTCTTTTGGTAATAGAGTTATAATGACCCCTCATATAGGAGCCAGCACAAAAGATGCTAATTATCGAACAGCAAAACAAAGTGCCGAACAGACTGTGAATTTCTTTAATGCTGGAGTTATTAAAAATTCTGTAAATCTTATCGAAATTCCCTTTGATTTAAACACTATGTATATGAATCTTGCTATGCTGCTTGGTAAATTTGCCTATTATATGATTAAAGACCATGGACAGCCTTACGAAATAAAGATAACTTGTTATGGGAATCTGTTTAAATATACATCTATTTTATTAAAATCGGGAATAATGGGTGTTCTTGATAATTTTCTTGATAAAAAGGTTACCCCTATTATGGCAGAGAATGTGGCTCAAGAGAACGGAATAATAATCACTCCACGAAGACCTGACGACCTTAAAGGGCATGGAGATTCTATAACACTTGATATTGTCGCAAAAATTATGGATAGATATACAGAAACCAGCGTCAGAGGAACACTTATAACAGGAGATAAAGCAATTATTAGGAGAGTGGACAATTTTGAAAATGTCGATATTATTCCTTCCGGAAATATTTCCGTCTTTACATATGATGACCGAAAAGGTATTTCCGGACAAATAGGCAGTATTTATAGTGAAAATGATATTAACATATTGGATGGAAGATACAAGACAAGTATTGATGGGAAATTTGCAATAGCGGTTTTAAATACTTCACGTCCAGTAAACCTAAATATAATTCAAAATATAAAAGAAAAAATAAGAGCCGATAAAGCCTTTGTCGTTCATTTTTAATGCATGAATTGTTTAATATTGAGTAAAAAATTAGGAGGTGGTGATTGAGTTATCTTAAATTAATGATTCCTGGACCGGTTTATGTGAGACCGGAAATTTTAAATATTATGAGCAGTTCACAGTGGGGACATCGTGATAGTGAAGAAACTCCAAAACGCCTAAAACCGATAAAAGAAAATCTTAAAAAATTGCTTTATATTGAGAACATCAATTATGAAATGATTATTTCCACATCTTCAGGAACAGGATTAATGGAAGCAGCTATATTGAACTGTGTTAATGATGAAGAAAGCGTTTTGTGTATTAGCATTGGTGCGTTCGGAGACCTATGGCACAAAATAGTGGAGAGCTGTGGTAAGAGGGCTGTAAGGGTATCGTTTGAACCAGGTAAGGCGGCAGACCCAGAAATTATAGAAAAACATATGAAGGATGAAAAATTCAGTGCTGTCACAATAACCCATAATGAAACCAGTACCGGTGTGATAAACCCGGTTAAAGAGATAGCAGGGATTATTAAAAATTACGGCGCACTTGTTATGGTAGATACGGTAAGTTCGATGGCTGGCGTACCCATACCAGTTAAAGATTGGAATATTGACATAGTTGTTTCTTCCACACAGAAGTGTTTTGGTCTTCCACCTGGGCTTGCTGTTGGTGCTGTTAGCGAAGAAGCAATGAGAAAAGCTGAAACTGTGCAAAGAAAAGGTACATATTTTAATTTTCTTACTTTCAGAGATTCCAATCTAAAAGAGCAGACACCAACAACACCTAACGAAGCATTAATCGATGCTTTAAACTTCCAACTAAATTATATCTTATATGAAGAGGGATTAGAAAATAGATTTATAAGACATTCTAAACTTGCCCAGAAAGTAAGAGACTGGATTTATATTGGACACGAGGGATTTAAGTTGTTTCCTTCTATCGATGTTGCATCTGATACTGTTACCTGTATTCAGCATCCTCCAGAACTTGATAAAAACTTTTTGAAAAGCGAACTCAGAAAGAGAGGATATCTATTTGATGCAGGTTATAAAAAACTTGTTGCAAAAGGTTATCATACTTTCAGAATTCCCACTATGGGTGATTTAACAGAAGAAATACTCGATGAGTATCTTCACAGTATTGATGAGATTATCAAGAAAAAATGAAAGAGATAAACTTTGTCTTTTTTATAATTTGTATATACATTCACATTTGAAAAGCATACATAAATGTGTGCTTTTTTATTATTAAAGTTTTATCACTTTAATTAAATATTTTTAATAATATAGGAATCAATTTGACTAATCAATGTATTTTTCAGAAAGTATAAATAAATTAATTACAGAACCTTAGTGTTTTTTTAAAGATACGAATTGCGTTTGGACAGACAAGAATGTCTGTCCTACCTGTTCATACAGTTCAATAAAAGAGCGTGAGAATATCAATAATAATGGTAGGTTAGACATTCCTGTCTGACCATATTAAGAATTTAACAAAGTTCAGTTAATTAAATGAAATTACTTAACATTAAATTATTTTAATAATATAGGATTGAATATTATGAAAGTATTGTTAGTTTCATCTGAGGTATCTCCATTTGCAAAAACTGGAGGTCTTGCGGATGTAACAGGAGCTTTGCCAAAAGAACTTGAAAAATTAGGTATCGAAGTTAAGATTATGATGCCAGATTATAGAATGATTAATAAAGATGATTTCAAAATTGAAAAGACTGGTCTTGATTTCAACGTTCCAATAGGTGCAGAGAAAAAGTCCGGAACTTTAAGTAAAGGTAAAACCGGAAGAAAAATAGATGTTTTCTTTATTGGCAATGAAGAATATTTTGACCGTGATTTTTTATATGGTGATGAAACGGGTGATTATCGTGATAACCTACAAAGGTTCACATTTTTTTGTAGAGGTGTTCTTGAAGCATTAAAATTAATTGACTGGAAGCCTGACATCATTCATTGTCATGACTGGCAGACCGGACTCGTGCCTGCTTATCTCAAAACCATTTATCAGAATGAGCCTTTTTATCAAGGAATATCAACTATATTCACTATTCATAACCTTGCATATCAGGGTAATTTTCCACGTCAACTTTATTATATTACTGGATTAAGTTGGAAAGAATTTGCACTTGAGAAGATTGAATTTTTCGGAAATTTTAGTCTGATAAAGGCCGGAATAGTATACTCAGACATTATCAATACAGTTAGTGAAACTTACAGTAAGGAAATTCAGACAAAAGAGTTCGGGTGTGGATTTGAGGGTGTTCTCGAATGGAGAGCAAAAGACCTTTATGGGATTATTAACGGTATTGATTATACAGTCTGGAATCCCAAAACTGATACTCTTATAGAATTGGTTTATTCTCTTAAAACTGTGAAAAACAAAGCGATTAATAAAGAAAAACTCCTGAAAATAAACGAACTACCAATTATTAAAGAAGAAAGAATACCTTTAATAGGTATGATATCGAGATTAGACGAACAGAAGGGATTAGGTTTAATTGGAGAATGCATTGAAGAATTGATAGGTTTTAATCTTCAGTTAGTCATTCTCGGAACAGGGGAGAAAAAATTTCAACAAATTTTAAAATCTATAAGTGAAAAGTATCCGGAAAAGATTGCATTGAATTTAAGATTTGATGAAGCACTTGCTCATCTAATTTATGCTGGTGTAGATATTTTCCTTATGCCATCAAATTATGAACCGTGCGGTCTGGGACAGATGATATCTATGAAGTATGGAACTGTTCCCATTGTTCATAAAACAGGTGGATTGGCTGATACAGTGAAGGAATTTGATTTAAATGATAAAAGTGGAAATGGTTTTGTTTTTGATGTTTATCTGCCGGGAGAACTTGTCTCTACTGTTGAAAGGGCTGTGAATCTCTATAAGGACAAAAAAACATGGAGGATTTTAGTCTCAAATTGTATGAAATCAGACTTTTCATGGAAAGCATCCGCCAAAAAATATACTGACCTTTATAAAAGATTAAAAACATAGATTTTGATAAATTTTTGATTCTGCGAAATTTTCTCTTTAAACAAGTTAAAAAATTTTTAGTAATTTTTCTGTATTTACGAGTAGAAATTTTGCAATTTTTATATTTTCTTTTCTACTTTACTTTTTCAAGAGAAGATGAGACTTAATAAAATAAGAGTTTATAAGAACTAAATAATTATAACGGAGTTAAAATGGAAATAAAGTATGATTTTAATAATATGATGGCTGATTTCATTGGAATAGAGAACGGAATATCAGAAGAAGAGATAAATTCATTAATCAAAAAGTGTGAAAGAATAGACACGAACTTAAAAAGTATGCGAATGAGAGGAGAAATCAAATTTTTTGAACTGCCCTATCAGGAAGATGTGGTAAAGGATATAAATGATTATGCGGATTATATTAAGAATGAGTTTGAATATTTTATTGTTTTGGGGATAGGTGGCTCTGCTCTTGGAGGAATAGCACTTCAAAGAGGATTAAACCATCCTTATTATAAACTTCTGTCAAAAGATAAAGGAGGAAAAAATCCAAAAGTATTTTTTCTGGACAATATCGATCCGGATACTCATTCGGGAATTTTTGATGTTATTGACCTGAAATCCTCCTGTTTTAATTTTATCAGCAAATCTGGAAATACTGCTGAAACAAATGCACAGTTTCTCATATTTATTGAAAGATTAAAAAAAGCATTAGGAAATAAGGACATTAAAAAGCATGTTGTATTCACTACTAAGGAACAAAATGGGAACTTTAGGAAGATTGCAGATGAAGAGGGAATGAAAAGTTTTATTATACCTAAAGGCGTTGGAGGAAGATTTTCGGTTCTATCACCAGTTGGTCTTTTACCATCCGCCGTATCTGGAATTAATATTAATAAACTCTTAGAAGGCGCTATTTCAATGGATAAAACCTGTGAAAATTTCAATATCTGGGAAAATCCTGCTTATATGAATGGTGTTCTGCATTATCTCTTTGATACAAAAAAAGGCAAAAATATTTCAGTGATGATATCGTATTCGGATGCATTATTTGGAATAGTCGACTGGTATAGACAACTCTTGGCTGAAAGCCTTGGGAAAAAATATTCTTTGAATGGAGAAATCGTCCACACTGGTCAAACCCCGGTTAAGGCGCTTGGAGTAACTGATCATCATTCCCAACTTCAATTATATATCGAAGGTCCAAATGATAAGGTGATTACAATGCTATGCGTCGAAAAATTTAAATCAGAAATTGAAATGGTTTCTCATTACAATTGGATTGAGGGACCTTCTTATCTTTCTGGTCATTCACTAAATGAACTTTTTCATGCTGAACGGATCGCTACAGAAGCCACTCTGACAAAAAACGCCAGACCAAACTGTTTAATATCGTTACCTGAAATAAATGAATTTACTCTGGGACAGTTGTTTTATATGTTTGAGATTCAAACTGCATTTACCGGCTATCTCTATAATATCAATCCATTTGACCAACCCGGTGTGGAAGAGGGAAAAAAGTTTGCATATAATCTATTAAGAAAAAATGGGATTGGAAATAAAAAAGAAGAAATTGAAACCAGAAAAAAGAAAAAATATATTATTTAACAAAACAGTTTTTTTATTTAATTATTAAATTAGACGGTAGGTCAGCCATTCTTGTCTGACCATAATAATGGATGGACAGGCATGAATGCCTGTCCTACCTAATTTACCGAAGTTCAGTTATATATTTAATCATTATAAGTATAAGTTTATGCCTTCACCGATTGCTCACAGTATAGTTGGGTTGTCTATAGCTTCAAATTTTGAAAAGGGTGTTAAAAATATTTTTAAAAATAATTTTTTGAGTTATTTTTTGATAATTTTTGTTTCTGCTGTCCCCGATTTTGATATAATACCAGGAATTTTTGTCGGTTTACCGAGTAAATACCATCATGGTATAACACATTCGTTCGTTTCCGGAATAGTCTTCGCACTTTTGTTTTCTTTATTAACATTTTTGTTCAAAAAGAGATTTTTTCTATCCCGTGCTTTTCTATTTACTGCTTTATATCTCTTTCATATAATTCTCGACCTTTTTACAATTGATACTGGAGAAATAAACGGCTTCGGTTTACCAATATTTTTTCCTTTCAGTTTCAGCCTGTTCAGGTCATCTATCGTCCTATTTTCTGGCGCATTATTTAAGGATGGATATCTCAACTATCAAACCGTATTCAGATACTACAACTTTTTTCCTGTGATAATGGAAATAATAATTTCTTCATTAGTGGGAATTTTAATAATATTAATTGGAAATATATTAAAGAAAAAAATGTATAAGTATGAAGGATAAAGAAAATTTTTATGTAGTATTTAACGACCTTGATCAAAGTCAAAAAGATGCTGTAAAATCAAAGGATAATTATATATTTGTTTCCGGCGGTTCAGGAACAGGAAAAACCAGAGTTGTTTGTTGTCATGCTGCATATCTTATGCTTGAGTATGATTATAAAAGTGATGAAGTACTCATATTTTGCGGTATTTCAAATTCTGAAGAGCAGATAGAAAGAAACATTTATAAACTGGTCAGAAAAAATTATTCTGAAAACTATGTTAATTCAATCATTTCCTTCTGTTTGAAAATACTGAAAAAAAATTGGAACCTGATAGAAGGAATGTATCCGAATTTTAGAATACTGAGCGATTTTAAAAGAAATACTATAATAGATGAAATAGTAAAGAATATAAGACCAAAAGGATATAGATGGAAATTCATAGATATTAAACGTGAGATTTCTGAATTTATCAGATTTTTGAAACAGAATAGAATTTCAGTTCAGGAGTTTGAAAATGTAATAAATGCAGGTAAATTTGAAGTGCGGTTTCTTGATGCAAAGAATATATATAAAACCTATTCTGAGATATTAAAAAAATATGAATATCTTGATTTTGAGGATGCAATTTTAAAGACCATAGAGTTTTTTGAGGATACCGAGAAATCTAAATCATATATAAATAGGTTTAAGAAGATTATTGTCGATGATTTTTTAGATATCAATCCATTACAATACAGACTTATAAAAGTCCTGACAGATAAATTAGATAAAATTTTTATTACAGGTGATGAAAAACAGGCTTTATTCGGATTTAGAGGAGAACAGACAAAGAATGTAATGGAGAGGTTTCTGAAAGATTTTCCAAATACCAAGACTGTTTATCTTGAGACTAATTACAGGTCAGATAATCAGATATTGGATGCTGTTGATAAAATTTATGATTTTGGAACGCATGATTTTATGAAGATTCCGAGGTCTATTTATAATTGTCCAAATAGTCTTTTTACTATCGCTCTTGAAAGAAGTATAATAGATGAGGCGTTCTATATTGGGAAAAAGATAAAAAAGATTATCAGTTCAGAAACGAAAAGCATCAGTTATGATTCAGATACCAATGAAGGATTCACATACTCAGATTTTGCAATATTACTTAGAAACGTTAATAAGTATGGGTCTATTTACAAGCAGGTTTTGGATTATTTGAAAATTCCCAATCAAACAGAGGGTTCTGTAAATATTTCCTGTTTTAAAGAATTGAATTATCTTTTGGTGTATTTAAGACTTTTAGACAATCAATACGATGACAAAGTGTTTAAAAAATTATTGTCGAACTCCTTTTCGGGATTCAGTCCAATTGAATTGCAGTCCCTATTAGATGCGTCTAAAAGGGGGAAGAGAGGCATCTATGATGTTATGAAAAATATCGATTCGAATATTATCAATTTTGAAAATGAAAGACTAATTGATAAAGTCAAATCATTTATTAACAGGTTTGATTTATTACAAAGATTTTCACAAAAACTATCCCTTCCCGAATTTATTTTAAAAGCTATCTATGGTGTTTTTCTATATGATTTATTTGAAGATGATAAATATCCTGTATTGAAAAGGTTCATTGATATTACCATTGATTACTATGAAATTTCATCCACAATGAAATGGGAAGTAAGTTTAAAGAATTTTCTTAATTTTTTTGAAGAAAATAAACAAAATCTTTTTGACAATTTGGGAATTAGAGAGAAAGAGTCAGACAGCGTGAAAATAACATCGATACATCGGTCGAGGGGAAGGGAATTTTCCGTTGTTTTTATTCCATTATTAACAGAAAATAATTTTCCTGCTGATTTTTCTGGCGAAAGATTTTTTTATGTTAAAGATATTAATGATTTCCAGAAAAGATTCAAAAGACTTAAGAATATTGAATTATATTTTACAAATGCAGTGGATTTTAATGAACACATAAAAAGAGAAAAAAATTTATTTCTTACAGCCCTGACCAGAGCAAGAGAAAGAGTTTTTCTTTCCTTCCCGAATAATATACCGGCAGTCGAAGAAGTCAGACCTTCAATATTTTTGAAAAATATATTCGGCGGAAGAGAAATTACCAGAGAAAATTGCGAAAAGATTAAAGTCAATGGTCATTCGGTGATTTATGAAGAAAACGGATATTCTGATTTTTTTGAAAAGGTTACAAAATTGGAGGTATATGACCAAGAAGTAAATGCACACATAACTTCAAAAGAAGAATTGGAGATTGTCTTAAAAAGATTTATTAGATATGGACTTGATAAAGAGAAATTTTCAAATATGCTTGATAAATATAAATTGGGGTATTTGGATAAAACTTATTTATTATTGGAAAATCCCTGTTTACCAGAATCACCTGTTAGCAGGAATATCGGTACTGACTTTATATACAGTCATACATCAATAAAAAGTTATCTGGAATGCCCAAGAAAATTCTATTATTCAAGAATATTAGATATAATGGGCGCTAAGAGTATCCATCTGACTATAGGAAGCATTGAACACGAGATTGTGCGTAATCTTCATAATCAGAAAAAATATCCACAAATTGATGAAAACCTTTTTAAAGAAATATTAAATGATGTCTGGGAAAGATATAAAGGTGAATTTGAAAGCGAATTTTACGAGATTATATGGAAAAAATATGTTACCGGGAGAATTCTTGATTATATAAATAAATATGGAAAATATTGTAAAGATGTCTATGAAACTGAAAAGGATTTTAAATTCTTTCTAAATAATAGATATATAATTTCAGGAAAGATTGACAGAATCGACAAGAGAGAAGACGGTTATGAGATAATTGACTATAAAAAGAGCGGTGAGGGTAAAGAGAATAAACTGATAAACCTGTTTTATAAATATGATAAAGATTTTCAGATGCCTGTATATTACTACGGTGCAAAAGATTCTCTTGGCATTAATCCGTCCTTTTTTACATATATATTCTTCGATTTTGACAAGAAGCGAGAATGCGAAAAGGTTGAAATTCCTATAATGAATCTTGATGTTAAAGGAAGAATAAAACATGTTAGTCCGGAGATGATGGAACAGGTAAAATCAAGGTTAGTCTCTATTCTTGATGAGATTGCAAAGGAAAGACCTGATTTCGATAGGGGTAAGGATACAGAATGTAAACCTTATCGTGGTTACAAATGCGAATACCTGAAAATATGCAACCAATCACAGTTATAGAATTACTATATTTTTAAAATGGCAGAAAATTCAAGAGATATATATTCCGAATTTACACCGGCGCAAATAGATGCGGTGAAATTCCCGATTGATAAGGCGCTGAAGATTGTTGCTGGTGCAGGAACCGGGAAGACTACTGTCCTGTCATATAGATACCTGCATTTAGTCTTAGAAAAAAATATAAATCCTGAAAATATACTTGCCTTGACCTTTACCAAGAAGGCTGCATTCAATTTAAAGAAAAAGGTTTCAGAAGTCATTGACAATGATTATCAGATGTTAAAGGCAAACATATATACTTTCGACTCGTTCTGGCTTAGACTGATATTTGAAAATACTTATTTAAGTGGCATCGACAGTGAATTTAAAATTATGGATAATACCGATAGAAGAATATTGAGGGACGAAATCATAGATGAAATGATAACGAAGACTGATAAGGATTTTATATTGAATTTGAAAAATATTAATCTGACAGATATAAGGAGAATTTTATTAAGTGGATTTGAGATTATAGAGAAAGCGAAGATAAAATTACTTGATGAAATCTATTTTAAAAAGATTATTTTTAAAAAGATTGAACA
The DNA here is from genome assembly GCA_030616165.1 of bacterium. Lineage (GTDB taxonomy): Bacteria > SM23-31 > SM23-31 > JAUVVT01 > JAUVVT01 > JAUWXV01. The sequence continues at coordinate 32,739 of JAUWXV010000002.1, read as the reverse complement.
ATATAAAGAAGAATTTAAAGAAGATAGCAATTATGAAACCGAATTAGAATATGCAGAATTGTATTCGAGACTATACAACAATTATAGAAGAAAAATTGTTGAGAAAAAGGTTCTGGATTTCAGCGATATTTTACTGAAGGCATATTATTTATTGAAAGATAATCCTGTCGTAGCAGAGAAATATCGAAAAAAATTCAGATACATATTAATTGACGAGATGCAGGATACGAGTTACGGTCAGTTTGAGATTTTAAAACTTTTATCAGAAGACAATTTCAAAAATGTAACAGTAGTTGGCGATGATAAACAGTCTATTTTTGGATGGAGAGATGCTGAAATCGAAAATATTAGAGTATTTCCGGGAGAAGAAAGATTCCTTAAAGAAAACCACCGCTCTTATAACGAAATATTGGATTTGGCAAATTTCACCATATTTCAAGACCCATATTTCTCCGAGAAAAGAAAATTTCTGGAAATAAAAAATGATAAAAAAGGATATAAGGGTGAGGTCGCAGTAAAAATGTTTTATTCCGACAATAGAAAGAATGAAGCGGAATTTGTTGCAAATGAGATTATAAAATTGAGTAAAGAAGGTATATCTTTAAATAATATTGCGGTATTATTCAGGTCGAAAACGTATCCCAGAATTTTTGAGGAGGTATTTCGTGAAAAGGGTATATCTTTCTGTTCAATAGGAGGAGGTTACTTTGACAGGGAAGAGATTAAGGATGTTATTGCCTACCTTAAAATTCTTGAGAATCCCTTCGATATTCCATCTCTTATAAGAATATTAGAGAATGCACCTTATCCTTTAAATCTCGATGCAATGATGAAAATCGGCAGTATTATTAAGGAATTGAAAGAAAGGTATAGGAGGAAAGAAGAATTTGTAAATATCTTTTTGATTTTTGAAAATATATTGAATAATAAAGAGATTAGCGGATATACAAAGAAAAAAATAGCAAATTTGGATAATTTGTTTAGAAATTTTAGTTTAAAAAAGGATAAACTTCCTCTGGCAAACCTGATTTATACCCTGCTTGATGAGAGTAAGTATTTTAAGATGATTTATTCGGGTGATTACAGTTTTATTAGAAATAGAATAAACATTCTTAAGAATATTTATTTAATGAGTCAATTGTTCGAGAAAAAATACGAAAATTCTTCTATTTCAGATTTTGTGAAATATTTAGAACTTAAAATTGAAGATGAAAGAGGAGAGGATGAAATACCGGAAGAGACTGACAAGGAGAGGGTGGTTTTTTTAACCATTCACAAAGCGAAGGGACTTGAGTTTGACTATGTATTTTTTTGCGATATCAGGGATGGATATTTCAGAGATGAATCAAGGATTTTACTTGATATAGAAAAGGAAAATTCAAAAGGAGAATTTTCTGGCTATGGGCTTGTTTTAAAATATAAAGATGATATTCTTGGGAGCAGAAGTGATAAAACAGAAAAATATATCAAGGCAAAAGAGAGATTGAGATTGGAGGGAAAAAGAAAAAATGAAGAAATAAGATTAAAATATGTTGCAACAACAAGAGCAAAAGAGATGCTCTTTTTAACTGCAACCCAATCAAAAGGGAAACTCTCCAGTTATTATAAAAAGATGCTCAATGAGTTTGGCGATAAAAAATACGCTGATAAAGTTCTCGAAGTAAAGATGAGTGAAATAGGGATAAACAGATTGGCAGCCAAAGAAAAGATTTCAGATAGAGTCGATTTGGAAAATAGGGTTGAAAAATTATTGAAAACATACTCACAAAAGCAAGAAAAAACAAAAATATCACCAAAGAAAAAGATAATGAAGTTGGATTTTTCGATGATGAAGGAATATAAAAATTGTCCGTTAAAATATAAGTACATTTATGAGTATAAATTTCCTGTTTACAGGTTATCACTATTAGAAAAAGAGACCGAAAAGATTGATGCAAAAGACTCAGAGGATAAATACAGCAGATTAATATTTGGTATCTGTGTGCATAAAATTTTAGAAAATTATTATAACATAGAAGACCATCCTGAATCATTAAAAAGATTGATAATTGGATATGGAGTCAGTGGAAAGAATTATGAAGAAGGGTATAAAGAACGTGGAGAGAAAATATTTATTAATTTTAAAAAGTTTGGACTCGATAAATCCCAGCCAATTTACACAGAAAAGGAGTTTAATTTATGGTACTGTGATTATAGGGACTACGACATACATATCAAGGGATTCATAGATAGAATTGACAAGAAAAATGGTATCTGGGAGATAGCAGACTATAAAACCGGTTTAAAGGGGACTACAAAAAATTTGCAGGACGATGAAATGCAGATGCAGATATATGACCTTGCAGTTAGTGAAGGTGTCTTTGAGGATGTTGAAAATCCGATATTGAAGATATATTTTCTTGAAGAAGAAACAGTGCATCAAGTTAAAAGAAATCCAAATATAAAGGAGTTTGTTTTATCGACTGCAAATGGTATTATTGAGGAAAATTTTAATATCTATGAAGCACTTCATAAGGATAGAGACTGCTGGAATTGCGAATTTGGTGGATTAACGGGACTTTGTAAAGAAAACCTACTTTCTTTGAAAAGAAAGTAGGCAAAGAAACTTTATAATTATTTTTCACTCATTGCTTTGCAATGAGTGAAAAATTTTTACGTTTCTTTTTTATGATTAATGTTTTAGCCATTTTTAATACATTTTGGAGATAATAGATCTCAGGTAAATCATTATGATTCATGTTTTAAAATTTTTACAGGTTTCTGATGTTCATCTTGATTCAAGTTTTTCTGCAAGGTTGAATTTTCCCCCAGACAAACTCAAAATCAGAAAAGAGGAGCATAAGGGTATAATATCGAATATTTGCAAGATGGTAAAGGATGAAGATATTGATATTGTTTTAATTCCCGGAGACTTGATAGACTTTGAATCTTCCACTGCGGATACGACAAATTTTTTGATAGATAAATTTTCAAGTATTTCTCCAATACCGATAATAATCACTCCCGGCAATCATGATTTTTATTCGCCGAGCAGTATGTATAATCCTGATTTCCTGACAGAGAAGAGGCAGAGTGTTTGGTCTAATAATGTAATAATTTTTAAACATCATACCTTTGAATCAATAGATTTGCCATATTGTAGGGGTATATCTGTTACTGGTATATCACATTCTGAAAATCGCCCATTTGATGAACGATTTCTGGTAGGTAATATTCCAAGAAGAAAAGACAGCATAAATATCCTGGTTTTTCATGGTTCGCGTGATGGATACTGTCCACCAGATAAGAAAGTAACACTTCCTTTTTCAGATGAAGAACTTATTAAACTTGGTTTTGATTATTCTGCAATCGGACATTATCATTCATATTCTAAAGTTACGGATGCAGATGGAAATGTAAGAGGCGCCTATGCGGGATGCCCGATGGGAAGAAATCTTAGAGAATGTGGAGAAAAGTTTATAATTATCGGGAAAATTTATGAAAATAGAAAAGTCGAAATAGAAAAAAGAAAAATTGACCACAGAACTATATATGAAATATCTATTAACTGCACCGGTTTGAATCACAACGAGGCGGTTTTGAATGCAATTAAGGAAAAGGTTAAAGTGAAAACAGTGAATAAGAACGACATAGTTTACGTTAGATTAATTGGGAGATTCCCGCCGGGAAATATTATCGAAATTCCAGGAAATTTTTTAAAAGATGATTATTTTCACATAACATTCGATAAAAGTGATGTTCAACCAGATTATGATATTCAGAAATACATTGAAATTCCTGATACTGCAGATACTACTGAAAGTAAATTCGTTAAGGAGTTAAGTTCTCTCGTGGCAAATGCGTCTGACGATTCGGAAAGGATAATTATCGAGAATGCCATCTATTATGGGCTTGATGCGTTAACGCAAAAATCGGTAAAACCAAGATATGAAGATTAACTTACTTTCTTTTTCATCCCTTGCATTACAAGGGATGGGTAATGAATACGCTAATAACGATAATCGATATGAAGATTAAGAGATTCAAAGCAAATAAATTTGGCTGTCTTGATGGGGAAATCGTTTTAAATCCTGACAAGGTTACTTTGATAGTTGAGAGTAATGAAGAGGGGAAATCTACTTTTGTTGATGGGATATTGGCGGGTTTATATGGGTTTCCTTTAGTTCGCGCAAAAAAAGATGAAATGAAAGAATTTGATAGATTGAAACCATGGGATAATGATTCCTATGAAATTGAACTCGAAATCGAGATTAATAAAAAGGAACTGCTGATTAAAAGAGATTTTGAAAAGGATAAGGTTTTCATTTATGATATATTAACCGGTAAGGATATAAGTGAAGATTTTTACAAAGGGAAGAGGGAATACCCAGTTGGTGAGTTTCTACTGAAATTACCAAGGGATGTATTTTTAAAGACCGCCTTAATTCGCCAGCACGAAATTCAAAGTTCGAAAGACTCTGACAGTATTACAAAAAGTATACAAAAGATAGTTGACACTTCATCCGGTGATACCACTGCACTTGATGCAATTGATGTTTTGAATACCGCTCTGAATAAATATCAGGGATATACTTTAAAAGGAAAGGGAATGGTCAAGAATGAGATAAATAACCTTAATAAAAGAATAACCGAAATCGAGTCCGAACTCAAAAGTCTTGATGAAAGAAGACTGGAAGTCGATAGCGAAATAACAAAGATTGAAAGATTAAGCGAAAAAGAACAAAAAATAAATTCAGATATGAAGATGATGGATTATCTTGGAAAGTTATCTGAAATTAAGGAATTAAAGAATCAACTTCATCAAGATAAGAAAAACAAAGAAAAATTGGAAAATTATTTAAAAGAACTTGAATCGTTAAAACGTTTATCTAATTTCCCAATTGATAAAAATGATTTACTTTTACAGATGCAGGGTAAACTGTCAAGTATAGAAGATGATATTAAGAATGAAAAAACGGATATGGAAAAAGTCGAAAAGATAAAGGAAGAGTGTGAAAAAGAGTTGAAAGGTTATGAGGAATTTAAAAAATTTACCGAAAACGAAAAAAAGGATATTGAAATTCTTTTAATCAAGTTAAAAGAAAATTTAAAAAAATTAGAAGAAAAGAAAGAGGATATTGAAAGTGAAAAAGAAAAAATAAAAGATGAGGGTTATAAACTTGCAGATTACAAATTATTGAAAAAGATATTTGATGAAGTTAGTGACGAAGATAAGGATTTTATCGGAGATTATAATGAATATTTCTGGAAAAAAAATTCTAAAATAAATGAAGCAATATCTGAAATTGAAAATTTAAAAGAAGAAACAGATAAAATAATAAATCTCAGAAGAGCAAGAAAGAAAAATGGCATACTTCTATCCTTTTCAGGAATTATAGTTTTAACTTTAGGTTTATTCCTGACTCTCGGAATATTTTTTCTGATTCCATCTTTGATTTTGGGTATTATTGCCGCTGTTTATGGTTTTGTATTATATTTAACAGCAAATTCTATGGAAAGTGATAAATATATCGACTTGAAAAACAAATTTGAATTATCTGAGGAAGAAAAAAGCAGACTATTAAGTGAAAAAGATAATGCTGAAAACAAAATTGAGAGTATAAGCAGGAAATATAATTTTGAAAATTATCAGGACTTAGTCGAAAAATTCAAATTTTACAAAAGACTTAATGGAAGGACTGATACACTCAACAAAATGAATCAAGACTTTGAAATATTAAAGAAAGAAGCAGAAGAAATAAAATCGGAAATATTACGGTATCTAAAAAAGATTAATACTGATTTGGATGTTTCTGACATAACTGTTGAGTTTTGTGAAAAATTTAAAAATAATCTTGAAAAATATTTCTCTCTTTACCTTAATAAGATGAATTTGGATAAAAAAATAAAAGAGAAGACAGAGCGAATTAATGCAGCATTGCAAGAAAAGGAGACCATCGAAAGAGAAATTTACAAGATTTTTGATGAATCTGAAATAGATGAAAAAGAGGATGTAGATAAGGGAATTGAAAAATATAAGGAAAAGTTCAAAGAATATAATAGATATATAAAACTGAAGAACGAATTGATACCACCTTTAGAGAATTCTATGCTGAACAATCAGGACATTAATATTAAAAATGCTAAGATAAGAGTTTTAGAAAAAAAAGCCGAAAGCATAGTAAAGGAATTTCCGGATTTTAGAGGTTTTGAGGTTGAAAAATCCACCGCTGAATATAATGACGAGTATAGAAAGAATGATATGGTACTTAAAAAAATACAGGATGAAAAATTGGAATTATCAGAATCAATAGGTACAGTTATGAAAGAATATCGGGAAAAGTTTCCAAAACTGCTAAATGAATTGTCCAATTTAAAAGATATTCTTAAAAAAACGAAAAATTTTAAAACTTCAGTTGAACTTGCATTTGATGCTCTTGAAAGAATATCCAAAGAGAGTCACAAGAACTGGGCATTAATCTTAAATAGTAGTGTAAATATAATTCTTGGTAAAATTAATAAAAATTACGAAGATTTGAAATTTGATTCTGATTTAAGTTTTACCGTTAGACCGAAGGAGTGGAATAGGATATGCAGTCAAAAGGAGGTTGTTTATCAGTTGAGTGCAGGTGCAAAAGACCAGATTTATCTCTCGATTAGATTGGCTCTTGGGAAATATTTTTCACAATCAGGTTGGAAACTTCCTTTCATTATGGATGACCCATTTATCACAAGTGATGATGAAAGATTTGCAGATGGGATGAAATTTATAATATCAGAACTGGCAGAAGAGCATCAAGTAATTCTTTTGACCTGTCATAAAAACAGGCACGAATATCTTAGAGATATTAATCCGATATGGTTTGATAAAAATGTCGAAATATGTTTTTTAAAAAGCAAAAATTAGAGAATATTATTAACAAAACTACGGCTGATTTTTAATCATGCAATTTAAATGTGAAAGAATTTGCGAAGAAAAACTCTTGAATATTTAGAGTCATTTTTTACTTTACTTTTTTAAATAATTTTGTTAATATTTAAGTTTGATTTTATAATATTATAGATAATTTCAAATTATTAAAAATAATCGAAAATTTCAAATTTATTTGCTGATTATTTAATCTTTTGCACACCCATAAAAAAGGTATTAATGTTTAATCTTTAAATAAAATGATTGATATATAATAGAACTTACTGTATATTTTTATCTCATTATATTCTTAGTATAAATAATTGTTTAAGAGGAGATTTAAAATGGCAGAATATTCAATTTTAACCGATGAGAGTTCGCAGATTGATAAAATAATTAACGAATCTGATAAATCTTCCATTATAATTAACCGATTTGGTGGAGAGTTGATTGGATACAGGATTTACGATAAAAATAGAGGTAAAGAACTCCCCCTCCTTTATCGGGATGGACTGGCAGAAAAGCCTTCTTCTGGCTGGAAAAATCATGCTACAATTCTATTTCCAATAGTTGGCGGATTAAAGAATAACAAAAGTTATCTCGGAGATAAGGTCATATCAAGCAGAGGAAATCATGGTTTTCCGAGACATTCGACATTTTCGCTTGTTGGTCAAGATACAAATGATAAAGCAAGCCTTCATTATAGGTTGAGCGCTGATGAAGAAACAAAAGTGTATTATCCCTTTAATTTTGAGTTTGATATAATCTATCAACTGAGTGGAAATGACCTCGCTGTTAATTTTTCAATAAAAAACACTGAGGAAGTAGATGATATATACTATTGTTTTGGCTGGCATCCCGGTTTTAAGACACCTGTAATTGATAGACTTGGCAGCAAAGCGGAATGTCAAATATTATTAAAAAAAGGGAAATATAGAAAATACCATAACAACGAATATTGTCGTTTGACAGGCGAAACAAGTGAAATTGAACTTGATGGTGCGCTTGAAAGAACAGAAGATGAACTCGAGGCTACCATAATGCTGGAAATAGACGACCCGAATAACAGAATCTGCTCTATATATGACCCAGCAGCAAAGTTGAAAATTGAGGTTGATTTTAAAGAATTTCCACATTTAGGATTCTGGTCTGAACCCGGACATAATTTTATCTGCGTTGAACCATGGCAGGGTATGGATGACCATGAAGAACAGGAGCAATTTGATAAAAAGGTAGGAGTGGTCAAACTACCGCCCGGCGACATCGATAGAAGAAGCATTAATGTCAGACCGTACTTCGTGTGAATTTTTGTATAGTTACATTATCGAAAAAACTTAAAATTATCCCGAATAACCGGGATAGTTAAGTTTCTATCTTAAATCTTTTAATTAAATTTTTATGGAGGGGTAGTGTCATTATATCAAATTGAACTTTCAGAAAAAGTAAAAGAACTTGCAGACTGCGTGCCTTTAGAGAATGCTTATCTTACAAGTTTAATCGAAAATATACTCAAAAAGACTGATGAGATGAACTACAATATAGGCGGAAATATAGTTGTCGGACTTGATGTTAATGGACCGATAGTTGCCTGCGGGGATAATAATTTAATGCCATTTAATTGTGCTACCGAATGTATAAATCATCTGATAAATACCTCAGGCATAGAGGTGAGCCTTATGACTGGATGGGATTTATCTACTATGGATTTCTTCAGGAAAAATAAACTTAATCTTCCTGCGATTGGAATCGTCGGCGAATACGGTATGGTTTACGAAAGAAAAGGAAATTTCAGGTATCTTTATCCGTACCGAGAAGAGGAAAGATTAAATTTTATGTATTCCATTCTAAAGGTTGCTTCAGAGATGGATATCAAGGTTGCATTTCAGGGGAATTATTCTCCGGGGAGTGGGGCTATTTGTGTCGAGGCTGATGAACACGGTGAGCTTCTGGCTCATCCACTGGTAAAAGGAAGAAGACCATCAATCCAGCAGATATATAATGCGGCAAAAGAAAAGTCTAATGTGGAACTAATAGAAAAAGAGGAAAGGATTTTATTTGAAAATAAACCAGAAAATCTGAAAGGGCTTGCTGAAACACTGTTCAAAGTTCATCCATTAATCAGTGTCAGAGTGAAAAAGGAAGAGGATGAAAAATTGTCTTTACGAATTGACCCCAAAGATAATCCTGACTTTGACCTTGAAAAGGTGAGAGAATTTGCAAAAGCCGCTGAAAATGAAACAGGAAGGAAATCCCTCGTTTATGAAGACCACGGTGTAGATTTAATTTCAAAAGAGGCAGAAGAAGGAAATTATTCAAAAGACGCAGGTTTAAGGGAATTCGGTAAAGATGCATTTGGTGACGTACCATTTATTTTAGCCATAATTGGAGATAAAGATTCCGATATTCCACAAACACTGGATAATGCTCTCTTTTTTCCACAAAAAGATTCGGATGCGGAACCAATTGCAAAAGAAAAAAATGTTCCTTCTGTGAGTGTAATAGATGTCAGGGATTTTGCTTTGGCGCTCGCTGAAGCACATAGAATTAAATCAAAAGCGTAAAATTCCTTTGAAAAAAAAGTAGGTAAAGTTCAATATTTAAAAAGAAAATTGAAAGGATTAGGAAATGGGTAATTCATTAACAGATTTAATAAATTTAAGCGATGCCGATAAAGAGATAAAAGGTGTTCAGGCTACTCCGGAAGAGATATATCAACAGCCGGAAATGTGGAGGGAAACATTGAAAATAATTAAAAATCAGAAAGAAGAAATTATTGATTTTCTTGGCGGCCAAAAAGATAGACAATTTATTCTCTCTGGAGCGGGAACATCAGCATTTATTGGCTTATCTCTTGCAAATTTATTTAATAAAGTTTCCGGTTATGATACAAAAGCCATAGCCACCACCGACATTATCACCGACCCTGATGCTGCATTTCAGACAGACAAAAAGTATTTTCTGGTTCACTTTGCACGTTCCGGCAATTCACCAGAAAGTATAGGAACATTTACATTGGCTGAGGAATCTTCTGCCGATATAAAACATATAGTAATTACTTGCAATAAAGAGGGCAAACTAGCGCAGATGGGCAAAACTGTTGAATCATTAATGATTCTTCTCCCAGAAAAGACCAACGATAGAGGTCTTGCGATGACATCTTCCTTTTCGAGTATGGTTGTTGCTGGTCAATGTTTGGCAACGATTACCAGTCTCGAAAAACCTGCTGAAATTATTGAAAATCTCGCAAAAGCAGGTGAACTTATTATGGATAAATACAGTGATGCTATAAACTCTTTATGTCAGGAGGAATTTACAAGGGCTGTCTTTCTTGGCTCTAATACTCTTCAAGGATGTGCAACAGAATGTCACCTAAAATTGCAAGAAATGACAAGCGGAAAGGTTGTTGCTAAACACGACTCATTTTTAGGTCTTCGACACGGTCCAGAAGCAGTAATTGATGAACAAACTGTTGTTGTTTATTTGTTTTCTGAAGATACCTTTATTCGGAAGTACGAAATGGACCTCGTAAATGAAGTAAAAGAAAAACAAATAGGACTGAAAAAAGTTGGAGTATGTAAGAAGTCGGATGATGAATTAAGTTCGCTCTGCGATATCATAATCGAACACCAGACTGATGGCATTCCAGATGATTATCTTACACCCGCTTATGTCATTGTCGGGCAGTCAATGGGTCTTTTTAAGTCTTTATACTATAATTTAAAGCCGGATTCACCTTCGGAAGCAGGAATTATAAGTAGGGTAGTCAAAGGAGTTAAAATTTATGACAGACCCTTATTTCAAGAAAAAAAAGAATTTAAAGTAATTGCAGGATAGTTATTAGAAATGTTCCTGTTATTAAAGGTGTAATAAAACGTATTGTAAATAATTTTTAAAATTCTCTGTTTCTCTGCGTCTCTGCGGTGAAAAAGAATTTTAATAAAAATGAAGATTAATATATTTAACAAATAATATGGGAGAATTTTTATGATTAAAGGCAACGCAGTGATAGGTCAATCGGGAGGACCAACTTCTGTAATAAATAGCAGTTTAGTTGGAGTGCTCCAGGAAACATCAAGATGTGATTTTATAACAGGCGTTTATGGAATGCGCTGGGGTATTGAAGGATTTATGAATGAGGATGTCATAGACTTGAAAAAAGAAAACTCGGATACAGTTGATGGACTTCGCAGAACCCCGTCGTCTGCACTTGGTTCATGCAGACATAAGTTAAAAGAAGAAGATTTTGAGCCAATTCTGAAAATGATGAAAAAATATAATATCAGATATATGTTTCTTATAGGCGGAAATGATACAATGGACACTATTCACCGAGTCGAGAAATATTGCGGAGAAAACAATTATGAATTGATTGGCATAGGAATACCAAAAACTGTTGATAATGACCTCTTTGGTACAGACCATACTCCCGGATATCCGAGTTCCGCAAGGTATGTTGCTATGTCGGTAAAGCAGGGCGGAATTCTTGCAAGGGATATGCAGAAGGTTGACCAAATAGTCATTTATCAGGCTGTGGGAAGGGATTCAGGATGGCTTGCTGCATCTTCAATTGCGGCAAAAGAAAGGGAAGAGGATCCACCTCACTTAATTTATATCCCTGAGGTACCTTTTGAAGATGAGAAATTTCTTGCCGACGTGGAGAGATGCTACAAGGAATATGGATGGGTATCAGCATCAATTGGTGAAGGTATTTCCTATGCTGATAAAACCCCGGTGACATCCTCAACCGTCAGGGATAAATTCCAGAATATAGAATTTGGTGCAATGGGAGGAGTATCTTCTGCGATGGTTCTTCACAGGATGGCTTGTAATAAATTTGATTTTAGAGGAGAGTTCCAGGTAGTAGAATCTTTACAGATGTGCGGTGCAGACCGGGTTTCAGAGGTCGATGTTGATGAAGCATATCGATGCGGAGTCGAGGCTGTTAAGTTAGCCGCCGAAGGGAAAACCGGTCTTATGGTCACTCTGGTGAGGGATGACTCTCCAGAATATCATTGTTCAATCGGAACCATTGAACTCGAAAAGGCTGCAGAAGGGGCTAAACCTATGCCAGATGATTTTATTGCTCCATCAGGCAGTATGGTTACCCAGGCTTTCATAGATTATATTAAACCCCTTGTTGGTGAACTCCCCAGATATTATAATCTTGATTTTAATAAAGTTAGTATTTAATACAAATAGGAAATTCGAGTATGCTGAAGGCAATTATTTTTGATGTGGATGGGGTCATTGCGGAAACAGAATCTATACATCTAAAAGCCTTTCAAAAAACTTTTGATAGTTTTAAAATTAATCTTACTCCAGAGTATCACCGAAGCCTTATTGGGGGCACCGTTAAAGATAATATCGTTAAAATAAATAAAGATTTTAATATTGATGTGGATGTTGAAGAATACGCAAAAGTACGGAATGAAGAATATATTTCCCTCTTAGAAAAAAATACTATAAGTCCAAATCAAGGGTTAAAGGAGATACTTTTATGGGGGGAAAAAAATAGGATTAAACTCGGCATTTGTTCTTCTTCCAAAAAGACAATGGTAGAGAAGGTTCTGGAATGTGTATTTAAGAAGATGGAGATTTCTGAATCCATATACAATTTTTTCGATGCATTTGCCACTGCTGAGGATGTCAGAAGAAAAAAACCTTTCCCAGATATATATCTTTATGTAATAAATAAACTAAATTTACAATCATCTGAATGTCTTGCTATTGAAGATTCAGAGATTGGTATAAAGTCTGCTAAATCTGCAGGATGCAGTGTAATTGGACTGATTACCCCTTTTAATACAATTGATGACATTATTAATGCAGATAAAATAGTTAAATCCCTTGAAGAAATACTTAAAGAAAAATTCTGGGGATGGTTTGATGATAGATAAGTTTTAAATTTTTTAATTAATTCCAAGTACTCGTGTTGAATTAAAAATAAGTATAAAGTTTCTTTTCCGTTTTATGCAGCTCCCCCGAGTACTCGGGGAGCCTACTTTCTTTTCAAAGAAAGCAAAAGGAAAGTCAAAATTTAATAAAAGGAGAAAAATAGTGATAGATTTTCATACCCATCCATTATTGGTTCGTGAAATCATTGGAGACGACCCAGAACTGCTTAAAGTTACAAGAAAGATATTCGATATTGGTAACAACCTTCAACCATTAGATATATTTTTTTTAGAGATGGATGTTTCGGGAATTGAAAAGGCTGTATTACTCCCAATTGATTGCAGGAGAAGCAAAGGTCTGCCAATCTTAACAAATGAAATAATCGGGAAACTATGTAAAGAAAATAGCCGTTTTATGGGATTTGCAAGTGTTGACCCAATCGATAAAGATGCACCAAAAAATCTTGAGGAAGATGTAAAAAAATGGAACCTTAAAGGTTTGAAACTTTCTCCTGCTACACAAGATTTTTCCCCAACCGATAAAGAGTACGCCTATCCGGTTTATGAAAAGGCATCGAGTCTAAATTTGCCGATTTTATTTCATATGGGAATGAGTTGGGAGCCCGGAACAAAGATTGCGCCTGGTTACCCGATGCTTTTAGAAGAGGTTGCTTATGATTTTCCAAACCTTAATATTGTCATTGCACACTTTGGTTGGCCCTGGGTTGTCGAAACTGCTGCCCTCTCCCTGAAGTATAAAAACATCTATATTGATACATCCGCTTTATTTTTTGACAGCCCAAAAGAGTTCATCCATTTTGTTATGAATCGTCAAATCCCTGTTACCCTCATTGAAAGAAGTCTGAGAGATAAGATAGTGTTTGGTTCAAATTATCCCAGAGTAGAAATAAAAAATATGGCAAATGCCATAAGAAGTCTGGGGCTTTCTGAAGGATGCCTTGAGTTAATCTTTAAAGAAAACGCAGAAAAGTTGTTAAATATTTAATTATATTGGAGATAAAAATGATTATAAAGTTAGAAAAAATCCCTATTAAATCTAAAAAGGATGTAGAGGCTATAAATGTTACTCCAATTGTTGAAGATGTCGTGGAAAAGAGCGGAGTCACTAACGGAATAGTATTTATTTTTACCACACATACCTCATCTGGCCTGATAGTGACCGAGGGACTTCCCTGTTTGGAAACCGATATTCTCAATCATTTAGAAAAACTCGTCCCCGAGGATGGAGATTACAGGCATATGAGATATCTGGATATCGATGGAAGAATTGCCTTTAATGCCGATACTCATATTAAAAGTATCCTCGGTGGAATAAATACATTTTTCCCTATTGAAAACAAAAAAATAGTTAAAGGCTCCCGCCAGACCATATATTTCCTCGAATTTGACGGCCCTCTGGAAAGAACTTTTTGCATCCAGGTAATGGGTGAATGAAATTGAATAAATTTAAGGTTTTTTAAACATCTTTATTAACGAAAAAATTGCAAATTTAAATATTTGCCAAATTTATATTAATAAAACCTTTTCGTTTTTATAATAATTAAATTGTTTGTATTTATATAAGTTATAAACCACAAAAATAAATATTTATATATTATTCAGGTTAGAAAAATTAATTACAATTGATTATTAATAATAAAATCAGGAGGGAAACTGATGAAAAAATTACACTCAAGCATGTTTTTAATACTTCTCACACTTTTATTTTTCAACTGTGTTATATCTGATAACCAGATAAAATTTTATTCCAAAGAAGGCGGAGATATCTGGTTTAAAAACACAGAAATTGAACTCAAGTTTGATGACAAGATGTATTGTAAAGTTTTTTATAAACTGGATAATAAGGAATTGTCGATAAATAATGCTGTCCGTGGGGTGAATCTTTCATTTCCTTCACACTATATCAAAGTTAATGGGCAGGATATAAAGGATTTTGATGTAGATTACAGCAATCTGAAATTTTCTGATATAAAGGAGGAATTCGGAGTTGGAAAACAACTTATTATCAATGGAATATCTGAAGGTCCGGAAGGTATAAAGATTGAAAAGACTTTAACTATAAAACTTTTTAATGATTATCCGAACATAGCAATTACTTTCGCAGTTTATAAGAATCTCGATTCATCAAGAGAACTTAAAATTGATAATGTTTATAGTGAAACTTATCATCTAAATTCAAACTTAGCGGGTGATGCTTCAAGTTCATACGATTTCTGGTCATTTCAAGGCGGGTCATATTCGAGAAGGCCTGATTGGATTCTTCCGATAAAGGACAATTTTTCCCAGGAAAATTATCAAGGGATGAATGCAAGAGATTATGGGGGAGGAACACCTGTTAGCGATTTGTGGAATAAAACTATGGGAATGGCTGTCGCCCATATTGAACCTGTTTTTAAGCCAGTAAACCTTCCTGTTGTGGTTCAGCCAGATAAGAATGTTATGATTGGTGTTGTATTGAATCCCGAAAATAATTTAATACCTCCTCAAGGAGAGTATCACTCAATCAGGACTATGGTTTTGGTTCACAGCGGTGATTTTTATAATGGGTTGAGCATTTATTCTTCCATCATGCAGAAACAGGGATTAACATTTGATAAATTTTCTGAAGGAGCGTATGAACCAATATGGTGTGCATGGGGATATGGCAGACAATTTGAAACAGAGCAAGTATATGGAGCACTGCCAAAAGCAAGAGAATTAGGTTTCAAATGGGCTGTACTCGATGACGGCTGGCAGACTAAAAATGGAGATTGGTTCCTCATAAAATCCAAATTTCCAAATGGGGAAGAGGATATAAAATCCTTTACAAAAACATTAAAAGAAATGGGTATGAAATCCAAACTTTGGTACGTTCCCCTGGATGCTCACCCGGGAAGTGATATCGAAAAAGAGCATCCCGACTGGTTTGTCCTTGATAAAGATGGAAATAAGTGCGGGATATCATGGTGGAAATCGTTTTATCTATGTCCGGCAGTACCAGAAGTACAGGAGTATCAAGTCGAACTTGTGAGGAGATTTATTGAAGATTGGGATTTTGATGGATTAAAAATTGATGGTCAGTGTTTAAATCTCGTTCCTCCATGTTACAATCCTGCACATAATCACAAATCTCCTTATGAATCTTGTGAAAAGACCGCCGAAGTTTTCAGAAAGATTTTTGAAAAGGCAAAATCAATCAAACAAGACTGTGTAGTAGAACTCTGTCCCTGCGGAGCAATGGCGTCGTTCTTTAATATGAGGAGCAACGACCAGCCAGTTTCATCTGACGCAAGAAGTTCGTGGCAAATCAGACATAGAGGCAAAGTCTTTAAGGCTCTGATGGGACCGGATACTCCATATTATGGCGACCATGTGGAACTCAGTACCGGAAGAAACGACTTCGCTTCTACTATTGGGATTGGTGGGGTAATAGGATCTAAATTTACCTGGCCTACCTCCCCAGAATCCAGAAGAGGCAGGAGTCCACTGCTTGACCCTGAAAAAGAAAAGTATTGGAAGAAATATGTTGACATATATACAAGTGAGATGATAAGCAAAGGTGAATATGAAAATCTTTATGATATAGGATACGATAAACCAGAAGGTCATGCTGTCAAAAAGGGTGATATGATGTATTATGGATTCTTTGCAGCATCTTGGGATGGTGAACTTAATCTCCGCGGTCTTAAAAATAAAACATATGATGTTTACGATTATGAGAATGACAAATTATTAGGAAAAGTAGAAGGTACTGATGCTGTTATATCAACTATGTTTGAAGGTCATCTCTTAATTAAGTGTGTACCAGTGGAATAGTTCATAAATTATGATAATTTATAAATCTTTTCTAATTCATTTTTCGCAACCATTTAGGAATATTATAAAGTTTTTAAAGAAACTTTTTTTAAAAAGTTACAACAATATATAAAATTGTAAATTTTATTAATGTTTTATCAGATTATTTTAATCTAAATAAAACCGATAAAAAGGAGGAGAATGGAAGAATATTATCCTGATGCGAAGTTAAAAACAGTGTGGCAGACAATTTGGGGATTATGTTTTTTTATTCTGTATATACTCTTAGTAGTAATCCTTCTTATTTTTTATGCAGTTACCACGGAGAAAGGTTTATTGATTGCAGTTATATTGATTTCGATAGTTGAAATCCCAACTGCAGTTCTTATTTGGTTGTGGATATCTAGTTATTTCAAGAGTATAAAGTATATGGTTTCAGATGATTTTATTAGAATCCAAAAAGGTGTATTCTGGAAAAGACTATCTACCATACCATTCGAGAAGGTTCAGAATGTAGAGATTCATCAAGGGCCAATTGAAAGGAGTTTTGGATTGGGGAAAATTTTAGTCCATACTGCAGGTTATTCAGGTCAGATGACTGCAGAAGGGATTATTAGAGGTATAATCGATTTTCAAAAATTCGCTGCTGCGTTAACTGATAAAGTTAAATTAAAAATTAGTTCCGAATTGGTTGGGGAAAAAGAAACTGATTTTGTATCAATACTTGAGAGTATACGGAATGAATTAATAGACATAAAAAGAATTCTCTCACAAAGATAAAACAGAATGTATTTGTTAAATATGGCAGTTGGAAAAATCATTCTTTTATTTTATTATAGATTTTTTTAACAATTTTTTGATAACTTACCTTATTCAACCTTTCCAATTGAATATATTATTAAAATTAATTCTTTAAGAATTGATAATTGCCCGAAAATTGAGATAGGATTTTATCGAACAAAAGAGTAGAAATATGATAAAGGAACGACCTGATGGTTTAAAGAGGGAATTGTATCTTATTGATGGTGCAGCACTGGTAGTCGGCTCGGTTATAGGTTCAGGTATTTTTCTTGTTCCGAGTTCTGTTGCACAGAGTATCCATCAACCCGGTATGATGTTATTAATCTGGATAGCCTCAGGGATTATTGCTTTTTTTGGGGGACTTTCCTATGCTGAACTTGGTGCAATGATGCCTTTTACCGGTGGTCAGTATGTATATCTCAGAGAGGCTTATGGAAATTTCTTAAGTTTTTTTTATGGCTGGACATCCTTCTGGGTGATGAATGCCGGCTCTATTGCTACGCTTGCCGTGGCATTTTCGATGTACTCAAAGTATCTTTTCCCTGTTGGCATAATCTCGGAAAAGGTAATTGCGGTCTCCTGTGTGGGAATTTTAACCATTATTAATTACAGAGGAATTCGGTTTAATGCGACAGTTCAGAATATTTTTACCTTTTTAAAAGTCGGTGCACTTATTGGGATGATTTTTTTCGGTTTTGCAGCAGGCAAAGGAGACTTTAATAATATGCATCCCTTTTTCCCATCTGAATTTTCTTTTAAATATTTAAGTATAATTGGTGTGGCTATGATAGGAACTTTATGGGCTTACGAAGGCTGGCACTTAGTTTGTTTTATTGGAGGTGAAATAAAAAATCCACGAAAAAATCTTCCTCTTTCTTTGATTATAGGAATTTTTATAATAATTTTCATTTACCTTTTGGCAAATATTTTATATATTTATTATATACCTGTAAATGAGATAGCAAGTTCTGATTTTGTTGCTGCCGATGCAACAGAACGTTTTGCAGGTGTAATTGGCGGATTGTTGATCTCAGTAGCGATTTTGATATCTATGTTTGGAGCTGCACATACAAATATGGTCTCGGGACCAAGGGTATTTTTTGCAATGGCAAGGGATAAGTTATTTTTCAGCAAAGTAGCAAAGGTTCA
Source organism: bacterium (assembly GCA_030616165.1). Classification (GTDB taxonomy): domain Bacteria; phylum SM23-31; class SM23-31; order JAUVVT01; family JAUVVT01; genus JAUWXV01. Next base: position 14,211 of record JAUWXV010000002.1, on the reverse strand, counting down.
TCCGAAATTTAAATCTCCTCATGTTTCAGTTTTAATTCAAGGGATTTGGGCAGCAATTCTTACCCTGATTATTGGAACATACAGTGGTTTATTTACCTTTGTTATATCTGCATCTGCTATTTTTTATGCTCTAACTGTGGGTTCTGTATTCGTATTAAGGAAAAAATATCCAGAAATTAAAAGACCTTATAAAGTATGGGGATATCCAGTGGCTCCGATAATTTTTATTGTGGTGATAGTGGCTTTCGTTATTAACGCATTTGTGAATACATTTATGACGGAACCCAAAAATGCCTTTCTACTTATTTTTATAATATTATCCGGTCTCCCTGCTTATTATTACTGGTCAAAAAAAATTTAATAATTAATATGAAAACAAATTTGTATATTAAATTGGAGGATAATTGAAATGAGGGAAATAATAAAGACTGATTCAGCACCAGAACCAAAAGGTCCATATTCTCAGGCTGTCGCTGCAAATGGGTTTGTTTTTGTTTCGGGTCAGGGTCCTATTAATCCTGCAACTAATCAGTTTGAACTGGGCGATGTTAAGAGCCAGACAATAAGAACGTTGGAAAATATTGCCGAAATATTAAAATCTACTGGACTGACTATGAGGGATGTAGTAAAATCTTCTGTATTTTTAACAAATATGGATGACTTTAAAGAAATGAATGAAGTTTACAGCGAATATTTTTCAGAAGGGAAACCAGCCAGGACTACTGTTGAGGTTTCAGCACTTCCATTTGGAATTAAGGTTGAAATTGATGTTATTGCTGCTTTAAAATAATAATTTAAAGTTTTTTATGTGAATTTTTTTACAGGAAAAGTTGCATATCTAAAAATTTTTATAAAAGATTAGGAGCAATTTAATGAGGAACAAGAGAATAAGAGGATTTATTTTTGTTTTTTTCTTTATATCGGGTGCAGCATGTCTCGTTTATGCCGTTATATGGACAAGAATGTTTACCCATTTTCTTGGCAATACAACTCTTGCAGTATGCACTGTTTTATCGGCTTTTATGGCGGGGCTTGCCCTGGGAAGTTATTATTTTGGTAAATTGATTGACAAAAAGGAGAACCCCATTAAATTCTTCGCCGCACTCGAAATAGGTATTGGTATTATTGCTTTTTTGATTCCACTTTTCATTCACTTATCGAATTATTTTTATTCTCTAAAATATGACATATTTGGATTAAATTACTTTATATTGAGCTTTGCGGGATTTTTTATTTCATTTTTAATAATGCTTATTCCGACGGCAATGATGGGAGGAACTCTTCCTGTATTAAGTAAATATTTTATAAGAAAGAAAACAGACCTGGGAAGCAAAGTAGGAGTTCTTTATAGTATAAATACTTTCGGGGCGGTAATCGGGTGCTTTCTTGCTGGATTTTATATGATTAGCACTTTTGGGGTAAATGCATCGGTTTACTTATTTGCCGTTATTAATGTTTTGATAGGGATTTCTATATGGATAATGAGCAGGAAAGAAGCAATAGAAGAATCTGCCCTAAAAGAAGAAGTTATCGCGACTTCAGAGTTAAAAAATCTTGAAACTAAAAATATAGAGCATACCAGAACTATTGAAAAAGTAGTATTGTATGGATTTGCACTATCCGGTTTCTGTGCACTTGCTTATGGAGTTTTATGGACGAGGATTCTTATTTATATTATTACAGCATCTGTTTATACTTTCACTATAATGCTGACCACATTTTTATTTGGACTCGCTCTGGGTGGATATATTGGTGGTAAACTCTCCGACCGATTTGATGGAATAAAATTATTTTCACTCATTGAAGTCTTAATTGGTTTTGTCGCTTTAGGAACCGTATATCTTTTAAGTGATTTTTTAGATATTCACAATAAACTTGCTGATGTGTTTGGCGAGGAAGGATGGTATAAATGGAATTTAATAAGGTTTGTTGAAACTGGATTTATATTATTTATACCAACGCTATTAATGGGCTCTGTTTTCCCCATAGTTGGAAAAGTCTGGACTGGTAACATTAAAAAGGTGGGAAGTTCTATTGGTAAGGTTTATTCGTTTAATATAATAGGTTCATTATTGGGTCTGATTGTTGCAGGATTTATAATTGTTCCATTCCTTGGAATACCAAAAGGAATAATGTTTATCGCCTTTATAAATATTATAATTGGCACAACTGTATTTTATCTCATTCCCACCATCAAATTACAAATTAAAGTTCCCATAACAGCAATATTATTAGTATTGATTGTCATTCAGCCATTTTATATTAAAAAGGATAAATTTTTGCCACTTTTAAATAGATTCGAAGAGGGAAGTGAATTAATCTATTTTAAAGAGGGAATTTCTGGAACGGTGACTTTTCACACGTATCCGGAATATTATTTCGAGGGGAATCGTGTTGCAATTGATGGGACTAATGTGGCAGGAACAGAATTTATGCTTCGGACTACTCAAAAACTCCAGGGTCATCTTCCTCTTTTAATCCATGGGAATGCCAAAAAAGTCATGCAGATTGGATTTGGAAATGGTGAAACGTCCAATGCAGTTTTACTCCATAATGTCGACAGACTTGATATGGTAGAACTCTCTGAGGATATCTTGAAAACTGCTGAAATATATTTTTCTGATGTGAATAAAGATGTTATAAAAGATAAAAGACTGAATCCTATAATAATGGATGGTAAAAGTTATGCCATTCTTACAAATGAAAAATACGACGTAATAATAAATTATTCGGCATATCCAACTGTGGGTACTTGTGCTTCTCTATATACAAAAGACCATTTTCTTACTTTAAGTAGAAAATTAAATGAGAATGGCGTTGTTTCGACATGGGTCCCCCTTCACCTTGCCACTAATGACTTTAGGATGATTTTAAAAACTTTTCAGTCTGTTTTTCCATATTCATATTTCTGGAATGTAAGTTATTCAACCAATAAACATGGAATCCTTATTGGTATGAAAAATAGACTCGGGTTAGATTATAATCATTTTGTTGAGATGATGGGCGATGAAAAAATAAAAGAAGACCTTGGCGAAGTCAATCTTAGCAATCCTGTTGCTCTTCTTGATGGATTTCTACTTAATGAAGAAGATATTAAAGTATTGGCAAGATATGCCACTATGAATACTGATAATAAACCCTTACTCGAATTTTCAAAGGACATCCTGCTGACAGACAGGATAGAAAACGAAATGGAGAATATCTCTGAAATTTTAAAATTTAGAAAGATTATTTTCCCTTATCTTATTAATGCAGGCAGTGATGAAGACGATAAAAATAGAATAAGGGCTGAACTTGAAAAATATTCTGAAGCTTCTAACCATGTTATAGTGGGTCATTTAGCAGACAGAGAAGGAATCCCCGAAATGAGAAGTCAAATATATTATGAGGCTCTAAAGATTAATCCAGATGACCTTAATGCCAAATATTTATTAGAGGAAATTGAAAAAGAAGAGATAAACTTGAAGAAAAAGATTGAAGCAGATTCATTGAATCCTACAAATTACTCTGAGATGGCGTTATACTATTTAAAAGAAAATAAATTGGAGAATTCTATATATTATCTTGAGAAAGCTATGAAGCTTGATCCAAATGATTCAGACCCATATATTGGACTTGGAGTAGTTTATATGCAGTTGGGGGAAAAGGATAAAGCCCTGAGTATGTTTAATAAGGCTATTGCCATTGACCCTAAAAGCAGTGAACTCCGCTTCAGAATTGGTTATTTCCTCAACGATAGTGGTATGAATCTAAGTGCTCTGAGAGAATTTGAAGAGGCAAAAAAATTAAACTCAAAAAATGCAGATATAAGATATGGTCTTGCTAATGCTTATTTAGGAAATAATGAAATAGATAAGGCTTTGGAAGAGTTTAAAGAAGCAGTCAGATTAAAGCCAAAAAATGCGAATTTTCGTCAAGGTCTTGCTAATTGCTATGCTACGGTAAATTTACTTAAAGAGGCATTAGTAGAGTATAGAGAAGCGTTGAAACTTGACCCAAACAATCCTGAATTGAGGTTCAATTCATCTTTTACATTTTATAAATTAGAGATGATTGATGAGGCTATTTTTCAACTCAGACAGGCTATTCGACTTTATCCAAATCACGGACTTGCATATTTAAATTTAGGAGCCATTTATGAAGGCATTGGCAGGCTCGATGAGGCACTTGACTTCTATAAAAAATCATTGGAAGTTGATACTACTCTCACTATGCCATATTGGTCTATGGGATTATTATATTACAATAGGGGTATGATCGAAAACGCAATTTCATCACTGAAGGAATTTATTAAGCGTTCAGATAATCAAACCGATATTGAGAGAGTAGAAAAAACTATTGAAGAAATCTTGAAATTACAAAACATAAATTGAAAAAATTATAATTACACTTGTTGTTCAGCCACTAAATATTACTGGATTCCCCCTAATACTCGGGATAACTTACGAACTTCGTGAAATCCTCTTCTATTTAATAGGGTTTCATAAAAATACTTTATTAGAAATAATCAAAAAAAGCATTAGCAAGAGTTGTCATTCCCCCGAGTACTCGGGGGAATGACAAAAGGTATTTATATTTATAATATCTGATAAATTCCCACGTAGGGGCGAACTTGCTTGTCCTTTGGGTTCGCCCTTATAATGAGGGCGGGTAAACCCACCAGAGGCGGACAAGCCCGCCCCTACGCAATAACTATGTTATAAATATAAAAAAATTATTAATCCTAAAACAGGATATATTTTCATGTTTTGTGTTAATCTAAAAGATTATTAACGTGCTGCTGGATATTTTACAAATAAAAACCGCCAAAAGAATTGGCGGTTTTTATAAAAAAATTAATTCTTAATATTCTTCTCACTCATCAATATATGTATCTTTGAGATATGATTCATTCCTTTCGAAGTCCCACATAGTCTTTCTTTTCAGGTCAGCGACGCTTCTCTTATAAGCAATAAAAGCGGTCAGGTAACTCAACTGTGTATTGGTAAGTGCTTCCTGGTCTCTGGCAAGTTCCTGACTTGTAATATCCCCGTTGTCAAATCGCCCTTTACTGATTTCATAACTTTTTTGAGCAACTTCCTGAGCAATCTTCAATATTTCCAGCGTGGTTTCCGATTCTTTTACATTTCTCACTACATCTCTTATATCCCTTTCAATGGTAACTTTCAGATTATCAAGCCTAAGTTCTGCATCCCTTAAGGATGCGAGTGAAGACTGGACTCTTGCATCATTTCTTCCCCAATCAATTATCGGATATGAAAATGTCAGGGTAATACCCCGGTTAGGCGGTCGATTCCAAAAATCTTCAAATGATGAAGGAAAAAGGTCTGTTGGAGTAGAACTCACACCTGTGAAATCATAATATAAATTTATATCCCCTTTAAATTCTTTTTGTCTTCTCGTACTCTTCACATTAATTTTACTTAATTCAATCTCTATTTCACTCACACTGAGTTCGGAGCGATTTTTTAAACCCTCCTCTAAAGCCTTATTAAGGTCAATTTTAAAGGATTTATATTCTATATCCGCAACAACTTCTATATCATCATCAATGTCAAGGCCAATTAATTGCTTAAAAGAAATCTTTTCACTTTCAAGAGAATTCTCTGCAGAGACATAATTAGCCTCACTCTGTGCCTTGTCAACCTGCAGTTGAAGTGCCTGAACTTCAGGAATAATTCCAGCGTCATACTTCATTTTTGCCAGTGTATAAGCATCGAGCGAATTATTCATTCTCTCTCTGTATATTTCCAACTGCCTGGTAGCACGATAAAGATTAAAAAAGGCACTAGTTACATTAAAGATTATATCCCTTTCATTACTGTTAAATCTATTAAGAGACCTTTCATAACTGTATTCTGCTTGTTGAAGTCCCTCTTTCAAAGTATTATCAGTAAAAATAGGCTGCCTGAAACTCAGACGCAAATTTGTAAGCGCTTTATTATCCCGCAGCATTATGTATTCACCTGTTTCATTGTCCGTTCTCCATACATCATTTCTTGTCCTTTCTAAAGACGACCTTAACGTAAATGTTCCATTAGTTGGAATTACATAATTAAAATCAAGTGAACCATCAAATTGCAAATTCCCGCGTGATTGATAAACTGGAAGCCCTCCTGTATATGTTGCATTGACACTTTCCATAAAACTTGGTGTTCTAATATTAAAATTAGCGTATGGTCTAAAGTTTGCCCTTTGTGAACGATACCTTTCTGCCATCATTATTACATCCTGCTGGAAAGATTTTACCGTATAACTTTCCCTTAATGCTATATCGATAGCCTCCTGGAGTGTAAGAACCCTTTTTTCCTGTCCATAGGTGTTTAACGAAAACAAGAAGATTAAAATTATAAAGGGAATAATTTTCTTATATAAATTTTTACTTTTCATAGTTTCACCTCTCATATTAATTTGTTTAAATTAAGAATTTTTTTACCAAAGTTTTATAAAATAACAAATCCGCCTGAAGCGGATTAGTCTTACACAAAAACATTAGATGGTAGGACAGACATTCTTGTCTGTCCCCCATCATTAAAAAGAGACCTCTATTCATATCTCAATGAATCAATAGGGTCAAGAAGTGCTGCTTTTCTTGCAGGCAGAATACCGAATATTAATCCCACCGTTACCGAAACTCCAAAAGCTAACATAAGCATATAGAAACTGACTATGGTATTCCAGTCAGCATAAAAAGCTATCGCTATTGTCAAACCATATCCGAGAAAAATCCCAATAATTCCTCCGGAAAAACTTATCAGAATCGCTTCAATAATAAATTGTCCGAGAATGTCCATCCTTGTTGCTCCAACCGCTCTCCTAACACCAATTTCTCTTGTTCTTTCCAATATCGATGCGAGCATAATATTCATAATCCCTATCCCTCCAACTAAAAGGGAAATCCCGGCAATAGCACCCATAACTATGTTGAATATACGCTGAGTTTCCTGACTTTGACGAAGTAACGCCTCAGGTATAATAATTTGAAAATCGGGAACACCCATGTGTCTCCTGTTCATAATATTTCTAATTATATTTGCCGCTTCAGTTATCCTTTCGGAATTAACAACTCTCGCAGTAACCTGGTCTATCTCACTTGCAAATGGGTCATTAACAAACCTCTTGAAAGATGCAGTAATTGGTATATATATATCCTGATTAAGATTTCTTGTTTTAATGCTCCCTTGTTTTCCAGCAGGTATATCTTTATCTATCATAACTCCAATTACAGTAAACCAGAGGTCTTCAACCTTAATCTTTTTCTCAATCGGGTCTTCAAATCCGAACAAATCCTTTTTTATTCCACCACCCAAAACGCAGATCCTGTTTCGGTTAGCCACGTCGTAATAAGTTACAAATGAACCCTCACTTACCGGGAAATTTAATACTTCTGAATATTCTGGAGTTGTTCCTACTACGGTAGCCATTGTTACTTTATCCTTATAACTAACAGATAAATTAAATTCCTTCTGAGGTGTGGCATAATCTATAAGAGGACATATATCCCCAATTGACCTTGCATCTTCATATGTAAGTCCCCTTGAGAAATTTGTTCTAATAGAAGCCAGGTCTTCTGTCTCTAACTGAAAATCTTGAATTAATATGTTATTCATTCCCATAACTCTTATCTGTTCGAGTGCCTCCTGTTTTGCACCTTCCCCTATTGAAAGCATTGCAATAACTGCTGATACACCAAAGATTATCCCAAGCATAGTCAAAAATGACCGAAGTTTATGAGAATTGATTCCATCCAGTCCAGTTTTAAAACTTTCACTTATATTCATTTTCTCTTAATTATTTTTATTTATTATTGTTTTTTTATTAATTTAAAAAAGATTATCCATTAAATTACAAGTAAATATGTTAATTTAACGTTCCCCTCTTCCCATTCCCCCACCCCCGCCTCTCATCATCATATCTCTAATTCTCCCTATATCAAACATCCCACTGCCGGCTCCCGCTCCCCCCTTGGAGGAAGAAGTTCTTTCAGCAGGTGCCTTAATTTCTGTCCCAAATTGTTCGAGTCTTACTGTCGGGTCCCTCAATGCCACTTGTTCCCCTACACTTAATCCCTCATCAACAACAATATAATTGCTGTTGCTTTTACTAACTTTTATTTCCCTCTCTTGCCAGGACGAAGTCAATACATAGGCAATAGTCTTTCCCTCTTTTCCAAAAACTGATTCCAGCGGAATGAAAACCTTTTCATCCATTTTTTCAGTAACTATCTCCACCGTTGCCGACATTCCCGGCTTCAATAATGGATTTTCTCCACCATCTATCGTAATGATTACATCAAAAACTTTAACGTCTGAACCTTTCTCTCTCCTTGCAAGATATGCCACATCGGTTACTTTTCCGGTAAATACTGCATCCTGTACAGCATCTAATCTCACAACAGCATCCTGTCCTTTCTCCACATTCCTGATATCTATTTCATTAATAGCTGTTTTTACCTGCATTACAGAAAGGTCTGGGAGTTCTATCAAAGCCATTCTTCGATGCGGAGTGTCTCCAACCTTTACCTTCTCCCGGTTAGCACTTCTGAAATTCTCTTTATATACAACCAATCCTTCCATCGGCGCTCTTACAATGAGTTTTTCACGTTCCTGTTTGGCTTCATCAAGATTTCTTTGTGCTCTCTCTATCCTCAATTTAGAATTGTTTAAGTCAACACCATTAATTGTCTTCTGATGTTCAATATTCTGTTCCTGTTTTCTAAGATTAATCTGAGAATTTTTATAGTTCAATTCTTCTATCTGTTTTCTTGTTTCCGCTTCAAACTGCATCTGCTGTAAACGTATCTTAGAAAGTTCATAATTATTCTTGGTAACCTCTAATGAAGACATAAGGGATGCCGTCTGTGAGGATTGACTTGCCTCAAGTTTCTCAAGTTCTTCTTGTCTTTGAAGAAGTGTCGCTTCTCTTTCCTCAATCCTTGTATCCAAATCACTTGTATCAAACATTATCAATATATCCCCCTTCGTTATTCGTAAACCTTCTGGAGCCAGATAAATTATCTGTAGATTCCCCCGAACATCATCGGGTACGGATATAGATTCAGAATTCTTTGCAAACATCTCTCCACTCTGATTTATGCTAATAACAAAAGGACCTTGCGTTACAGCATACGCCGCTATATCAGCAGTTCCGGGCTTGATTACCAAATTTAAAAAAACTACTATTATTATTAAAGCAGCAGTGCTCAAAATAATATTCTTACGAGTTAAGAATCTTTTTATATTCATGATTTACCTCACATCCTTTTAATTATAAATAAAATAATTTTTTATAAAAATTTTGTTTTATTTCAGATTATTATTCTTTTTCTATATTTTTTTCTCTGATTTTCTGAAGCATTTCCATATAAAACTGAGTTCTCTTTTGTGTATCTTTTTCAAACTCAGGGTCTTTTTCAATCATTTTATAATATTCTTTTTTGATTTCTGGGTCCTGAAGAAGTTCATTTAAATAATCACCCATAATTTCAGGAGTTGCCTGCTCAGGAATAAATGCATCTCTTCCACTTTTTGCCCTTTTTTCTTCAGGGAGGGCAGGACCTGCAAGGAATCTTTCGATTATTTCTTTTCTCCTCTCCAACCTTAACCGCAGTTCGAGTGCAGCCCCTAATCTTTCAGCATTTCCGGTTGGGTCAATCAGAGCCACCTCCTCTCCCTCTTCCAAGTTGTCTAAAATAACGATATAATTTTCATTTCTATCGCCGATTGTCACCTCTTTATGTTTATATCCTGACCCTTTAGTAAAAACTATCGGATTACCTTCTTTTTCAAAGACTGCTTCTACAGGAACATAAAGAGCATTGGGCATTTTCTTCAGGACAATCTCGGCTCTTGCGGTAAAACCCGGTCTGAGCATAGGGTTGTTTTTTTCTTTAATAGTCATAATAACATTAAAGAGTTTTATATTCTGCATAAATCCTTCAACCAGAGGGGATATTTCTGTGACAATTCCTGTAAATGATTCTTCAGGATAGGCGTCGAGTGTTACATTAACCTCCATACCTTTCTCATATTTATCCACATCAATTTCATTAATCCTCATTTTTACCTGAATCTCACTGAGGTCTGGGAGTTCTATAAGTGGCTGTTGTGGGAAAACATTATCCCCGATTTCTACTTTTTCAAATGTCCCTATGCTAAAAGTCTCTTTATAGACAACCAGTCCAGGGCTTGGAGCAGTTACGGTTAATCTTTTCAACTGTGCTTTTGCCCATTCCAGGTCATTTTTTGCTTCTTCAATTTGCCGTAGTCTATTATTTTTATCAACTCTATTTATAATTTTTTGGTTTTCAATCCTGGTAATTTGAGCATCATAATTCAACTTTGCATTATCATACTGGAGTTTTGCTTCCTGCCTTTTATTTTCGGATTCGTATCTCATATTTTCAAAAGTAAGATTAGCAAGTTCATAATTATTATTTATGGTCTTCAAATCAGCATCAAAGTCCTCCATAGTCGAAGCCTGCTGTGCCTCCAATTTTTCAAGATTCTCTTCCAAGGATTGTAACGATTCCTCTCTTTGATTAATTAAATCCTCCATCTCGTTAGTATCAAATTGAATAAGTACATCACCCTTTTCTACCGTAGTTCCCTCGGGAATCATATCAACAATCTGAAGATTGCTCATTCTTCTTGACGATGCTGGTGCTGTTATAGTTTGGTTTTTGGACGCTCTCACTTCTCCAGTCTCTGTTTGAGTTATTAGAATTTCACCCCTTCTTACTTCCGCAGTTGGAATCTTAACTCTCCCATGCCCAACGTAATAGTTTAATATTAGTCCTAATAATACAACCAAAAATATACCGAGAATGATAATATTTCTTCTGCTGAACCTGTTTATAAATGAAATATTCATAATATTAATTTTTAGTAAATTATTGAAATTTATACTCTAATATAAATACAAATATTTTTAAAAAACATTCAATTTTTTTTATATTTTACATTTGATAAATTAGATTTGGTTTTAACCATATTCCCTATTATATTATAATGTTATAATATAATAAAAAGTTTCAATATTTTAAACATAAAAGTGAAAAAAATCAAAAATAAAATTGTCCTCTTGCTTTTATTAGTACCCTTTGTTACTTTATGCGGGAAATCTCTTATAAATGTTGACAAAACATCAAATAATAAATCAGAAGCTATCTTTATATATGACAAACTTGATAACATAAAATTCGATGAAAATAGGGTAGCAAATATAGAAAAATTAAACTTAAAAATTTATAACAGCAATTTTTATCTGAAAAAAGGTAAAATCTACTTTCTGGAACCAATAAAAGGAATAACAACAGGTTTTCTATTCATTGGAGAAGGTGATTTTAAATATTATCCCCCAAATGATATAGAAAAATACCAACTAAAAAGATTTACTGATAAAGATAGTTTAATTGAAAATTTTTCTGAAGTCTATATAAGATATACAGGAAACATAGAATTCGATAAAGAAAATAAAATTGAATTAAATAAACATAATATTCCGAAAAAAGTCAAAAAAATCCAAAAAGATATATTTAAATTTTTCTTAAAAAGAATGAGCTATAACATTTCTCCAAGAATTCTGTCGGATATCCTTTCAGAAAATCAGGATGGTTTCTTCCTCGCCGATATAAAGATGAGCAAGAATGGATATAAGGACCCGGGTCATCTTGTGCTAATCAAAGACTCAAAAAGGAAAGAAGAAATATCACTTGACCAGTATTTCGAAAAGAGAGTGGATAAACCATATTACAGGATTAACCTTTTCTCTCCTGAAGAATCTTTTTCCGGGAGCAAAGAAGAAATTGATGTTAAGGAGTATAATATTGATATAAAAATATCAGAGAACGGTAAAATCGACGCTAAATCTAAAATTGGTTTTATATCCAATGTTAATAACCCTCGGGTGATAAACTTTTTACTTGATAAAGAACTGAAAGTTGACAAAATTTACAATCAGAAAGAAAATACACTTGATTTTATTCAGAAAAAGGATGAATTGGGATTCAGCGTCATACTGAATGACACTTTGAAAAAATTCGATAAATATGAAATAACAATAGAATACTCAGGAAAAATACTCGAAAAAACAAAAGATGGATATTTTTCAATAAAAAAATCGAATATATGGTTTCCGAAATATGATTTTTATCAGCGCTCAATATACAAAATTACATACCGCTTCCCAAAAAAATATAAACTGGTCTCAAGCGGTGATAAAATAAGGGAATGGAATGAAGACAATTTGATGTGTTCGGAATGGGAAGTTAATATCCCCGTTATTATTGCATCATTTAATCTCGGCTTTTACAAGAAAATTGAAGTAAAAGAGGAGAATCTACCGCCGATTATTATTTACGGCAGAGTCGAAAACAGCGATAAAACCTTGAATGAAATCGGGAAAAAGACTGCAAATGCATTAAGATTTTTTATTGAGAATCTCGGAGCATACCAATTTAATAAATTATTTGTAACTGAAATTCCACAATATTATGGGCAGGGATTTCCTAATCTAATTTATCTTCCAAATTTTACATACAAGTACAAGGAAGAAGATTATACAGATTTATACTGTGCACATGAGGTTTCGCACCAGTGGTGGGGACATACTGTCTTCTGGAAAACTTATCATGATATATGGTTAAGTGAGGGATTCGCAGAATATTCGGCTGCATGGTTTGTAAAAGAAGGGATTGGCGATGATGAAAAATTCAGGATGGTTGTATCTGCATGGAAAGACGACATCATCGAAAAGGGGAATATCGGTTCGACTCTGGGATTAATGAAATATAATTATTCCTTCGAAGAAATCCACAAAAGCGAGGGAATTGGAGCCGGTCCCCTCTGGTTAGGAACAAGACTTGGACAAAGATTTAAAGCAGATTATGATGTTAATGTATATGAAAAAGGGGCTTATATCCTACATATGCTTAAAATTCTTATGACAAACCTTAACTCAATGGACGACAGCAAATTCAAAAATATGCTCCGCGACTTTGTTGATTCATACAGAGAAAAGTTAGCATCTACTGAAGATTTTAAATCAATTGTTGAAAAACATATTGGATACGACATGGACTGGTTTTTCAATCAATGGGTCTACGGAACAGAAATCCCTCTCTACCGTTTCTCATATTCAAAAGTAGACTCGAAATACAATAATTTCGCCATAAAGGGAAAAGTTATTCAGGAAAATGTCCCCGAAGACTTCAAAATGTATATTCCCATTACAATAGTATTTGAAAACGGAAGAAATAAAACCTATTCTATACTTATTGACAGAAAAGTTGTTTATTTTAACCTTGACGGCTTTGAAAATGAACCGAAAAAGGTAATATTCAACGATTTTGATGCTGTACTTTGCAAAGTAAAGTATGAATAAAATAAAGCACTTTCTTTGAAAAGAAAGTAATCTCCGCCACGGCGTATCCGCCTGAGACAGAAAAGAAACTTTATTCTTATTTCTAATTCATCCTAAACACTTGGGATAAATTTGAAATGGAAACAAATTTCATTATTGACAATTACAATATTTTTTTTTAAATTTTTAGTCAATAGATTCCGATATATAACAAAAAGGGCTCATCAATAAAATAAAATGATAATTAATACTTCAGCATATTCCAGAGCAGGATTGATTGGAAATCCCTCTGATGGATATTTTGGTAAAACCATTTCTACAATACTAAAAAATTTCAAGGCTGAAATAACACTTTATGAAAGTCCAGAAATCAATATAATCCCGGATGAAAGGGATAAATCAATGTTCGCAGGCATTCAGGAATTAATTAACGATGTCAGAAAAAGTGGATATTATGGCGGTGTAAGACTTATCAAAGCAACAATAAAAAAATTTGGAGACTACTGCAAAAAAAATAGCATAATCTTAGAAAAGAAGAATTTCACCATCGGATATGAAACAAATATCCCCCGCCAGGTCGGTCTTGCCGGTTCCAGTGCTATAATAACTGCATCTTTGAGAGCATTGATGAAATTTTATAACGTAGAAATTCCAAAACCAATTCAGGCAAACTTAATCTTAAATATCGAATCTGACGAACTCGGTATTACTGCTGGTCTTCAGGATAGAGTCATACAGGTTTATGAAGGGGTTGTATATATGGACTTTAATAAAAAAATAATGGAAAAACATGGTTGCGGTCTTTATGAGCCTATCGACCCAGAACTTCTGCCCAAACTTTTTTTGGCT
>JAUWXV010000197.1 GCA_030616165.1 bacterium | reverse complement strand
AATAATTTTTACCTCACTCTCTGCTGTGATAAAATATCAGTCAATGAAATGTATCATCTGGCGGGCAGTGTTAATAATGTCAATTTTCAGCATAATCGGCGCTCAAGCAGGAGCCGTTGTTTCTGTATATTCACCGAGTTGGCTCCTTCAAAGATTGTACGGCTTATTACTCCTGTTTGTCTCATACAGGATATTTAAAGAATACAAATCTGTTGAATTAAAAGAAGAGATTTTTAAATTAAAATTCCTTAGCATATCCGGATTTATTATAGGATTTATATCCTCAATGTTTGGGCTTGGAGGTGGAGTAGTAGGTATTCCAATTATGATATTTATTTTAAGATATCCAATTAAAAAAATAGCAGGAACCTCATCAGGAATTATCTTCTTCACATCAATTGCAGGGGTTATCGGATATATAATATTTGGTATGAAAAATTTCTATCTCCCGGAGGGGTCTTTTGGATTTGTTAATCTGAAAATAGCCCTTCCACTTATGGCTGGTGCAGTCTCTTTTGCTCCAATTGGCGCTTATCTTAATAGCAGAATAAAAGTTAATACTCTAAAGAAAGTTTTTGCTTTCTTCTTGGGAGCAATCGGGATTAGATTTATATTTTTTTAACTAATTTTCAAACTTTTCATTCTTTCTTACCATACCTTACAGGTCTCTGCATAAACAGTATGAAAAATTAAATAAAATGTATTATCTTAGCTATTTGATTACAAAATCTGCCTGAACTTCCGGACTTTCTTCATAACCAATACGTATAGCCCGTGCTTTCAGTTCGGAATTCTTTTTCAAGTTGAATTCCCTGGTGTACAGTTTCCAGTGGGCTTTCTTGCCTTCTTCTGTTGTGTATGCAATCGATGCACCTTCAGTTGGGCAGGTAATTTTAACAGTAACAGAACTATTAAATGTTCCACCATTAGGACTTATTGTTGGTGTGGCGGTCTTTGGCTGAACTCCGCCGGGCCACATATTTTCCATATGTTCTTTTTCTGGAATATGGCCGAGGTCTTTGGTCTCCTTTTTCCAGTTTTCGTGGACCTCTCGCATTCTTTTGAGAACAGATTCATATTCGGGTAATTTGGCAAGATTGTTGATTTCGTGCGGATCAACCGTTATCTCATACAATTCCTCGACCGGTTTGGTTTTACGGAAGAAGAGTTTTTCCGGTCCCTTGAGTTTGCCCTCGGCGTTTAGTCTTCTCATCTCCTGCATTGTAGGCATCAGGTCCATATATTGTATATTCTGGGCATATGGCTTTTCGGGTTGATAGTTACGTATGTATTTATACCTCTTGTCCCGCACACATCTAATAATATCATATGTTTCATCCATTCGGTCACGTGCGGCAAATATATACTCGCGTAGCGGAGCTTTCTGTTCCCCGAGGAACGCCTGTCCCTGCATATAAGGTGGAATCTCAACGCCTGCAATAGATAGCACTGTGGGTCCAAGGTCAATGAAACTCACCAGGTCATCACATATAGTGCCGGGTTTAATTACTCCTTGCCATCGGATAGTCAGCGGAACATGGATTCCTGAATCGTATACCCAGCGTTTTGCACGCGGCAAGCCTCGTCCATGGTCGCTCCAGAAAAAGACAACAGTGTTCTCAGCAAGCCCATCTTGCTCCAGCCGTTCGAGTATTTCGCCAACCTGTCTGTCCAGTTCTTCGATGTTGTCTAAATACCTTGCCCAATCCCTTCGAACAACGGGCGTATCGGGATAATAGGGCGGAAGTGTAACACTGGCAGGATCAATAATAGGGTCCTTATCGAGGGGAACTCGAATCCGGCTTTCATGAGTAATGGTAAGGTTAATAACAGAGAAGAACGGCTGTCCTTCAGTTCTGCCTCGCCAATCACCCCAATTTCCACTTACTCTATCCCAGGCTGTTATAGGAGGGTTGAACTGATAATCTGTCTTTGATCTATTTGTACAGTAGTATCCTGCAGCACGTAGATGTTCGGGAAAACACTTTACATAGGACGGGGGAACCGCTTCATAATTTATGTTTCTTATTTTATTTCTTGTGCGCATATGCATTGAACCAATTGTTGTGGGATACATACCTGTTATAATACCGGAACGGCTGGGTGCACACACACCTGCAACTGTAAACGCATTGGTATAGCGAATCCCTTCACTCGCTAACCTATCAATATTTGGTGTGCGGACTTCATTATAACCATAACATCCGAGGTCTGGGCTTATATCTTCACAGCTTATCCAGAGAATATTTGGTCTTTCTTTTACCATGTTCTCTTTAGAGATGCATCCGGGCAGCGTCATCACAGCCATCCCTGCCCCCATTAATCCTATAAATTCCCGACGTTTCATTTTTTGTGGCATGATTAACCCCCTATTTAAAATTTTAAAAATCTCTCTTTTTTAAAGGAATATGAAATTAGGGCATATTAATCTTTTTCTTCTAAAGTCATCCTTACGAGCAAATACTCAATCATCTTATAGATTGGTTGACTGGGATTCAAATAAATCGGTTTATCTACTTTTTTTATGCTTCATCGCTGTTCTACGATATATCTTCCAATTTTTTCTACGGTGTCAATCCACAATCCGTTGGCAGGGTCCTGAGCATATTCGCAGAGAGCCTCGAGAGTCGAGGTGAAGGTGGTTAAGCCCCGCCCTGATTGTCTTATTTCATGACCACAAAGAACCAGCCATCGACCTCTCTTCACAGCCTGGTCAGTGAGTTCCTTAATCTGCTCAAAAGTCATACCGTCGCACTTCATACCCATTACATGCGCAAGATCGCAAGAAGCAGGAATGTTTGAATTCTCGCTGAGCCATTCACGCCCAACGATGAATCGTTTAGCCACAAGCGGTACATAGCTTTTAATATTCTCACCTCTCCCAACATATTTTTGTCCACAGGGATAGGCAAACGTAGTTGGCTTAACCCCAAGCAGACTCTCAAGAACAGCATTCGCCTCGTCCAGTTCGTGCTCCATCATTTCAAGAGTGTAATCCTCGAGGGCATTTTTACGGGCAGACCCGTAATTAATTGTACAAGGATGTGTTAGTGTATGGTTACCGATTTCATGGCCATTTGCCACTGCTTTTTTCCAGCCGTCTAATCGTCTCTTGACACTTGATGGAGAAACGTAAAAGGTTGCCTTGACCCCGTATTTGTCGAGGATGGGAATACCAATGTCGATTTGGCTGAGTCGTGCGTCGTCAAAACTCAGGCTAATTGCTGCCCGTTTTCCTTCTGGCCAGCGAAATTCCTTCTCTCCTTTCGAGGTAATTTGCTCAGGTTTAGCTTGCCCGATAACTGCAGTATTGATTAGAATAAAAAAACTAATCGCAAAAGTTACAATAGTGAAATACTTTTTTAAGAACATTTCTTTTTTCCTTCTTGTTAAGTGAAAAATGATGGCAACTTTATTTGATTCTTGTACAAAATTTACGGGTAATTTTACTGCCGTATTAAGATATTTTATATATCTTATATTAATATAATTTAGTTTAATACTTTTTTAAGATAAAAAAAAGAACAAAATCCTTGCCTGTTAAATAAAAAAAGAAAAAATAATAAAAGAGAGGTGATTACTCATGAATAATATAGAACTTCTAATTTTATTTGTCAAGTTGCTTTTGGAATATGAAAACATTTTAATATCCCCTTGGAGGGTAGAAAACTTATGACTTTTATAAGTTCAAATTTATCAGTTATTTTAATGATTTTGAATTGGTCATGGAAAAGACATAAAAAATTATTGCAACATTAAATGTTTATACATATCTTTATACTTAAAAATAATATGATTGGTTGTTTAGAATTCAATTAAGACAATATGGACATATTTACAATCTTACAATCACGCTACAAAAATGCTATAATGAAATTAAGAATACTATGAAAGTTTCACTGTTCAACAAATAATTTAGGAGGAAAGGAGTAATGTTTGTAAAACGAATTACCATCAGTTTTCTTTCTATGCTGATGATAGTCTTTGCAGTCTGTGGGCAGCAGCCGATGACCGAAGAGCAGATTATCAAATTGGCAAAGGACATTCATGAACGCGCTATAACGCTCGATACGCACGTTGATATAGCCGGAAGTCAATACGCCACAGAAGAACTTGACCCAGGCATTGATAATCCCAGACTAAAGTGCGACTTGGTAAAAATGGAGAAAGGCGGTATGGACGGAGTTTTTCTGGCTGTGTATGTTGGACAGGGAAAACGCGACGACGAGGGCTATAATCGTGCTTATGAGGCGTCAATGGTAAAATTTGAGGCAATTCAACGCCTGACAGAAAATATGTATTCTGAACGATGTGAACTTGCAACCACGCCAGATGATGTTGTAAGCATTACAAAAACTGGCAAAAGGGCTATTATGGTCGGTATTGAGAACGGATATCCAATTGGCACAGACCTGTCAAATATTGAAAAGTTTTATAACCTTGGTGCCCGGTATATTACGTTGACCCATAATGGTCACAACCAGATTTGTGACTCCTGTAATCCTCGTTCAAATCTTGGTGACGAAAAAGCCGAACATAATGGGCTTAGCGAATTCGGTAAAAAAGTTGTTGCTGAAATGAATCGGTTGGGAATTATATGTGACGTCTCTCATATTTCTGTAGAATCTTTCTGGGACCTTATTGAAGTGTCCAAAGCTCCCATCATCGCCTCACATTCTGGATGCCGTGCACTTAACGACAATTCAAGGAATTTGGATGATGACCAACTCCGTGCCCTGTCGAAAAACGGCGGCGTTATTCAGGTAGTCGCTCTGGGTAGCTTTCTGAAACCCGAGACACCGGAACACCGCAAAGCAATGGCTGACCTGCGTGAAGAACTGAATATCCCTGACAGACGGGAGATGTTCAGGATGTCTCAAGAAGAACGTGAGGCGCTCAAACCAAAGCTTGAAGAGTTTGAAAAACGCAGAACAGAAATTGAAAAGACCATTCCGCCGACAAACATAAAGGATTACATCGACCATATTGACCATGCCGTTGATGTTGCCGGAATTGACTATGTTGGCATTGGAACCGACTTTGACGGTGGTGGTGGTATTCCCGGCTTTAACAACCATGCCGAAGCACTGAACGTCACTATTGAATTGGTACGACGCGGATATTCTGAAGAAGACATCATTAAAATCTGGGGCGGTAACCTGCTGCGAGTCTGGCGTGAAACGGAAAACATAGCGACAGAATTGCAAAAAATGAATTGACATCAGCCTAAATTATTATTCCGCATTTAATTCAGAGTGAAAGTGCCCCTTTTATTTTGAAATATTATTTTCCCACTTTTAATATGAAAAAGAGAAAATGCGAGTCTTTCATTTACTTAGGTTTACATTTTGTCTTTTTTTGCATCCTTCAGGGTTTTGAATCCCTCTATTGGTATTTTGGATAACATATTATTAATATTTACATTGATACACTTGCTAAAGAACTTGATATTACCTCAGAAGAAGCACAGGAATTTATTGATGAATGATTTGTAAAATTTTCCAATGTGATAGACATGTTATAAACCAGATATCTTCCTGAAATTAATAGTGATAGCCAGAAAGTTAGAAGGATTGCCGGAAATATGGAGAATGCATCAAAATTATCAGTCCTATAAATGTAGATATAAGTATGGGAAAATATTGGTATAAAACTCACTAAATGATTTGAGTATTTAAAATTTGTAAATCAAGCAAATTACACACACTTTGTTCACTTTCCAGACCACTTCATTCTTATAATTGAATCCGTATAAAAATTCAATTTCTTCCTTGAGTTAATCATTATTTATAAGTATTCAACTTGTCAAATGTTCATATAATAAAAATTTTATTTTTTTCTTGATTTTTTATTAGATATTAATTATTATAAATAAAAGTTAATACAATCGTTAAATGTTTATTCTCTAAAAAATTTTATTTTTTACAGATTATCTAATAAAATAATCAAATTATCAAAACTTCATTTTATGGAAAATAGTTATAAATATTTGGGTAATTTTCCGAAAATTATATAAATTTTATTAAAATTTTTAATAGGTTTTAAACTTGCAGTTTTCATTAAGTATTTTGGCTAAAGATAACATAATACGGCAACAGCTTTATTCATTAGGGAATGTGTCCATTTAACTACATTATGGATCTATTTAGCTATAAGAATTTTTAAGTATTTTATTTTATTATTTTATAATATAAAAAAATTGCCGATATAAAAAATAGGGATATTGTAACTATTACTAAAAATAAGAAAATATAGCAGTTTTTTCAAGTGAGTTATTTTTAAAGAAATGTATTTATATTTTGCATTAAAAAAAATAAAAATTTTTTCCATATTGTGATGGGTATCACAGCAATTATAAATTTATGTATTAAATTATATTTAGAAGTAATTTAATTGATGAAAATATGTTACAGTTTATAAAAAAGAAAATGAATTTTAATAATTTTATATATTTAATAATAACAAATATTTGTAAAAAATATAAGATATTTTCAGGATTAATAAGTCTTCAATATGAGATTTGGAGAGTATCTATGAGAGAAATTAGGCTCTCATTTGTTGTCCTTTTATTAATGTTTTTAATACCTGTTTCTCTGCATGCTTCAGGAGTCGAAGTTGACACTTTGGATGCGAGCTTAGGGAAAGTGAGTGTTTCGAATCAAGACGTAGACAAACAAGGTGATGACTCTGAGACATCATTTCTTGTGATAATACGTTTTCCAGAAGATACTACTTTTAAAGTAGGTGTAAGATATATTGAAAAGGTCACAGCAAAAGTAAATAGGCCTAAAGCAAATATCAGATATTCTCTTGTAAACCCACCTGAGGGGATGAGCATAGTTGATGGTAGCGGAACTATTAAATGGATACCCCAAAATGTAGGAGAATATACTATAACTGTGAGCGTGACAAGTGGTGAATTAAAGATTGAAAAATCATATACAATTACTGTTGTCTCGGAGAACTTACCACCTGTGATTACCCATTTCCCAAATGA
>JAUWXV010000045.1 GCA_030616165.1 bacterium | reverse complement strand
CGGAGTCGAGAAATCTCGTTTTTTTAAGGTATTGTCTATGACATAAATAATGAGTTCTCTTCCCGAGTACTCGGAACTTATATGCCCAAAATTTTTTAGTTAAAATATATGATGTTAAAAAAATCATTAATTTTTATATTTTTTTTTGTTTTTCTCCTTTTCACGGTAATAATTTATGTAGATAGTAAACAAAAAAAGGAAGTTTTTCTAAAAGGAGAAATAGAATCAAAGGTTGATTTTTTCGGAAGAAGATTTTTTGAAGGAAAAATTGTTAATAATCTTAATAAAAGAGTAGATTTTGTTTATATAGATTTTAAGATTATAAATGATAAAGATGAAGTGATAGAAAACCTCAGAAGTTATGTCTATGGCACTGTTCATATTTTCAGGGACAACACCGTATCTACAAGTTCCATTGAGTCTGGAAAAGTTGCTGATTTCAAATGTTTTACCTCTTTTATGGCAGATTCTGTTAAAAAATTTGAATATAATATCGGGTGGAAAGTTTTTGATGAACTCCCTGAAAAACCCTGATATATTTCAGGGTTTTTTAATTTACAATAAAAATTTTATTAAGTTTGGTTCATCAGGAAATAAGTTTGCATAAAGCATAGAAGAAACTGTAATAGCCAATGTTATCAAATTTTTTAGGTTAAAAGGAAAAAAATTAACTTTTTTAAAGTTGCATATCTAATTTATTTTTAATATATTTAAACACATATTCTATTTTCTAAAGGCTGGTCCTTCGAATCTTGTTGTTCCCTCTTCTATATCGACAGCATTTCGTAATGATAATCATCTTTCAATTGAGTAAAGATTAATAGATTAGAATACTTTCCTTATTTCAGGGTTATTGCTCGTATTATCGAAAGTTTATTCTTTTTTTATTAAAAGAGACTGCTGAAAAAGTTAAATATATAATCTATTTCTAAAATAATTCAATTTAAATTGTAGGGACAGAACAGTGCCTGCACACTGTGTTCTGTCCTTACATTATCAATGATATAGTTGATATTTTTTCTTTTTCAATGACAACTAAAAAATAAAAAAAGCCTTTGTTTAAGGAGTTCTTATGATAGAAAAAACAATTTCTCATTACAAAATCCTCGAAAAACTTGGTGAAGGTGGGATGGGAGTGGTGTATAAGGCAAAGGATATGAAACTTGACAGGTTTGTTGCTTTAAAGTTTCTGCCGAGTCATCTTATTGATGATGAGAAAGCTCTCAATCGATTGCTAAAAGAAGCAAAGGCTGCTTCCAAGATAAACCATCCGAATGTATGTACTATTTATGCTATCGAAGAGTATGAGGATACACATTTTATTGTCATGGAATATGTTGATGGACAGACACTACGGCAAAAAACTGTAGGGGCGAATGGCCAATCGCCCTTTCTATCAGTCGATGATGCAGTAGATTATTCTGTTCAGATTTGCAAGGCGTTAAAGGCAGCACATGATAAAGATATTATCCACAGAGATATCAAGTCTGAGAATATAATGATAAATTTGGAAAACATAGTCAAAGTCATGGATTTTGGTCTTGCTAAATTAAAAGATGAGGCTGGATTAACAAAGACTAAAACAGCAGGTACAATTGCATATATGTCTCCTGAACAAATCAAGGGAGAGGATATAGATCATAGAGTGGATATCTGGGCTTTTGGTGTAGTTCTATTTGAAATGTTGACAGGAGAATTCCCATTCGAAGGTCAATATGAATCAGCAATGTCTTATTCAATTGTTAATACTAATCCTAAATCTATTACAGATATGTGGAATGATGTGCCGTTTAATATAGAGCAGTTAATATATAAAGCGTTAGAAAAAGACAAAAACAGAAGATATCAAAATGCGAATGAACTAATTGAAGATTTAAAAAATGTACCATCTGTTGTAACTACTTCGGAAAAGCAGGAAAAATCTATTATTGTCCTTCCGTTTGTAAATATGAGTCCGGACCCGGAGCAGGAATATTTCAGTGATGGGTTGACAGAAGAGATTATCACTGACCTATCACACATTCACGATTTACTGGTAATCTCCCGAAGCTCCGCTATGACGTTTAAAGGAACAAAGAAGAAAATCAAAGAGATAGCAAAAGAAGTAAATGTCCAATACGTTTTAGAAGGCAGCGTCCGTAAAGCTGGCAATAATTTACGGATAACAGCACAGTTGATTGATGCAACAACCGATGCACATTTATGGGCAGAGAAATACACAGGTACGCTTGATGATGTGTTCGATATTCAGGAAAAAGTATCGAGATCAATAGTGGATGCACTCAAACTAAAGCTCAGCCTCTATGAAAGTGAAAAAATAGCCGAACGACCAATTGACAATGTGCAAGCATACGAATGTTATCTAAAAGCTCGTCAGGAAATTTGGCGTTTTACTGAGGAAGGTTTGGAGCGTGCCCTTCTACTCTTACAAAACGGATTGGAAATCGTGGGAGAGAACGAACTTCTCTATGCGGCCATCAGTCTTGTCTATTGGCAGTATATCAATGCAGGAATTAAGCCGGATGTGAAATATCTGGAAGAAATTGAAAAATATACTAGAATGATTTTTATTCTGAATCCGGATTTTTCCCAAGGTTACTTTTTAAGAGGAGTTATTCACTATTTGCGTGGGAATTTAAATGAAGCGGTGGTAGATTCCAAACAAGCACTCGCTATTGATCCAAATAATCCTGATGCTCTACTTCAAATTACACGTATTTACATTAGTGCAGGAAAAACATCTGCAGCAAGACCTTTAGTCAAAAAGCTGTTAGAAATTGATCCACTCACTCCTATAAACCGCTGCATGCTGGGGTATATTAGTTTCTCAGAAGGGCGATTTGAAGATGCTATTGAACCTTATCGAATGATGTATAAATTGGACCCTGAAAATCCAATCGGGAGGTGGTTCTATGCATCGATACTGACATGGAGTCATCGTCATGAAGAAGCTTTTAAAATTATTGATATTCTTGTTAATGATACACCTCAAACTATATTTGCTCAGCTTGGATTGTTCTGGAGGTATGCGATGCAAGGGAAAAAGAATGAAGCATTGAAGGTTGTAACATCAGAAATGACTATCGCAGCCAGATGGGGGGAGTATCTATCGAGAGATATGGCACACGGATATGCAATACTTGGTGAAAAAGAGGAAGCGCTTAATTGGCTTGAAAATGCTGTTAATCTCGGATTTATAAACTACCCATTCCTCAACGAATACGACCCATTCCTCGAAAACATCCGCGGTGAGAAACGCTTTAAAAACCTCATGGAAAGAGTAAAATATGAGTGGGAGAACTTTGAGGTGTGATAACTTTTTTTACAATTAGCTAAGGAGGAAAGTATAATGAAGAATGTATTTGTATTATTAACGATTGTTACAGCTTTCATGGTCACCGGTTGCAGCCAAGGCGTTGACATCGATACTGATGTTGAAGCTATAAGGCAAATGGAGGATGGATATGATAGAACTGCAGCTGCCGGTGATCTTGAAGGAAATATAGCAGCGTACACAAACGACATAGTTTTAATGCAGCCAAATGGTCCTACATTAACAGGTAAGGAGGCAATTCGAGCATATATTAAGACTTCTTTCGATCAGTTTAGCTTTGAAGCCAAACATGTTCCGGATAAAATAGATATAGTCGGAGATTGGGCAATTGTTCCCGGTCAATGTAAAGGCGCTATTACCCCAAAATCAGGCGGTGACGCGTTACCTATTAATGACAAGTATCTTCATATCTATAGAAGACAATCTGACGGAAACTGGAAACTTTCTCTTAGTATTTTTAACAGCAACGATCCTCTTCCCAATACAGAGGGTAATTAAAATTCTTTATTTTTTCTTAGATAACATCAGAGTTAAGTTCGAAGGGAGAATTTTTCAGCCTGAGGCTGATCCGCTTGCCCGCCTATGGCGTGGCCTCTGGCGGAGAGGTTTAGTTATGATTGGCAAAATTTTATCATACCGTAAAAGAATTTCTTATTTGTTATTGTAGATGGGGATATTGATTAATAATCTGTCAAATTTCCCCATTAAAATTATCAACACATTAATAGGGAGGAAAAAGTCATGAGTAAACCAGAACGTATTTTGTATAGAAGGTTAATTCTCATCTTTGTGGGACTGGTTTTAGCTGCAGCAGCCAGCCTGGGATTTACATTGTTTGCTGGCGAGACTGCCACACAGGAACCACCCCCACAACCGACGAATTATCTCGTCATTTCTGAATATGAGATCGGAACCGGGATGGTTATAGCCGATGCTATTGAAGAAGAATCCAGCATGGTGCGGGCAGCACGGGAATCCGGTGAGTATAAAAGCGTTAGACTCTTTATGCATTACTGGGGTCCGCGGACCGCTCTTTACTTTATTATGGAACCGAAAAGCTGGCAGGCAATCCATGACGGTGCGGCGAAATTTCTGGCTGAATTTCCGGATATAATGAATCAGCCATTCAAATTTGCAGGACATAGCGATAACATCGTAACCGAGATACCGGTTGACCTGTCAGGCATTAAGAAACAGCGGAGGGAGACAAAACCTGATGGAACCACATATCTGTTTATTTGTGAAAACGAGATCGCCCCGGGAACAGCTTTAAACGATGCTATAGAAGATCATACAAGCTGGGTCAAAGCATTTATGGAGACTGGAGAGTTTTTAAGCATCCGTATATTCGCGCATTACAATTCTCCGAGATTCGCATTGTATACATTGATGGAAACGGACAGCTGGCAGTCCATTGAAACTGGATGGAATAAAGGTATGGAAGCGCTTGGCTTTGAAGAATCAATGAACCAGCCGTGGAAGTATGGAAAGCATACTGATAATATACTTACCGAGATTCCTGTGAAATGATGCAAAGCGACAGGGTGTATATTTCTTTATCTTGAAATGCAAAGGTTTATATCGTGAAGGCATAGGCATGCTTTCAATGCATGTCCATACCTAACTCCAAATTACTTTTTAAATTGTGAGAAAAAACTCTGTTTTGGAATTATATTAAAATAGATGAGATATTAATTTAATCGAGAATTGGAAAATTTCCTAAATGTTCGATTAGATGAATTTATAATTATGCCTAATCATTTACATGGGATTGTAATTTTGATTTATACATGTAGGGGCACAGCGTGCTGTGCCCCCACAAAAACAGGTATCATTTCAAACAAAATTTTTCAAGAATTTTAAATTTAAAATTTGCATCCTTCATTCTATTATAAAATCGATTTAATATTTATGAAAAGAAAAATTCTTAAATCAAAAGTATCCGGCAAACAATATAAAAGGTTTGATTTCGAAAGAGTGGTAATAGAAAAAAGCGATACCAGAGAAAGCGGTGTCGGGAAAAAAAAGGTCTTTAAGCCCGGAGATAAAAAATCTGTCAAAAAAAAGAAATCGAATATAACCCAAAAATATGCTGCAGTTGGATATTGTTCAATAAAGAATTTTAGAGAAATTATAAGAGGGATGTCAGATTCTCGAGAAAAATTTGCAACATGCCTTAACCAGTTTATCGAAACAGTAACCGAAATTGTTCTTGATAAAGGTGGACGCCTTGAGAAGTTTTTAAATAATGGAATTCTGTTTTATTTCCCCGGTGACAAAAGTTTTCCTGATGGAACTACCAGAGCAGTGACCGCATCTCTAAAAATAAGATATAGAATGAATAAACTTAACAGAAGTTGGAAGTTTAATAGAGGTAACGCCTGGCAGATTAGAATTGGAGTTAACACGGGGATGATTCTGATAGAAGAAATAGAGGATGATAAAGGCATCAGAACAATAATCAAAGGACAGCCGGCAGAACTTGCAAGAGGAATGGGCTCAACAGCCGATGCCGGAAAGATATTAATCACAGATAGTACATATAACGATTCTGGATTCAAAAAGGGATATTTTAAAATAGAAGAGCCTTACCATATGCACATAAAAGGAACCGACTTTATGACAAAAGTCCGAGAAATTACAGGGATGATAAGGGGGTAATAAGTTATTTTTATACGTTAAAAGAACAAATTTATAAAATTCCTTATTTAAAGTGAAGATTACTTATGATTAAAAAGGAAAACTTGAACATTTATATGCTTAAAGAAATTGAGATTATTCAAGATATTATAAAGCGAATGTCTTTTAATTCCTTTTTTTAATCAATGGCTGGACAATTACCCTTATTGTAATAGCCATATTACTAAAGGGGAGCAAACTTCAAACTTTTACTGCATTTTTTCCATTGTTATATGAAATCGTGGGCGAATGGCTTAATCATTAAGATATGGAGGTATATTGTATGAATTTCAAAGAAGCAGCATATCATATCTTGAAGAAAAAGAAAATACCACTTTCCTCAAAAGAGATTACCCAAATTGCACTAAAGGAAAGGTTAATTACGACTGATGGTAAGACTCCAGACGCAACAATGTATTCGATAATTTATAGAGATATAAAGCAAAAAGGGAAAAAATCTTTATTTGTAAAATTTAAAAAAGGGTTGTTTGTATTGAAAGAATGTGATGAAAAAACTCATGAAGAAAAATATGAAACAATAAAAATTCCTCTGGAATCAAATTTGATTATAAAATACTTAGAAGAAAGACAGTTTAAGAGTTACTCTCCAACAGATTTTGAAGAGGCAATAAAAGACGCTTTTAATTTTTTGGGGTTTGAAGTTGAACTTATTGGAGGTAAAGGAGATACAGATGTTCTACTTACAGCAAATATCGGTCAAGAATCATTCAAAGTTAATGTTGATGGTAAAACAAGTAAATCAGGTAAAATTATAGATCAGCAGGTAAATTGGATTTCTTTAAGAGACCATAAAAAGAAAAACAAAGCTGATTTTGTAGTTGTAGTAGGTCCGAGTTTTTCTGGAGGAAATTTGGAGGAACGAGCAAACGAGTATGATGTTTCCCTGCTAAAAACAGAAGATTTAATAAAACTTGTAAAGGCACATTCTAAGTTTCCTTTTACTTTAACAGAATTAAAAGATTTATTTGCTGGTAAAGGTGACAGAAGCTCTCAACTAGAGGATTTACTAACTCAAAATCTTTCCAGAAGAAATTTATTAGAACAATTCAGAGTAATTATTGAAGAAATGCTATCTTTACAAGATAGATTGGGCTATTTTACCTTTGATAGTTTGGCAGGAAGAGAAAAGATAGAAGAACTTGAAATAGAACCTGAAGATATTGAATACATTATTAAGTTATTAAAGCTCCCATTTATAAATGGAGTTAAAGAGATTTCTGAAAATAGGTATATTTTTACAATCAAAATAAAAGATGTGGCAAATATTTTCCAACAGATTTCTAATCTTCTTGTTAGACCTGGGGAAAAAGAAGAGATGCTAACTACCCTCGCTCCAGAGATTGAAGAGAAGCCCACACTGGAAAAGAAATTTGGTTCAAAATATTTCAAATGGTATATAAAAGGACATTCCCTTGTTGCCATGGCAAGAAAAGATAATCCTTATGAACACTATTGTCCCATAATTCACTTTCAAACTATTTTTAAAAAAATAATTGAAGGATTCAAACTTCAGAATCTGATCAATACCGACCTAATTTTATTTATGCTTGAAGGACAAAATCTATCACGTGACAGGCCTTTTAAGGGAAAGCCAGAAGAGTACAAAATCAGAATGACTTTAGGTATTTTAGAAATTGAAAGATTAATTAAGTGGACTGGTTCAAAGAGACCAATCGAATATAAACTAAATGTTCCAATAAAAAAAATGTATGAGTGGATTTACAAGAATATAGGGAATTAGGACTTTTAGCAATGGGGAAGTATAATCATATGAAAATCTTAAAAAAAACAAAAGCTAGGACCCAACATATTTGCTACAACTGTGGTAAGGAAATATTACTTGGTGAGACCTACTATCGAGAATATATTGAAGATAAATTCCTTCATAGCTTGCATGCGAAGAAATATTGCTCATCTTGTTATGAAAAATATGGAAGGGATTTATTATTGTCAAAGAAATGATAATCAAAATGCTATTAGCCCACCAACCACGACTCTGCGGTTGCTTCGAAACCTTGTCCTTGGGGTAATATAACTGCGAATAAAAGGCTTCGCTTCGCTCTCCCAAATTCTGCCTTCGGTGGAACTTCGCAAACCGCCAGACGATAGTTTTCTGGATGCCTATTTTTTGTGGCACGAGAGAATGTATAGGAAATTGTATGATTGGGTAATAAAAAACAGACTTAAAACAGATGAATTTTTATTTGATATGAATGCTTACAGGTTTAAATAGCAGGTTCAATCAAGATATAGAGTAATGTTTTCTATTACCCTTGGCTGGTTTTACGGCTCAATTGCATTGTTAACAATAATTTATGCAGTATTTTTGTTTTTGTTATAATGTTTATTCATTACCCAAAAATTGCAATACAATAAAGAAAATATGATAAACAATGATAGAGGTAGTAGGTCAGACATTCCTGTCTGACTATGATAATTGAAGGACAGACGTGAATGTCTGTCCTACCGAAATTTACCAGAGTAGAGACGCATTGTAATGCGTCTCTACTATTTTTAATTTCAAAATTACTTCTTTTTTTATAAGAAGTAATTTTTTTTCTTGACAAGTGAACATTCGTTCATTATATTATATATAAGATGGTGTGGCAAAAAGTCTAAAAAATTTGTTTTTTTAATCTTTCTGCTAAATAGATGCATTTATAATATATTGTTTTACTTTGAATTACACAACCCTGCAGGGACAACTTTCGGAAGGAACTGAAAAATTCAGGATAAAAAAATCCTGATTTTTTAGAAAAAAACTGCACAAAAAAATACCAATAAATCTATGAAATACAGTATATAACAGCAACATTTTTAAATGATAATATTACTCAAAAATGATAATTTTTGACAATATTTTATCAAATTTTATCATGTTTTTATCATATTTTATCACATTTTGATAACATTTTATCATATTTTGATAACATTTTATCATCAATACACTCTTTTTTGGAGGTATTTTTATGAAAAAAGCGTTAACTGAAAGGCAGAAAAGGATTCTGGAATTTATCCGCTCAGAGATAGAGGAGAAGGGGTATCCGCCGACTTTCCGGGAAATTGGGAGTAGGTTTGGGATAAGGTCTACGAACGGGGTTAATGTGACGCTGAGGGCGCTGGAGAGAAAGGGTTATCTGAGAAGGCGCTCGAAGGTTTCAAGGGGAATAGAGGTAATTGGAGGCTCTTTTCGGTATATCAAGAGGGTTCCCCTTGTGGGAAGAGTGGCAGCAGGTGAACCGATATTAGCAGAACAGAACATAGAGGGAGAGATAGCGGTCGATAATTTTTATCTTACCGGTGAGGGTGTTTTTGCTTTGAGGGTTCGCGGAGATAGTATGAAGGATGCGGGGATTTTTGACGGCGACCACGTTTTTGTTCACCAACAGCCAGCCGCCGACTCCGGGGATATTGTAGTGGCTGTTATTGGAGATGATGCAACTGTGAAGTACTATTATCCGGAAAAGGGGAGGGTTCGCCTTGAGCCTGCAAGTGAGAACTATGGACCTATTATCATCGAAGAAAACACTCCAGGATTCCGAATCGCCGGGAAGGTCATCGGACTGATAAGAAAAATGTGAGTTACTTTCTTTTGAAAAAGAAAGTAACCAAAGAAAACTTTAACTTATTTCTCATCCCCCGAGTACTCGGGGGATGAGAAATAGTAAATCTTAGGCGGGAAGGAAACCTTAGACCTATTCCTTATTCTCTGCAAAGCAGAGAATAAGGAATAATAGTAAGTTTTCTTGCTTACTTCTTTTTCAAAAGAAGTAAGAGAGGGGTTTATATGATATA
This sequence comes from bacterium, assembly GCA_030616165.1. GTDB lineage: Bacteria > SM23-31 > SM23-31 > JAUVVT01 > JAUVVT01 > JAUWXV01. The sequence continues at coordinate 9,654 of JAUWXV010000045.1, read as the reverse complement.
TGAGGATGTGTATGAGCCGGTAGAGGTGATTGCTGTTTTTCGCAGCGGCAAAATGCAGCCTCTCAGATTCAAATGGAATGAGCGTGTGTATAAGATTGTAAAGGTTAATGGGGGGTGGGTAAGTGATGAGGGGATAAATAGATACTATCACTATTCTGTGATGGTAGGGGGACCGGACTGTTTTGAACTTTGTTATGACTCGAGGAATATGACCTGGGAACTGGCAAGAGTATGTCTGGAAGGATAAGAAATGAATAAGAAAAAAAGGATAATGCATGTAGATATGGATGCATTTTTTGCATCCATAGAACAGAGAGATCAGCCTTTACTAAAAGGAAAGCCGGTAATAGTGGGAGGAGAGCCTGGAGGAAGAGGAGTGGCAGCAACCTGTTCATACGAGGCGAGAAAGTTTGGTGTAAAATCAGGAATGCCAATAGCCTTAGCGGTCAAAAAGTGTCCAGATGGGACTTTCATCAGGACAAATGGGAAAAAGTATATGTATGCATCTATGAGGGTAATAGAAATATTAAACAGGTATTCACCAAAAGTTGAGCCGACAAGTATAGATGAGGCATATCTGGATGTAACAGGTAGTGTAAAAGATAGAGAAGACGAAAGGAAAATTGGAGAATCTTTGAAAAGAGAAATAAGAAGGGAACTGGAGTTGACCTGTTCGGTTGGAATAGCTTCGAACAGGATATTTGCAAAGATTGCAACCAATATGAAAAAGCCTGATGGGCTCACAATAATCGCAGATGAAGAGTTGGAAAAGAAAATATATCCCCTTCCGATATCAGAATTAATTGGAATTGGGAAAAAGTCTGAAGGAATACTGAAAAATCTGGGAATAAAAACAATCGGTGATATCGCAGTCTATCCTGAAAACGAACTTGAAAGGGTTTTAGGGGTGAACGGTCCACTGTTGTCGAAACTTGCAAGAGGAGAAGGGTCTGATAGGGTTTTAGCATTTGACGAAGAGGAAGAAGTTAAATCTATCGGAAGTGAGCATACTCTCGAAAGAGATACCTGCGATGAAAATATTATTAATATGATTCTTTTGAAATTATCAGAAAAAGTGGGAAGAAGATTACGAGAGTCGAGATTTGCAGGAAGAACTGTTGCGGTTAAGTTTAGATACAGTGATTTTTCTTCCTTTTCAAAAAGATGCACATATCCATTTTTTGTATGGGAAGACAATAAGATATATTCCATCTCCAAGAAACTGTTTTACAGCGTATACAAAAGAACTAAAAAAATCCGTCTTCTTGGTATAACGGTCTCAGGTGTGGTAAAAAGTTATCTTAATACCAATAATAATAAGATTCAAACAGAACTTTTCACTAATTGCAATAAGAGTGGAAAGTTACTTAAAACAATAGATTTACTGAAGGATATTCACGGAGAGATGGCAATTGCACGAGCAGCATATCTGAAAATTCTTTGACTATTCTTTTTTTCTTACCTTTTTAGGTTAATTTACATCTTTAAAAATTCCTTGCACTTATTCTCTTTTTTTATTAATTTTTTATTTGATTTATTATTATTTTGGTACGTGATTAGGAGGTCTTTTATTAAAAAGAGAATTTGCATAGTTGGCCAATTTGTCCTTGATGAGATTTCCCCTTTTAAAGGAGATAAAATTGAAGGGATAGGTGGATTATATTATTCGTTGATTACTCTCTCCTTGCTTATGAATGATAATGGTTGGCTTTATCCTTTTTCCAAGGTTGGCGAAGATTTTTATCCGCGTCTTATCAGAATACTTCGGAGATATAATAATATTAAACAAAAGGGATTGATCAAGGTTTCTCAGCCTCATAATAGGGTATTTTTAAAATATTATTCACTGGATGAGAGGAATGAATATTCGATTAACGTTTTACCGCCCTTTCGTTATAAGGAGTTTGATTTTACAGATGGTATAGATTTTCTTTATATTAATTTTATTTCTGGTCGTGAGATGCGATTTCAAACACTTCAAAAGATAAGAAGAAATTTATCATGTCCAATTTATATTGATTTTCACAGCCTTTCTCTTGGCTTTCGAAAAAACGGTCTTCGGTATATTCGTCCATTTCCAAATTGGAGGGAATGGATAAAATGTGGGGATATTATCCAGATGAATGAAAGGGAAGGAATTCTTCTTTTTGGGAAAAATTTTTATTCTAAAAAGGATTATTTAATCTTTGCAAGAGAAGTTTTATCAAATGGACCAAAAGTACTTCTTTTAACTTTCGGTGAAAAGGGTTCAATTCTCTTCTATACGTACAGCACAAGAGTTAAAAGTGTATCTATACCGCCCTTTTTTTATGGGGATTCAAAAGAGGTCACCGGCTGTGGAGATGCTTATGCCGGGGGATTTATTACAGAATATTTTCGTTTTAATGACCCGGTGAAATCTGCAATCTTTGCAAGCAAGGTGGCAGGATACAAGGCAAGTCTATTTGGAAGTGATAAGTTGGATTCCATTGCTAATTTTAAAGGATAAACATTTTTTAAAGATGAAATTTATACCAATTATTATCGCAGGATGTCATGGAGAACTAGGGTCTGCTTTAGTGAGGAGGGTTACTGGGAAATATAAAGTCATAGGAATTGGGAGAGACAATAAAAAATTAATCGATAATGTCGATTATGAATATATAAAACTTGATATATTAAATAGAAAAAAGCTAAAGGAGATATTTAAGTTTTATCATCCCCGTTTCGTGATAAATACAGTGGCTATGACAGATGTTGATAATTGTGAAAAAGAAAGAGAGAGATGCTGGAGAACTAATGTAGAAACTTTGCAAAACATTATTTATGCTTGTAAATTTGTTGAAGTAAATCTTATACATATATCAACCGATTATATTTTTGACGGAAAAAATGGTCCATACAGCGAAGAAGATAAACCAAATCCTTTGAATTATTATGGTAAGTCAAAACTGGCAAGCGAAAACCTTGTTATTATGAGTGATTTAGAATATTCAATTATTAGAACTTCAACATTATACAGTGGTAGAAATATCAAGGGGAAAAAAGATTTTGCAATCAGAATGTGGGAAGAACTGAGCAAAGGAAATAAAATAAAGGCAATAAGAGACGAGGTGAGAAATCCAACATTTACTGGAAATCTTGCAGACTGCATATTAAAGATGATTAATCTTGAAAGGAATGGAATTTATAATATAGCAGGGAAAGACATTATAGATAGGTATAATTATGCACTTGAATTTGCGAGATACTTTGGATTTAACGAAAAACTGATTGAACCAGTATATTCTATTGAAATGCCGAATCGGACACCTCGACCAAAAAATTGCGGATTATTAGTTAAAAAAGCGGAAAAAGAATTGTATCTTAATTTGATTGATGTAAAAAAAGGATTTGATCTTTTTAAAGAACAAATGAAAAATTATTCATGAGATGAAAACCTTAATTATTATACCAACTTATAACGAAGCAGAAAATATTGAGAAGATTATTGAAGAAATTTTTAAATTAAATCTTGATATTGATATACTTGTTGTGGATGATAATTCTCCTGACGGCACTAGCAAAATTGTAGAAGAAATTACAGGAAGAGACCATAAAGTCAGTCTCATTAAACGCAAAGCGAAAATGGGTTTAGGTACTGCTTATGTTGCAGGTTTCAAATATGCAATACAGAAAAGATATGATTATATATTTGAGATGGATGCTGATTTTTCACACGACCCGAAGGAAATACCTAATTTTCTTGAAAAAATTAGGGAATACGATCTTGTAATTGGTTCAAGGTATATAAAAGGTATAAATATTGTGAACTGGCCATTGAGAAGACTTATCTTAAGTTATGGTGCAAATATTTATACGCGCCTGATAACGGGTTTACCAGTCAAAGATTCGACAGGCGGATATAAATGTTTTAGAAGGAAAGTTTTGGAAAGTATTAATCTTGATAAAATCCATTCTGGAGGATATGCCTTTCAAATAGAAATGAATTATAAAGCGTGGAAAAAAGGGTTTAAAATTACTGAAATACCGATAATCTTCATAGATAGAACTGAAGGAAGATCTAAAATGTCCAGAAAAATTGTTAGAGAGGCAATCTGGATGGTTTGGAAACTCAGATTGCTCGGATTTTTGGAAAAATTATAAATCAAGATTTCAGCAAAAAAAATTTATTTAAATAAAAGTAATGTGTGATCTTTCTATAATAATAGTAAGTTATAATGTAAAAGAATATTTGGAAAAGGCACTTATATCTATTTATGAGGCATCCGAAGGAATTAATAAGGAGATATTTGTTGTTGATAATAATTCTTATGATGGAAGCTGCGGGATGATTAAAGAAAAATTCAAAGATGTAATTTCAATTGAGAATAGTCAAAACATAGGTTTTTCTAAAGCCAATAATATAGCATTAAAAAGGTCTTCTGGCAGATATATACTTCTGGTAAACCCTGATACCATCGTAAGTAGGGATACACTGCTCAAAATGATATATTTTTTTGATAACAAGCCTGACTGCGGTGCAGCAGGATGCAAAGTATTAAATCCGGACAAATCTCTTCAACTGGCATGCAGGCGAGGATTTCCGTCTCCCTTTACATCTTTTTCAAAAATTGTTGGTTTAAGTAAACTGTTCCCTAAAAATAAATTTTTTGGCAGATATAATCTGACTTATCTTGAACCAGATCAGATTAGTCCAGTCGATGCAATATCGGGCTCTTTTATGATGGTGAGGAGAGAAGTTTTAGAGCAGGTCGGATATCTTGATGAAGATTTTTTTCTTTATGGTGAAGACATAGACTGGTGCTATAGAATAGCAAAAATAGGATGGAAGATTTACTATTATCCAGAAACAGAAATTATTCACTTTAAAGGTAGGAGTTCAAAAAAGAGCGGAGTGGATACGGGAAAGGAGTTTTACAAATCAATGGGTTTATTTGTAGAAAAGCATTTTAAAAACAGATATCTCTTTTATCCTTTATGGTTTGTTAAATTAGGAATCTGGATAAGAGCCGGTTTATTTCTTTTAGGGAAAATATTTAAATTATTTTCGATAAATATTCCTATATTTAAAAATGGCAAGAGGAGATTGATTGTATTCTCGAATAACAATGTGACGGAAATTGACAAAACCTTTAAAAATATTAATAGTGGCAATAATACAGTTGTTGGAATTTTTAATATATCGAAAAAGACATTTGTAAATGAAAAAGAAACTGAAAAATTGGAAAATGAGGATTATTTGAGAAATATAATTGAAGTGAATAAAGTAAATGAAATAATCTTCTATTCAGATGATGTTAGTCTTAATGATATAATGAAAATAATTAATATATGTAATGGATTAAAGATAAATTATGAACTTGTTCCATATAAAATTTAGGCAGTATCTGGTAATTTCCAAGAGAAAATTCCTTTTAAAGGAAAACAAATAAAATAAATATTTGGAGAGAATATAAATGGCAAAGTTTTATCTTGATTTTGAAAAGGAGATAGTAGAACTTGAAGAAAAGATAAATAAAAAGAGAGATAAATTATCCTCTGATGATGAGAAGGAAAAAGAGGAACTAAAGATATTAGAGAATGAACTTGATGTACTAATAGAGGAGGTATATTCAAATCTTACGACCTGGCAGAGGGTTCAACTTGCCAGACACCATAATAGACCATACACTTTGGATTATGTATCGAGGATAACAGATAACTTTATTGAACTTCATGGTGACCGTCTTTATGCAGATGATACTTCTATAGTGGTTGGTCTTGCTTTGATTGGTAGTAAGAGTATGGTTCTGATAGGTCATCAAAAAGGAAGAGATACAAAAAGTAATATATACAGGAACTTTGGGATGACAAATCCTGAAGGTTATCGTAAGGCTCTGCGTTTAATGAAACTTGGGGCAAAGTTCAAAAAACCTATAATTACTTTGATAGATACACCGGGTGCTTTTCCTGGTAAAGGTTCAGAAGAAAGATGTGTAGCAGAAGCAATTGCGAGAAACCTTTATGAAATGGCACTTTTGCGGGTGCCCATTGTTTGCATAATAACAGGTGAGGGGGGCAGTGGTGGTGCACTTGGTATAGGCATTGGAGACAGGGTATTGATGCTTGAAAATTCTATATATTCAGTTATTTCCCCTGAAGGTTGTGCCTCAATAATATTTCGGGATGTTAATAAAGCACCACTGGCTGCTGAATCACTTAAAATAACATCATACGAACTTTTAGAATTGGGTCTTATTGATGATGTTATTCCTGAGCCATTAGGGGGTGCTCATAGAGAAGTTGATAAAATGGCTGAAATACTTAAAAATAGAATTTTAAAAGAGGTTGAAGAGTTGGAGAAAATTGAACCTGAAATTCTCATTGAAAAAAGAATTAAAAAATTCGGCAATATGGGTTTCTGGGAAGAATAACCTGTTTTCTTGAAAAGAAAATAAACTACGCTACAGCGGATTCGCGCAATGGCGGAAAGGAAAATTTGTCACTATCTTCCTTTTGTTGCCTTGCAGTGAAAGGGAAATAAAAATGATAGAAAGTAAAACGCACATAAGAGTCAGATATGCAGATACCGATCAGATGGGGATTGTTTATCATTCACATTACCTTGAGTGGTTTGAAGCTGGCAGAGCAGAACTTTTTCGGGAAATGGGAATACCATATACCGAAATAGAAAAAAAGGGTACTGCTCTTCCTGTAATTGAAGCACATTTAAAATTTAAAAGACCAGCAAGATATGACCAGATTTTAGAAATTATTACGATACTTAAAGAGATTCCGAAAGTCAAATTGAAAATTTTTTACAATATATATGATGAAAATTATAAAAATTTACTTGTTGATGGATATACTGTTCACAGCTTCATTAACTCAAAGGGAAAGCCAACAAGAATGCCATTTTGGTTGAAAAGAGTCTTTGAAGAAAAATTTAATGATGAATATTAGGTATTTAAATGTTCTTTTCTCTGCTGTTTTTTTATTCATAAACGATAAGTGGGATGGAGTTTTAGAATGGCAGACATTCACAGGTATGAATGAAATTAGAGAGATACTTTTTGTTGATGATAAAATTTATACCGGAACTAAGGGGGGGATTTTTATTTTTGATAAATCTAAAAATGATTACGAGATTATTAATAATACAAGTGGTTTATCATATAATGATGTAAGGGATATGAGTTTTGATGAAGAGGGAAGAATTTGGATAGGTTTAGGAAATGGATTTATTGATATATATGACCCAAAAACAGAAAAATGGAATACTATTGTAATAGATGTTCAAGATTTCAACATTAATGACTTAGCAATAAAGGGGAATGAAGTTTATTTTGCTACTGATTTTGGGATCAGTCAATACCTTATCGATAAAAAAGAGGTAAAAGCAACTTTCAGAAAGCTTGGTGTATTTGACAGAAATACTGCAGTTAAGAAAATATTTATCTCGGATGATGATATATGGGCAGGGACAGAGATAGGAATTGCAAAATCAAACCTTAAATATCCAAACCTTCAAGACCCACAGTTCTGGGAAAATTTTACGAAAGATAACAATCTTCCTGATAATAGAATTAACGGATTTATAAAATTTGAGAATAGGATTTACGTTGCGGCTGAAAAGGGAGCAGCATATTTTGATAGTTTGGGAGTTATTAAAATTGTTGAAGGTATATCTGATAGAGTTACTAATTTTACCATATTTGAAGGCAAACTATATGCCGGGGCTTTGGGCGGCGTTTATTTATTGAATGAAGAAAAAAGGTGGAGGCTTTTTGGGCAAAATCTCTGGGACGTTTCAGTTATTCGTTTTGATAAGGATGGAGTTTTATGGGCTGGGACAAAATTAAACGGTCTTTTTTCTTATAATATCATTAATAGTGAATGGGAAAGATATATGCCCGGCGTTCCTGCTGGGAATTATTTTGCCAATATCGATATTGATAAAAATGGCGTAGTCTGGGCTGTTTCGGGGCAATTTGGAAATGAAGGCATTTACTCTTATGATGGGAAAGAATGGAAAAATTTCAAAAAAGATGATGGTATAAGTTCAAATTCGGTCATATCTGTCAAGATTGATAAAAATAATATGAAATGGTTTGGAACTCCAGGATACGGTGCATTCACCATAGAAGGAGATGACTATAAAATTACCAAATATGATACAACAGGCGGAAGACTCGCAGGTTCTGATACTCCATCTTTTGTCATAGTTTATGATATTGGAGTTGATGAGTTTGGGAATGTTTGGCTTCTGAATAGTTATGCAAATAATGGGAAGGCTCTTATATCAATCACACCTGATTTCAAATGGAATTATTTTTCTACATCTGATGGATTGAATTCTGTTGAAGTATCGACTATAACATTTGATAAATCGGGGAAGGTGTGGATAGGAACCGGGGGAGTATCGCCAAGGGGTCTTAATGTTCTCGATTACAATGGAACTGTCGAAGATAAATCTGATGATGTCTGGGAATATTATACAACTTCGGATGGTCTTGAAAGCAACGAAATCAAAGCTCTTGCCGTAGATAATTCTGGATATGTATGGGTTGGAACACCTGAAGGTGCAAATTACTGGGATGGGTCAAGGTTCAGAACTGTATATGGTTTAATTAATGATTATGTAAATTGTATTACAACCGATCCATTTAATAATAAGTGGTTTGGAACTAAAGGTGGAATATCTGTTCTTGATCGGGATAATTATAAGTGGAATCATTATAATCAACTCAATTCTGGACTTGTTGATGACAATGTTCTATCAATTGCTCTGAATGAAAAGACAGGTGATATATATATAGGAACAGAAAAAGGACTCACGAAGGCAAAAACTACCTTCTCAAAACCTGATGAAAGTATTTTAAAATTATTGGTTTTTCCAAATCCATTTATACCAGGAAAGAGTGGCTCGCCTCTTGTAATTGGAGACCTTGCAATTGAATCTTCAGTTAAAATTTATTCAGCGAGCGGAAGGCTGATTAAAGAACTAACAGAGGAAAGTGGGGAATTATTTGGAGCAAAGGCGTTTTGGAATGGCAAAGACTCTAATGGGAATCCTGTCCCTTCTGGGATATATATTCTTGTCGCTTATACCGAAGATGGAAAGATTAAGAAAGGTAAAGTTGCTTTAATTAGAGAATAACCTACTTTCTTTGAAAAGAAAGTAGGAGCTGCCTAAGGTGAAAAAGAAACTTTATTCATGTTCTCCCGATTATTCGGTGAAATAATAGTAATTTTTTTTAAATTATATCATTTATTATGTTAAAATGTTTATTAATTAAAGACTATGCGATTCTTGATAGGATAGAGGTGGAGTTTGGAGATGGATTAAATATTATAACGGGTGAAACTGGCGCTGGTAAGTCTATAATAATTGGTGCGTTTGGACTTCTGCTTGGTGAACCGTTTAGTGTGGATTTTATCAGAAAAGGTGCAAAAAAGACCGTTGTTGAGGGACAATTTTACATAAAAGAAAAAGAAATATTAAAAGAATTTTTAAAAAATATTGAAATTCCAGATTTAAGTGATGAAGTAATTATTAGAAGAGAGATAAATCAGAGGGGCAAGAGCAGGGTGTTTATAAATGATAGTCCTGTAAAGCTTCAGGTGATTAAAGAATTTGGGGATATGCTTGTTGACCTTCATGGACAGCATGAACACCAGTCTCTGATGAAG
>JAUWXV010000105.1 GCA_030616165.1 bacterium | reverse complement strand
GTTTTAAATTTGAATCTAAAATTTCCACCTGGATATACAGAATTGCCGTAAATCGCTCATTAAACCATATAAGAAAGATAAAATTATCGGGAATATTCAATAAAATTAGTTTAAAAGAGGAAAGCGAGGGTAAAGAGGCTGAAATTCCTGCCGCTCAAGATTCTACTGCTGATTTTAAAGTAATAACCGAAGAAAAAAAGAATATTATTTCTAAGGCATTGAATAGATTACCTTCGAATCAGAGAGTTGCTTTTACTTTATATAATATTGAAGGATTCACTTATGAGGAGATTGCAGAAATAATGGGATGTTCAATCTCTTCTGTGGAATCAAGAATACACAGGGCAAAAATGAATCTTCAGAAAAAACTTGTGATATATCTTAAAGAAGTTTTGTAATCATGCGAAAGTTTATCAGATAATATGTGTCTAATAGAGTGAATAAGGAGAAAATTATGAATTGCAAATATGTTGAAAATAATATAATAGATTATCTTGAAGGGAATGTTTCAGAAAAAGAACGAACTAAAATAGAAAATCATCTTTTCGGATGTGAGAAATGCAAAATGCTGGTAAAAGAGCTCTCTTCGGTCTGGAATTATGTGGTTTCTCCGGCAAAGTCAGAACTTTCCCCTTATTTCTGGACAAAACTCCAGAGAAAGATTTTGGAATACGAAAGACCAAAGGTGTGGAGTATATTTGAGAATCCAATAAAATATCTCAAGCCTGTTGCATACGGAGTGTTATTCGCTGTTGGAATATTTTTTGGTTATGAACTTGGAGACTCTTATGTAAGTAAAGAAATGAGCGGATATCTGGAAGAATTTGATGAAAACATCTATTTAGAAATTTTTGATGAAGTCCCTGAAGGTTCAATCGGAGATGCATATATTAATTTTTATAAAGAACTTTAGAAAAAGATTATGAGGTTATTTTAAATGAAAAAGAAAATAATAATCATTGTAATTACATTTTTATTTTTAACAAATATTTCTGCTTTAATCACTATCATATCCAATAGTGAAATCGTAAAAAGAGGTGAGATATTGGAGGAGGAGAAGTCGGTTCAGTCTTTAATAAAAGAAAAATTAAACCTGAACGAATCTCAGGCAGCAGAAATTGAAGAAATAAGAGTATCATTTGAGAATGAATTAGAAAATGCAGGAATAAAATTAAATGAAACGCAGATAGAATTGTTTAATGCAGTCATAAGCGAGAATCCTGATACTGATTTAATAAATAATCTGATAGACCAAATCAGTTTACTTCAGGCACATCTTCAGAAAGAAGCGGTTAAGTGTATAATAATAGAAAAAAATTTGTTGAACCCGGTTCAACAGGAAAAATATTTTTCAATGTTTGATCAAAGGTTCGGTCGCGGTAGAGCATTTGGTGGAAAAGGGAAAGGATATATGGGTGGCAGAGGCACAGGAGATGGAAGAGGGCCAAGATGGTTAAGAGATAATAATTTTTAAATAATGTTAAAATGATAATAATAAATAAACTAACAGGAGGAAAAGACAATGAAAAAATATAAAATAATTTCGGTAATATTTGTAATCTTTTTGTTCTTATTTTCGGAACTGGGATTTTCTCAGCCTTTTGGCAGAGCAGTGGGGAGAGGAATGGATTATTTGGGTGCTGGATGTCCATACGCTGGTTATTTAGCCCCTAAAACTTACAATTTAATAAGTTATCCTTTTGCAAATTATCCCAATTTACTCAATCTAACACAGGAACAAATAAAAAAACTCAATGAAATTAAGACTAAGTTCCAGAGTGAAAATGCGGCTCTTCCGAACAGTTTGAACCAGAAAAACCTTGAACTTCAAAATCTTACAATTGTTCAACCTCCTGATCAAACGGCTATAAATGTCAAGATTGATGAAATTAATAAAATTCGAGCAGAACTTCAGAAGAAGGTTTTTGCCCATTCAGAAGATTTTAGAAATATTCTCACAGAACAGCAAAAAGCAATTGTAAATTCTAATAATTTAGGTTATGGCTGGCCATTCTATCCATATTGTGGTGGATTAGGATTGGGATTAAGAACGGGATATGGAACTGGTTTGGGGAATTGGGGATATTATGTCAGAAATGTTTTGGGTAGTACGAGATTGGGAAGAGGTCCCTGTGGATTGGGACTTGGAAGAGGCTTCGGTTGGGGCCGTCTCTGGTAGCTGGCATCATTATTGGTAGGGGCGAACGGTCCGTTCGCCCTTCCTCCTGCAAGAAACAGAGCGATTTGGCAGTCACAATCCACCTGTCATTGCGAGGAGTCCCGAGTACTCGGGACGACGCCTGCGCAGGCGTGGCAGTCTCCTGAAAATTTTACCTTCGCTCTTAAACTCTACGGTAAATCAAAAAGTAATAGATTTGCCAATTTTTCTCGTAATACTTGAGGGAATCTTTCGAGATATTTCCATTTTTTACAGGTCTCGATTGTCTCTTTGTCAATCTCAGCGGTAATCAATGTTTCTTTAAATAGGGGTGCTTCAGCAAGCGGTACACCATTCAGGTCAAAGATTGCACTGTCACCATATCCAAGTCTATCCGGATGAACGTTGATAACGTTTGACCTGACCACAATCATCCTCGTTAATGCTGCTATTCCAATATGATTGTTGCGTACCCTGATTCGATGATTATCCATTCTATCGATAGCGAGAGAATTATAATGCGGGCTGAAAAGAAGAATGGCTCCCTGGTATCGTGCCAGGAGCGCTGGCTCCGGGTATGACGAATCTGCGCATATTATACATGAAAATTTTACGCCTTTTGCCTCGAAAACTGGCATAGATTTCCCGGTTTCAAACCCTATTCTCCTGTCACCTCCAATCAGCATTATTTTGCTGTATTTCCCCAAAAGCTCTCCTTTATACATCACTAATTGAGTATTATACATAGTCTCCTCAGTTTTTTCCGCCACTCCCACGAGGACAACCATATCATAATTGGCAGTTGATTTGATAAGCCTTGTTAACCGTGGGTCATCTAATTTGACTGCTCCTCGTAAAACCTGTTCCTTTGTATAATATCCTGATAAAAATGTTTCCGGAAAACATAAAAAGTCAGATTTACGCTCAAGAGCCGTTTTTATTACTCTATAAACAGTTTTAAGATTCTCATCAAAATTGCCGTCATTACACTGACCTTGATAAGCAGAAATGACTATACCTGAATCCGCAGCATTTAAATTCAATACAAGTAATGAACAAAATAATATTACAACCATCCATTTCAATTTTTTCATACCAGACCTCCATAAATTATGATTATTTTTTAAATTAATTTTCTTAATTTTAGATATGCACTTTTTTTCGTTATTTTTAAAAATTTAACATTCCGCATACCTTTTTCATTAATATATTGTTAATATATTATCTTTTGGAGATTTATGTATTTCTGAAACAAATAAAAGGTATCAAACTACTATATAATTCATTAAACCTGAAATGTCAAGATAAAATTAAACACATTGGACTATCCACATGGACGAAAAGTATAAAAAAAATTATTTTAAAATTGCATTTTTAGATATTTTTTTGTATTATACTTGGAATAAAGTTAACCATAAATAAAACATATATTAGAATGAAAGAAAATAGAGAAAATCAAAAGGAGACACAAAAATTCTTTTTTATTAGCAAAAAGGACGATGCGGCTTTTGAAAAAGAAAAAGAGGCGCTGAGGGATATCAACAATAGACCATCAATATTCAACCGCTGGAGAGGTTATTTCAAATTTATCGGACCAGCGTGGCTTCTGAGTGCATTAACGCTTGGTGCAGCAACCGCCGGTTCTGCAATTAATGCAGGAAGATTTGGATATGATCTGCTCTGGGTTGTTCCGTTGGGAAAGTTTTTCGGTATTCTCTGCCTTGCTGCAATAGGTTATCAGGTTTGTTTTACTGGAGAACGTCCTTATAAGGTTTTCTGGAATAAACTTCATCCGGCACTCGCAGTATTCTGGGGCATTAATGTGCTCCTTGCATCTGTGGTTTGGCAGTTTCCTCAATATGCTCTCGGAACGGATGTGGTTAAATATATGTTTTCAGTAGAAAAATTTGGAATGCCTGGTTGGATATCCACTGTGATAATTGCTGGCTTTTTCCTCATATTATCTACTTATATTTGCTGGAGTTATGGAACAGGGAGGAGAAAATACATTATCAGGTTTGAACATGTATTAAAGTATCTGGTCTGGGGTTTTGTTTTAGCATTAGTATTGGTTGTTATTAAAACCGGTATTAACTGGGGCGCAACTTTTAAAGGTTTTTTCTTTTTTAAAATCCCGCACGATATTAGTGCTGTTATGATTATTCTGGCACTTCTTGGCGCATCTATCGGCGTTAATACCACATTTCTTTATCCTTATGTAATGCTTGCGAGAAGGTGGGTTAAAGAACATAGAGGATTAAAAGATTTTGACCTTACATTGAGTATGTTTATTCCATCGGTAATTGCGCCAAGTTTGCTCCTTATTGCTGTTGCAAACAGCGGGATTGTTGATGTAGAAGGCGTAACAGATGTCGCCCGTGCCCTTGAACCTCTGGCTGGTCTGCTAACTGCAAGAGTAATTTTATCTGTCGGAATTTTAGGAATGTGTGTTTCTACAATGATTCTGGAAATGTTAATATGTGGATTTGTATTATCTGAAATGTTTGGATTTGAACCAAGAGGCTGGAAATTTAGATTAACAACCTCTATTGCAAATATTGGGATAATCGGAGCTTTTATGACTTGGCCTTGGTGGGTTCCTGTTTGGACTTCTGCATTTAATCTCGTCATGACACCAATTACTTTTATTTGTTTCTTTATTTTGCAGAATAGAAAGGATTATCTCGGCGAATATGTAAACAGGGGCTGGAAGGGATATCTCTGGAATTTAGGGATGTTAATTGCTATATTTATCAACGCTCTGGGGACGGCAGGTTATATTGTTGGTAAATTTTTCTAAACTTTGTAGGAATTTGTTTGTTTATGAAAAAGGAGAAATATGCGGTTTATTAATAAAACTTTTCTTGGATTAAGTGTAAGGTCTTGGCTCTGTGTTGTTATTCTTATCGGAAGTTTTTTAACTGTTCATGGAATAGTAATGAATATTGAGAAAGGGGGGCATGAACTTGAATATATTTTCGGTATCAGTATTTCGGTGGTTAGCATTGTTATTGCCGCTATTCCTTCTGAAAAATAATTAATTTTTGTTGTTTATTAGATATATTTTTTTTATATTTTAATTAATATTTTACGAATATTTAATTTAACTTCTTGGTACAACATATAATAATCTATCCAACTTAATATCAGAACTTTAGTAAATTTCTATTGTATATAATTCGAAACTAAAACAAATAAAGTTTAACTGTCATGCTGAATCCTGTGCTGAACTTGATTCAGTATTATTTCAACATCTAAACATTTAATAAACAATAGATTCCGTCCCATTGTAGGGGCGGTTAGTGAACCGACCTTAACGGTGCTTTTGTGAGTTAAGAAATCCAATATATTTACAAAAAATAATAGTTTTCTGATGGCGAAGGTGTTCTTCACCTTCGCCAACAAAATAGCCTATAATAATGTCTTTATATCACTGTGTAATTAGTTACAATAAACTAATAATCATCTTGATTTTTTGAAAAACTATTTCCATAAAAACAAAACATACTGATAAATATACTTTTTTCCTGCAACTTTGTGTCTCAAATTGGGAGAGAATGTGCCTTTCAGGGAGCATTTCATGCTAATCCTGATTATACATTTTGGTATGGTTGGGCAGAAATGCGCTCTGACCTAGTTGAGATTAAATATATGGCAGAAGAATTGAGAAATAAAAATAACTAAACATTAATTAAACAGGAGGAAAATCATGTCAGCATCAGTAGCGTTAATGAGCGTCTTTGGATTGGGGGTAATTTTTGCAATTATAGGCGCTCTAAAATTAGAACTTGCAAAAGTTCTCAATATCGACGACGCAAAAGTCGGAAGTTTAATTTCTACATTAATGTTTGCGAGTATGATTATGGTGTTGATAACGGGACCGATAGTTGATTCAGTAGGATACAAACCTGTTGCAATTGTGGGATTCTTGGTAGCATTTATCTCAATATTCCTCCTTATATCGGCTAAATCCTACAAGATGGCAGTATTTGCTTGCATCATACTGGGAGTTGGGGGAATGTGTTTAAATACTGTGGGAAACACACTTATGCCGGTGATTCTCTTCGATGGACAAAATGCCCCCGCAGCACTTAATCTCGGGAATACTTTCTTTGGTCTTGGTGCTTTTGTTACACCCCTAATAGTCGGACTGCTCCTTCGTAAATTGGGATATAAAACAACAGGAACGATTATTGCCGTAATTCTACTAATCCCGGTTATAATTGCAATAATTACAGTACTGCCATCTGTGCCTACCGGTTTTGAAATGTCTAAAGCTTTTGGACTTCTTGCATCAGGGATTGTGATTATTGCAGCATTAGCTCTTGTTTGTTATATAGGATTAGAATTTTCAATGGGTGGATGGATTTCAACGTATGCAAGCAGCTTGGGATTTACAGATAAAGGTGCAAATATAACTCTTTCAGTTTTCTGGATTAGCCTTATGATTGCACGATTAACAACAGCCGGGTTTGGTGTTTTTGAACCGCTGGTCACACCCGAAATCGGCGCCAGCGTCATCGCTGTATTAGCGGCAGTTGCAGTTATTACAATAGGTATAATGGCAGTTGCAAAATCAAAAACACTCGCTGTTATAGGGGTAATATTAACAGGACTTGCTTTCGGACCTATCTTTCCAACCATTGTGGGTGTGACGTTTTCGAAAACTCTCGAAGCTTTACATGGAAGTGTTTTTGGGATTATATTTGCTGTTGGGCTTTTTGGCGGAAGCTTTATGCCCACTGCAATCGGTATCATCGCAAAAGGAAAGACCATTCAAAAAAGTTTTATGGTTGCAATTGCTGCAGCAGTAATTTTATTTATAATGGCACTAATTATGGGTCGGTTTTAAAATTGGATTGTTGGGTGAAGATAATATATATTTGAAAGTTCTGAAATTATTGCCGATTAAAGAGCATACAACTGATAATTTTTTCTTTAAGAGAAGACTAAAAATTTGGAAACTCTATTAATTTGCTCAAAATATCACGGACAATCGGCTTTTTCCCAAATTGGGAAGTGATTTAAGTATCCCGATTATTCGGGATAGTTTTAAATTTTCTTTTCCGCATAAGGCGGATAATGGTGGAGTTTACCTTCTTTTCAAATGAAAGTAGTACTTTTAATTAAAAATTTCAATTACATATTTAAAACTTAAATGTAGGGATAAAATATTATGTCAGAAAAATTTTCGAGAAGAAAATTTTTAAAATCTGCAGTATTTTCGGCATCCATACCTGCTTTGTTATCAGTTTGTGGACGGCCGGGTGAAGATAACCAAAATGTAAAAGGTGAATTACATCTTGGTCTTGTAACATATAACCTGGCAAGGGACTGGGATATTGATACAATAATCAAAAACTGCACAGAAACAAAATTTGAGGGAGTAGAACTGCGGACAACCCATGCCCACAAAGTGGAAGTGGAACTCAACTCTGCCCGGAGGAAAGAAGTCGGGAAAAAATTTGAAGATTCTTCAGTGAGACTGTTGAGCCTGGGGAGTGCTTTTGAGTATCATTCGGATGACCCGGATGTGCTTCGAAAAAATATTGAAGGGACAAAAGAATATGCCATACTTGCTCGTGATGTTGGGGCAGAAGGGGTGAAAGTCAGACCAAATGGACTTATGGTTAAAAAGGGAATTCCCGAAGAAAAAATCCTTGAACAGATTGGAAAATCATTGAAAGAGGTTGGAGAATTTGCCAGAGATTATGGCATCGAGATAAGGCTTGAGGTTCACGGCAGAGATACAAGTCGTCTTCCGAGAATAAAAAAGATAATGGATTATGCCGATTGTGATAATGTTTTTGTATGCTGGAATTCAAATGCAAATGACCTTCTGGATGAAGGTTTAGAAGCTAATTTTAATCTTGTAAAATCGAAAATACACTTTGCTCATATAACCGAACTATGGAATGAAAAATACCCTTATCGGAAACTATTTCAGCTTCTTATTAATTCCGGCTATAACGGATACTGTTGTGCTGAAATACCAGCAAGCAACGATCCAATTCGGTTAATGAGATACTATAGAGCACTATTTCTTGCGTATCAAAATCTATTGTAGAGGTGTATTCCTATCTTTTTAAGAAGCTGTCTGCAAAAAAATTATATGCTAATTCTTGCAAAGAAACGATGAGGTACCGGATTATTTGGTTGATTTTATAATTTATATTTATTAATATTAATGGCTATGGTTCTGTTCAATAAAAAATGAAAAGTAAGATATTCTGTTAAATTAAGATTAAACAGTATATGGTTCAATTTCTAAATTCTAAATTCAAAACGATATAAGTTTAAATTCATAATAGATAAGTTAAAATATGTTTAAAACATTTGAAATTTGAATTTTGGATTTATTTAGATATTAATATTTAAGATTTATAATTTGTTTAGTATTTAGAATTTATTATTGTGTGTGTCTGTTTTTCTGTTTTTTTTTGTAGTAATATTTAACAAAGCACTAATTAAAAAGGAGTAAGAAAAATGATTCAGGCTGTGGCATTATTGGCTGCTTTTGCTGTGGGGATTATATTTGCAGCTGTTGGTGCCCTAAAGTTGAAACTTGCTAAGGTACTAAATATCGATAACGCTAAGGTTGGAGGACTTATCTCAGCCCTTATGTTCACAATGATGTGTTTAGTATTATTTATTGGTCCAATGGTTGATGCATATGGGCACAAATTCTTTGCTGTTGCTGGCAGTATAATTGTATTTCTTGGATTTTTTATGCTCATATCTGCGAAATCATACAGAACGGCTGTTTTTGCTTGTATAATCATGGGTATTGGCGCGACTTGCTTGACCACGATAGGAAACGTACTTATGACAGTGGTTTTGTTTGGTGGAGAAAATGAACCCGCTGCCCTCAGTCTCGGGAATTCATTCTTTGGTTTAGGTGCATTTTTTACACCTTTTGTCGTTGCTATACTTTTAAAGAAACTTGGGTATAAAATAACGGGAAATTTTATTGCCATTATTCTCTTACTGCCAATCATATTTGCTCTTTTTGCCAACTATCCTGAAGTTAAGATAGGCTTTCAAATCTCACAGGCATTCGCTCTTCTTGGTAAAGGAATCGTCATTTTTTCGGCATTGGCTTTATTTTGTTACGTTGGATTGGAGAACGCAATGGGAGGATGGGTTTCTTCCTATGCAAGCGGTTTAGGCTTTTCAGACCGCAGTTCAAATTTTGTGCTTTCTTCATACTGGATCTGCCTTATGCTTGGGCGATTGATAGCTGCCGGTTTTGGTATAAAAGCTTTAGTAGGTCCTGAAATAGGAATAACGGTAAGTATAGTATTATCAATAGCAGCTATTATTATAATTATTATTCTGACAGTAGCAAAATTAAAAATCGTTGGAACAATAGGTGTTATTTTTATGGGACTGATATTTGGACCTATCTATCCAACAGTACTCGGCGTTGCATTGGCTGACCCGGTTGTTAAACCGGTAGTAGGAAGCGGTTTCGGGATTATATTTGCTATTGGACTTCTTGGTGCAAGTACTATTCCTGCTGCAATGGGTATTTATTCGAAAGGGAGAACTGTTCAGCAGAGTTTTAAGATTGCTATTGCTGCAGCAGTTGTTATGCTTGTCATGATTATAATTATGGGAATGTTCTAAAAAATTGAGCAGTTTTAAATTAAAAATTGCAGTACGTAAAGAAGAATTTAGGTTTCTAATCTTGTAAACTCGACTTCTGAAAGAATTACTGAAAAAAAATATTTCATAATCCTAAATTCATCGTATTTTTAATTTATGCAAGCGATTCTCAGGGGATAGACCAGTCTATCACTTGAGAATTTTATTCCTCATGTGTTAACACATAGATAGAATAGTACAAATTAAATAATGCATTAAAATGTAAAAGTTAATGCAAAAGCCGTAGTAATATTGTTCTTACCCATTTTGCCATCAGACCCAATAAAAGTTTCTTTATCTGAATTATCAACGCGGATTTCAAATAAACTCTGCTTGTTTTAAGATGTTTTTCATTATATGTAACGGAAATTTACCAGAGTTCTAATAATATAACAAATTTGAGAGATTTTTTTATTTTATCGCAATTTTTAGTATTATAACAATTTCTATCTTTCATTTCTGATTTAAAATATGGAGGAACACCTTATGAGCAGTATGAAAAACAAAAATGATAAAGAAAGATTGAAGAGTTATACTCGCCGGGATTTTATTAAAATTGCCGCGGGTGGCTCGGTGTTGGGAGGAAAAATACTTTCTAATACCGGTTTCACTTTAGGTTCAAACGTGAAAAAGCAAATTATGGCAGGACCGGCGTCCAGATATGTTCCTTTGATTAAGGCTGCTTTTGTTAGGAGAAAAGGTGACTATGGTATGGCATGGCCCGGCGCTATTTACGACGGTGAGACTGCTCTCAAAAACTATCGTCAGCAGATAATAAAGGCAGAAAGAGAACTCGGCATTAAGATTGATATCCGTTCTCTCCCGATATACTCCTTAAAAGAAGCAGACCAGTGGTTAACTGAAGCCGCAGCGGAAAAACCCGATGGATTTTTAGTTGTTGTTCTTGACAGACAACAACACTCCTGGCCAACGGTTTACAAAACTGTTGAAACAAAAATTCCAACGGTGGTTTTTTCACCGGTAGGTACAGCGTTTACTACAAACACTACTGTGGCAGATGCGATGAGCGGTGTTTTTATTTGCTCAACAGATGATTTCAGTCAGGCTGTTTATGGTATAAAGATGATAAAGGCTGGAGCAAGACTTCGTGAAACAAGAGTCGTCGTACTAAGAGGTAATAAACGAAGGGAAGATGAAATCCCTCAGTTTGGCGTCAAATTGCTCTACCTGCCGGCAACAACTTATCTTGATGATTACAATCGAACCCCAATAACAGATGAAATTGAAGTTATGGCAGAGGATTATATAAAGAATGCGGTAAGAATGGCTGGACCCACAAAGCAGGATGTACTGAATGGAGTAAAAGGGTATGTTGTTGCCCGAAATATAATTGAGCGTGAAGGTGCAGACGCTATTACTATGGATTGCTTGGGTGCGCTTGGCAAGTCTGACGTGAGTTTGCCCTGTATAGCATGGTCGAAACTCAATGATGATGGCGTGCCCGCTGTGTGTGAGGCTGATTTAACATCGGTGGTCAAACACTGTTTGGTCCAGTATCTCTTCGACCGACCGGGTTTTCAGCAGGACCCCGTGCCTGATACGGCGAAAAAAAGTCTCATCGGTGCGCATTGTTCATGCCCGACACGCTTGAATGGATTTTCTGAACCGTCTGAATCTTATTTCCTCTCTCACCACCACGGCAAACGGGACGCAGTACCCGTGACGATATGGAAAATTGGACAAAAGGTAACAGTATTTGATATCGTTTTCAATCAACAAAGTAGTAGTAGAACACAATTTGCCCATAGATTCCCAATCGATATGGAAGATAAACGACCCGAGATGATTATTTCAACTGGAGAAGTTATTGAGAATATTTCTGTCCCGCCCTCAGGCGGTTGCGTCGTATCTATAAACGTCAAACTGGACGGCGTAAATGACCCCTCAGACCTTCTTTCATATCCCGGTTTCCACCAGCTCTTTTTCTATGGCGACTTCAAGCAGGAACTAAAGGAATATTGCAGGCTTTTTAACATCCGACAAACAGTAATATAGTTTAGTTTATTTATGACATGCCCATAAGTCAGCACAATATACCTTTGATAAACGAGGAAAGAATTCATCACTATTATTTATAAAAAAAATAAAATTATAATTAACAGTTATAAATTAAATCAACTGTATATATATTCATTGTAGGGACAGAACATCGTTCTGTCCTTTCAATAAAAATATATTAACATTGTTAAAATTTTGCCTAAAATTGGTTAGAGAATATTTTAAAATTATCAAAAAATATGCTAGTGTAACGATTTGTTAATACATTAACTTTAAATATTCGCACCTGAAAAAAGCAGTTTTATGGTTTATTATTAATAAAAGCTTAAATTTCAAAGCTCAAATGCCAAATAAAATCCAAATGACTAAATGTCAAAACTTGT
>JAUWXV010000210.1 GCA_030616165.1 bacterium | reverse complement strand
TTATTGTGTTAATTTATAAAATAATTGAATAAATATTTCCATTCTTTTGTATATTATATATAAAATTTTATATATTTTACAGAAGGCTTTTGGAATGAAAACAAAAAGGAGAAAAAAATGAAACGCCTAAACATTATTATCAGCCTTATTATTATCTGTTCTTATCTAATAGGCTTACCATCAACAACATTAGCCCGGAGGCAAAGAGGACCCCGACCAAGCTTGAACGCCAACGTGACCCAAAGACTGGGAACTGACACAGATATCACCATCACGTTTTGCAGGCCCGGTGTTAAGGGAAGAGTAATATGGGGTGGACTCGTTCCCTACGGAATGGCTCCCGGTAATAAATACTCAAAGGAGAAACCATTCCCCTGGCGAGCAGGAGCAAACGAAAACACCACTATCGAATTCAACAAGGATCTCCTGATAGAAGGACAAAAATTGCCTGCCGGCAAGTATGGCATTCACATGCTTCCATCAAAGAAAGATTGGACCATTATATTCAGCAATAACAACTCTTCGTGGGGAAGCTTCTCTTACAACCAGGAAGAAGACGCACTTCGAGTGACAGTGACACCAGTAAAAGCCCCTCATCAAGAATGGTTAATTTACGGATTTGATCTGGCCGTGGGAGGCACTTCGGCAACAGCATACCTTCACTGGGAGGAACTGAAAGTCCCTATCAAAATCGAGTTAGCACAATAATAAATATCAGTTAAAGAGATACCTTCAATCGTTCGCTCTTCGACGAACAATCGCCATCAGTATGGCTCTGTTCTGCGTATGCGTGTATTGTCGAGGTTTAAAAAGATTTTTGGAACAGACATTGGAAGCTTTGTGAAAAATTATTTGATATAAAATTCCGAAATACAAAAAGACTGCCAAATGGTGTTGTTTTTGTCAATGTTATTTAGTATTTTATTTTCATCCGTTTGGAATCTTTTTGTTTAAATCTATGTTCTATTTAATCACACTTAAAACTATGGATTTAAAATGAATTTAAAAGAGTATTTCAAAAAGTATATTGTAATCATTTTTGTATTAACATTACTTTTCAATGTTAATACGAAGGCGCAACCGGTTGAAATTCTCAATTCCGGGGAGTTACAGATTGCTCTCCAAAAGTTAAATGTCCTTGGTAGCGTTCTTTATATTGCTGCTCACCCGGATGATGAGAACACAGAGGCTTTGGTTTATTTTTCCAAAGGGAAAAAATACAGAACTGCAAACCTCACACTCACCCGCGGTGATGGTGGACAAAACCTGTTAGGCTCAGAAAAAGGAGTTGAAATTGGCATCATTCGTACTCAGGAACTCTTAGAAGGTCGTAAATCCGATAAAGCAGAGCAGTTTTTTACGCGTGCAATTGATTTTGGTTACTCAAAAATCCCGGAGGAGACATTTAAATTTTGGGGGAGGGAAAAAATTCTTTCGGATATAGTGTGGGTGATTCGAAAGTTTCGTCCAGATATTATCATATCTCGTAACAGCGGTGGACATGGCCACCATACTGCGGCGACCCTGCTTGCACCAGAAGCATTTAAAGCCGCTGGAGACCCGAACAAATATCCTGAGCAGTTACAGTACGTTCAACCATGGCAGGCAAAGAGAATATTTGGGAATAGTTTTCGTCGTTCTGGTCAACAAGGAATTGAAAATACAGTTATGGTCAATGTCGGAGAATATAATCCACTATTAAGTAAATCTTACACAGAAATTGCCGCAGAAAGCCGTGCGATGCACAAAACTCAGGGGCTTGGATTTTTTTCAGTTCGATGGGGAACTCGAAACGATTACTATAATGTTTTAGATGGTGAATCCGCAAAGGTTGATATTTTTGACGGTATTGACACTACCTGGGACAGGGTTCCCGGTGGGCGGGAAGTTGGAAGAATTTTGAGCAATATTATTAATTCTTTTGACCCTCAAGAGCCATCAAAATCAATTCCTCAACTGCTTGCAGTTAACAGCGAACTCAATAAGTTAGACAAGAGTTACTGGGTTGAAATTAAACAACAGGAATTGTTTCATGTCATCCAGTCGTGTGCAGGACTCTGGATGGAGGCAATTTCTAACGACAATTCAGCCGCCCCGGGAGATGAGATTCGCATACGGATAACATTAGTAAATCGAGCAGATTATCCCTTTCAGATTGAAAAAATAGATTATTCAGGAATTATTTCGGATTCCGATTTAGATATATCATTAAAAAACAACGAAGCAGTAACCATTGATAAAACATTTCGCATCCCGGAAGATTATCCGATTTCACAGCCATACTGGCTAAAGGAAGAACCTTCGTTGGGCGCATTTTCAATATCTGAACAAACTCTGATTGGATTGGCAGAAAATCCTCCTTCATTTTCAGTGAACATTACTTTAAGCATCGATGGAAATATTTTAGAGTACTCCGTACCTTTATCATTCCGATGGAGGGATAGAGTTGAAGGTGAACTTTACAGTCCATTTGAAGTCAGGCCAAATGTAACGCTCAATTTAGAAGAAAAAGTATGTATTTTCCCGGATGATAATTCGAAGGAGATAAAAGTCAATTTAATGAGTAACTCCGAGAATGCTGCAGGCGAGATTCGACTTAAGGGACCTGACAACTGGAAAATGAAACCAGAGAGAATTCCGTTTTCATTTGAAAACAAATATGAAGAAAAACAATTCATATTTGAAGTAATACCCCCAAAGGATTTTGATGAAGCGGTATTAGTGGCTGAAGCCGAAATTAACGGAAAAAAATTTGACAGAGATTTTGTTGAGATTTCATATCCACACATCGACAGACAGGTGTACTTCCCGTTAAGCCAGGTTAAAGTGGTTAAGTTAGATATTGAAAAATTAGGCAGTAAATTAGGTTACATAATGGGGTCTGGAGATGAAATCCCTGATGGTTTACGTAATCTTGGATATGATGTCGTCTTACTCGATGATGAAATGTTGGGAAATGTTGACTTTTCACAATTCGATGCCATCATTACCGGAATTCGTGCCTATAATACACGGGAGCAATTAATATATACACAACCTAAGATTCTGGAATATGTTGAAAATGGCGGAACGTTAATTGTTCAATACACTAGACCATCCGCTTCACTATCAAGGGAAATAGGTCCCTATCCTTTTACAATTAGCAGACAGGACCGAGTGAGTGACGAAACCGCTCCTATTTCATTTATAGACCCTGAGCATCAACTTTTGAATTTTCCAAACAGAATTACCCAAAGAGATTTTGAAGGATGGGTACAGGAGAGAGGGTTGTATTTCCTCACTCAATGGGACGAAAAATATGAGACTATTCTATCAAGTCACGACCCGAATGAACCGGATAGGGAAGGTGGTATGTTATTCGCACGATATGGAAAAGGTGTTTTCATTTACACGGCATATGCCTGGTTCCGTCAACTGCCGGCAGGCGTCCCAGGTGCGTATCGGTTTTTTGTTAACTTGATTTCGGCAGGAAAATACGATGGAAAATAATCAAATAGAGCAACCAGATAAGCAGGAAGAGCAACCGCCCATTTTTTCCTCATGGAATCGGTTGTATGCGTTAGTTTTCATTAATTTAGTATTTCTTGTCATTCTCTTTTATCTATTCAAAAAGATTTTTAGTTAAATATGATTTTGTTCGGTTTTCTAAATGAGCTCAATTGATTGGATTGTTCTCACCGTGTTTCTTGCCTTCGTCGTCATTTACGGGGTCTGGAAAACTCGTGGTAAAAAAGATATCAGGGGCTACCTTCTGGCGAATAAATCGATGCCATGGTACACCGTCACTCTTTCCATAATGGCTACTCAAGCCAGTGCTATCACCTTCCTCTCAACCCCCGGACAGGCATATGTAGACGGTATGAGGTTTGTGCAATTTTATCTTGGTCTGCCCATTGCCATGATTGTTCTTTCTGTCACTGCAGTTCCCATTTTTCATAAATTGAATGTTTACACAGCATACGAATATCTGGAGCATCGTCTTGATTTAAAAAACCGTGCATTGGGGAGTATTCTTTTTTTGATACAACGTGGATTGGCTGCAGGATTTACGATATTTGCCCCGTCTTTAATCATTTCTGTAATCCTCGGTTGGGACATTCGTCTTACTATATTCGTTATTGGCGGATTGGTCATTATTTATACGGCTTCAGGCGGTACGGATGCGGTCAGTAAAACGCATCTGCTGCAAATGATCATCATAACGGTGGGTATGTTCTCTGTATTTTTTATGATCTTCCGGTTACTGCCGCCTGACATTTCATTTTTGGACGCAACACACATAGCAGGCAAAATGGGAAAACTAAACGCCATTACTTTCTCTTTTGATTGGAAGGATCCATATAATTTTTGGTCAGGTATTATTGGTGGGACATTCCTTGCTCTATCCTATTTTGGTACGGACCAATCGCAGGTTCAGCGTTATCTTGCAGGAAGGTCAATAGCCCAAAGTCGAATGGGGCTTCTTGCAAATGGTGTTATTAAAATCCCAATGCAATTCACCATTCTTTTCATCGGTGCGATGATGTTTGTTTTTTATCAGTTCGTTACACCTCCCTTATTCTTTAATTCGGTTGAAAAGACGAATATAAAAAATAGTATATATACTACGGAATATCAAAAATTAGAAACCGAATATGGTCAAGTACATAAGGAAAAGCAAAATCACATTCGGGAAATGTTAGCCGCCATCAAGTCCGATAACGATCTGGAGTTAGATTATGCAATCCAAAATCTTCAATCATCAAGTGATTCAGAATTAGAGATTAAAAAGGAGGCGACTAAGCTCGTTCAAAAAGCAAATCCCGGTGCCGATACAAATGATATTAATTATATATTTTTAAGTTTTGTTATCAACTTTTTACCGATTGGACTAATAGGTCTTGTACTCGCTGCTATCCTTTCAGCCTCAATGTCTTCCACATCCGCAGAATTAAACGCTTTAGCCTCAACAACTGTTGTAGATATTTACAAACGTATGTTTAAGAAAAATGCTTCGGAGCGACATTATCTCATCGCATCTAAATTGGCTACAGTATTTTGGGGAACTTATGCCATTTTTTTTGCATTGTACGTCAACCGTCTCGGATCATTAATCGAAGCCGTTAATATCCTTGGTTCTCTTTTTTACGGAACGATTCTTGGTATATTTTTAGTAGCATTCTATTTGAAAAATATAGGCGGAAATGCTACCTTTCTCGCAGCAATCATCGCAGAGTTGGTAGTTATCGCATGTTTTGTTTTTACAGAGATTCCGTATTTATGGTATAATGTGATCGGGTGTGCAACTCTCATTATCTTAGCAAACTTGATGAATCCTCTGTTTGCAGCGAAAAATAGTAGAACATAAAAAGGAGAAAGGTCTCTCCTTATAGAACAATTTGGAATGATTTCAGTAAGAAATTAAGAGATGATATTTTGACAATTCTTCTCTTTAGATATTATTGTGTTACCTTGAAAAAGAGAAAAAGTTCTGAGAGAGTCTGACAAGAGGAGCAAGATTGAATTCGAACTAACTATTAAATTTTTCTACCTTGCTAATTCTTTCGATTTTGGTGTAAAATATTTAAATTGAAGACTTTCTGATCCCTTTCAAATGAGGAACTTTATTCCTCTTTTAGCAGAACCACTGAAATTTACAGGCTTTTAAATTCAGGTAAAAATATAAAATTATCAATTACTCCAGAAGAAAATATATTTAATGAGATAAAAAATTTTATTGAATCTGAATAATAAATCTGAGAAATAATTTTTCAAATTATTTTTTAATTGTTATAAAAATTGATGAACAAAAAAATTTAAAATGTTGAAATATAGACTAAAAATTGTTAAATTATTTTCTGTAAATTCAGTTTTTATTTTCACCTTTTTAGTGCCTCATTTTTTGTAATTTTATCTTTTTTAATTTTTTACAAAGTATCAAATTGGATTCTCTTTTTTATAACTTTTTTTATCCTATTGTAATTTTCAGGTGATTAATAAACAATAGATTCCGAAACAATACTGAATCAAGTTCAGCACAGGATTAGGAATGACATAATATTGCTTATTGAAATAAATCAACACATGTTTTAAATCATATTAATTAAGGAACTCAACACTAAAAAGGAGAAAAAATTATTGATGCTGTCATTGAATTTGAATGTCCCTGTTCTTAAAAATGCTATAAAACGTATATTAAATAATTTTGAAATTCTCTATTTCTCTGCGGTGAAAATGAATTTAAATAAAAACACAAATTAACTTTTTAACTAATAACATAGGGAATAAAAAAATGAACAAAAAACTAATCTTTTATTGCTTTACATTTATATTTATTTTTTCAACTTTGATTTTTCAAGCACATGGTCAAAAAGGCAATATTTCTACTAATATCAACACACTTACGGAGCAAGAAATCAAGGAGGGGTGGAAGCTTCTCTTTGATGGAAAGACACTCGACGGCTGGGAAATGCGAAGAGAGGGCTCATGGAG
>JAUWXV010000208.1 GCA_030616165.1 bacterium | reverse complement strand
GACAGAAGGATGAGCGAACCAATTTCATATAATCCATTTTACCCTTTAGTGAGTGAGTATATTCCACCCAATAGAGATAATCTTTTAGAGGTAAATACGGCTATTCTTCAGGGTTTAACAGAGGATAGAGCATTTATAGCTGACTCAAAAGGAAATTTAAATGTTATGGAAGTTGGGGATAGAGTTTATCTTGGACGTCTTGCAAGAATAAATAAGGCTGAAAACCAGGTAGTATTTGTACTAAATAAAGGGGGATTTATAGAAACCGTGACACTTAGATTAAGAGATAATGATTAAATGGATAATGAATAAATGGATAAAGAATAAATGGATAATGTCAATGAAAAAAATCATCAAAGAAAAAACGACTTTTTAAGAATTAAAATTATTAACCAGAGGGCTGTTCTGAAAAGTTCAGCCCTTTTGGGAGGCATAATAATGAAAGCAAAAACATCAGCAGGGCATTTTTCACGGTTTATTTCAGATTCAAAACTAAATCCGATAAAAATAGTACTCTTATTAATTATATGTACTTTTTCAGTATCTTATGGGCAGCAAAGAATTCCAAGGGAATATATCCTACCTTCAGGAAAAATATCATTTTCGAGTACAATGCCAATTACTCAGGCTATTCAGGCTTTAAGTGAGATTAGCTCCAGATTAGAAAGAAAGGTAATAATCGATGAAAAAATTAGGTCAGAACAAATTAATGTTGAAATAGTCGATTTAGATTGGAGAGGAGCATTAGATTTAATAATTAAAGTTAACAATCTTGAATATGAGGAATATCCTAATTATATCAAAATCGTTGATAGAGAGGAAGAAGTATTGGAAGAGGAAGAAAGGGAATATAATTCTACTATGAGAGAGGTCAATATCAGTGCAATATTTTTTGAAGGAGACAAACATGTTTTACGGGAGAGAGGAATAAATTGGGAAGCACTGATAAAAAGGACATATGAAATAGGAGATGTCACTTATGATATTCGGCAAAATCTGGTTGGAGAACCAGTAGAGAGTGATATTTTTAGAGTTGGCGTTACAATGGAAACCACAGACGAAAGTTTGTCGGGCTTGTTAAAAGCTTTAGAGACTGACGCAGTTGGAGAAGTTTTAGCAAGTCCAAATATACAGGTTCTTGAAGGAGATGTGGGATTGGTTCAGATAGGTCATGATTTTTCGGTTAAACAATTGGATTTTGCAGGTAATGTTACAGATGTGTTTAGGAGTACTGGTATAATATTGAGGGTTACACCCATGGTTATTCAAGAAGACAGTTTATACTTTATTCATCTTGATGTTCAGGCTGAAAGGAGCTCGGTCCAACCGGGTGTGGTTTCTACAATTATAAAAAAATCATCGGCTAATACGTCTCTATTTTTACTTGATGGAGAAAGGGCGGTGATAGCTGGACTATATTCGACTGATGAAATTGTTACAAGATCTGGAATACCGATTTTGAAGAATTTACCTTGGTGGGTTTTTGGAATAAGATATTTGACAGGATACGAGAGCAAAGAGTATAATGAAAAAGAATTAGTAATAATTATAAAAGCGGAACTATTACCAACATTAAGTGAGAGGGAGTTGGTAAAATTAAATAATATAGAATATATTGAAAGTAAGAGAGAAGAATTAAGGAAGAAGTTTAATGCAAAAAAATAAGGGTTGCCCGATTTTTTTACTTGAGTGAGTAATAAAATAATACTTCCTTTAATGTCAATAGCACTAGTCCGCACACTCATACGTGGGTCACCTTGTATGTTACCAAGAGAGCGTTTCAGAAGGTGCACCGTGCGCATAGGTTCATTAGGATTGGCTGTAATACATTCGAGTCTTCCATTGGTGATTCTCCAATCCTGAAGTCGGTTTGCCCAATAATCAGGACCAACCCAGACACGAGTAATATCTGTTTAAAAAACCACCATATTGCAATTTTCAGAGGACAAGTATCAATTAGTATAAACGAGTATTTTAAATTTTCTATTCATACTCATATTTCACTATCCATGGATCATCAGTCTCTTCCTGGAATTTTCGAAGTCTATTTTTTAAATCTGTAAGAACATAAGCATATTGTGAGTTGTTTGCAACGTTGTTAACTTCATTCGGGTCTTTTTCAAGGTCGTAAAGTTCATCTTTTGGACGATGTATATATGATTCCACGTTTTGCACTCCCATCATCTTTGCCTTACGATGAAGTATGCCCTGCCATGTTGTAGAATAATATAAATCAGACGCAAATGGGTAGTCAAGTTGATGGGCAAGGTTCAGGATATATTTATATCTCCTTGTTCTGATGACTCGCATTGGATAATACATTGTGATTTCGTGGAACGTGTGAGAAGCGTAGATTGTATCCCAACCTGATGGGTTTTCCTCTTCTAAAATTGGCAGAATAGAACGGCCCGGCAGTTCATAAGGTGCTTCAGCACCTGCCCAATCAAGTATAGTTGGTACAATATCTATATAACTGACCATTGCGTTGTTGACGATGCCTCTTTTTTTAAGGGTTGGTGATGATACAATCATTGGCATATGAATTCCAGGGTCATACAGGGTCGTTTTTGCTCCGGGAAACGGGATACCGTTGTCGCTGATGTAGATTATCAGTGTTTCCTTATCTCTTCCGCTCTTTTCCAGATAATCAAGAATATAACCAATTCCCTTGTCCAGACGGTCCACTGATTGATAGTATTCCGCCATCTCTTCTCTGACTTCCGGTTCATCGGGTAAAAAAGGAGGGACAATGACATTATCCGGAGAGTAAACATTTTTTTTGATTCCGGGATAACTTCGCTTATTACTTTTGACCCAGTCCCTGTGAGGGTCGGAATATCCCATTACCAGCAAAAATGGGTTATCCCTATTTGAATTGAAGAACTCATTTGCTTTTTTAGCCATAGTAAAAACATCCCGGTTTCCTCCGGGACCTCCTTCTAATGCTTTAAAAGAATAAACTTCATCCGGCTGAACATGATACTTACCTATAAGACCAGTGTAGTAGCCCTTTTTATTTAAAATATAAGGAACACCTTTGACCCATTTGTGAGTATTCTGATTATGGAAAGAGTGCTGATGACCGAATTGACCATTTGTATGGTTAAAAAGCCCTGTATATATCACAGAGCGACTCGCACTGCATGAAGCTACCGTTGTGAATGCACTGGAGAATATCACTCCATTTTCTGCTAAGCGGTCAAGATTTGGTGTTTGTATAACTTTATTGCCATAACAACCAAGTTCACCAAGTCCATGGTCATCTGAAATTAGAAGAAGAACGTTTCGCTGTTCAGAAGTTTTACTGGAAGCCGGAGTTGAACGCTGATTAAGATTTATGGTTCCGATAGCACCTGCTCCGCAAATTGCAGCCGCTTGCTTTGTAAATTCTCTTCTTGAAATTTTTTTACTGCTCAATTTTTTTTCCTCATCAGTTTTGCCTACTTTTTTAGTTTGTTTATCCTTCATTTGAATCCTCCTTGTTGTCATTGATTTAGACTGTTTGCTGTCATTCTAAAATAAAATTAAATTTTTTTGAATCTCATTAATGTTTTATTATTATAATTTCTAATTGACATTTAAACAAAAGAGTATAGAATGGATAAAAAACTTTTTACGGAAATTAAAAGGATAATTTACCTATGTTCAGGTTTAATAAAAGGTGCAGTTATAATTAAATATATTAATAGAAAATATTGATGTCAATGATTTAATAAAATTCTTTCAAAGTGAGGCGTTCTTCACCTCGAGGTTTTCAATTATGCTTGCAGTGAAAGATGGTAATTATATAATGCACCTTAAGAATATCCTTATTTAAGTGCAAAAGATTATATCTTTAATAAAACAGTGGTTTTGAAGATGGAGAAAGATGAGATGTGTTGAGGGCGAGGGTGAAGAACACCTTCGTCGGCAGAAGAAAATACTTACAAATAGAGTTTTTTATTTTTTAGTTGAAAAGTAGATTTAAAATGATTATTTTTTATTTGACTAATTATTAAAATTTTTCAATCCATTAAACTAAATCATCAGAAAATTAGTTATCATTGTTTTGTCCGGGAATACAGGTTCACAAACTACCTGTTTATTTTTATGAAAGTAAAAAATATAAAGGGAGTTATAAAATGTATAATTGGAAATTGGTGAAAATTATATTCAGTATTTTTATTGTGTTTTCTTTTATACATCAAAACGTTCTTGGAAATGACCTTGAGAAAAGATTGCAGCAGAATGCAAAATTAGCTAACGAGGCTTTTATAAGGTGCGATAATTATCTCACAGCATGGATAAAATATATAGATAGTGAGAGCGGTCTATTACCTCAGAATCTATCACAAGGAAAGGGAATCTGGACTCCTGAGAATTCTGCCGCAGATAATTTTCCTTTTATGGTCATCACTGCTCACTTTACCAGACCCGAAATCGCCGGTCCTCTTCTGTGGAAATCATTAGTCGGTGAGAAATCCTTGACTATAAGTCAGTTCGGTTTACCGGATGCATACGACTTTAACAAGCGAAGTAGATTATACTATAATCTTGACAGATTGATTTTTGGGGCGTCGGAATACGCCAAGGATGGTATAGTTCCCATGTTGGAAATTCTGGGCAGGGGAGTCTGGTCTGACCGCATGCAGGAATTGGTGAGTGGGATATTTGATGCTGCTCCTGTAAAGACGCGTTTTGGTAACTTGCCCTCGGAAGATTCTGAAGTCAACGGTGAGATGCTGCAGATTCTCTGCAGGCTTTACTGGATGAAAGGATACAATAAGTATCTAAAATGGGCAGAACGGATTGGGGATGCATATTGCTATGAAGTAATTCCCAGCAATGATTGGCTGCCGGTGTATCATTGGAATTTTGATACCCAGGAAGGAGACGGAAAATTCAAGTCCAGAGACCATGGATGTGAAATAGTTTCAGGTCTTGCCCTACTCTATGCGATTGAAACTGAAAATAGTAGTAGTCGGGCTGACTCTTATTATCTTCCTATCAAAAAGATGCTGGACCGTATCCAGGAAATTGCCGCTGATAGTTCGGGGCTGTTGTACAACGAAGTGGATATAAAAACCGGGGAGATTACCAGAGGTGGTTTCTCGGACTGTTGGGGATATAATTACTATAGTTACTACACATTTTACATGGCAACAGGTGAAAAAAAATACAGGAATTATGTAGAACATGTCCTAAAAAATATTCACAGATATCGTGATTACCGATGGGAACCGCGCGGAGATATTAATCAATCCCATGATGGATATGCTGACTCGATAGAAGGGGCATTAGGGCTTTTATGTCACCTACCCGTTCCAACTGCTTTTGACTGGGTTGAAACTGAAATTCAGAGGTTGTTTGCATTTCAAAAAGAAGATGGAATTATTGAGGAGTGGCACGGTGACGGGAACTTTGCCCGGACGGTTCTTATGTATGCTTTCTACAAAACCCAAGGATTGTACTGTAAACCATGGAGAAAAGACCTGCTTTTGTCCGCAGAACAGACTGAGAATGGACTGGAGATTTTTGTCTATTCAAATAAGCCCTGGAGTGGAAAAATTTGTTTCGATTCCCCACGTCACAGTCGATTCTTAGGAATGCCAAAGGACTATCCAAGGATTAATTCTTTTCCAGAATGGTACACGGTAGATCCGCTCAGCGTTTACGTAATTCTGGAAGAGGGAGGGAAACAAATGAACGTAATCGGAGAAAATCTGATAATAGGGCATGATGTGAAACTGAAGGCAAAAAGCCCTCTTAGACTGAATATTATCCGAAAATAGAGATGGACAAATATAAATTCTTTTTTTATTTATTTTTGTTATTATTTTTATTATTTTAAAAAGTGAAACAATTCTTTCGACGAGTCCAACCAATGTATAGTTCTTGGAAAAGTTATTCCCTTTTGTGTATTTTATATTATTGTATTTATTAGATTTAATTTTTAAATACAATTAATATTTTTAGACAAAAAATTGATGGGAGGTGTTATTATGTCGTTAGATAAAAAAATTACAAGAAGGGAATTTATAGAAAAGAGCACTCTTGGAACAGCGGGTCTAACAATTGCAAGTACATTTGGGGCACCTGCTCTCCTTACAAATCCCAATCCCTCAGATGTAATAGGAATTGGAATGGTCGGTATAGGCATACGAGGGAGTTCTCTTTTAAGACAAATAATGAATGTTTCCGGGACTCAGGTTCGCGGTGTATGTGATGCATATACTCCATATTTGGAAAGGGCTGCAAATACGGTAAAGAGTGATAATCCCGATGTAATAAGTTATGTTGACTATCGTGATTTGATGAGAAATAAAAATATTGATGCAGTGATAATAGCGACACCAGACCACTTGCATGCACCGGTCTCCATTGCTGCGGCAGAAGCTGGAAAGGACATCTATGTGGAAAAACCTTTGACCCGAACTATACCTGAAGCGATAAATTTAGTGAATGCAGTTAAAAAAAATAAAAGGATTCTTCAATTAGGTCATGGAGCAAGGAGCAGCCCTTCTAATTGGAGAGCAAGAGAGATTTATAAAGCAGGGATGTTTGGACATATTACTTTGGTGAGGACTTCAATGTTTCGCAACTCCGCGAGTGGCGCGTGGGTATATAAT
>JAUWXV010000111.1 GCA_030616165.1 bacterium | reverse complement strand
TTATAGATTAAATATCGTTCCAATAGTAATTCCACCATTAAAGGAGCGAAAATCTGATATACCACTATTAGTTTATCACTTTATTGATAAATTTAATAAGAAAGTTGGAAAGAAGATAAAATATATTTCTCCCGATACCATGAAACTTTTTACAGAATATGAATGGCCAGGAAATGTCCGAGAACTTGAAAATATTATTGAAAGATTGATAGTTACTAATGATGGAAATGCAATCCATTCTAAAAATTTACCACCAAATATATATCGCAATATAGAAATAATAAGAGGAGTCCCGAAGAGTAATTCTGAACTGAAACATATGAAAAGGATTACAAAAGAAAAATTATATAAAGAAATAGAGAAAAATTTTTTATTAGAATCATTGAAAAGAAATAACTGGAATATAACAAAAGCAGCAAAAAATGCTGGAATGCAGAGAACTAATTTTCAGGCTATGATGAAGAAAAATGAAATTAATATTAAAAAATATATTTGATGTATAAAATATATATACTATGTATATTTATTATATACAAAAACAACTAATTGGTATTATTTTACTTACGCTTAATTAACTATTTTTCCATATAAAAGAAATATACACTTGCCTTATAAAGTCATTTTTAGTTTTTATCCCATATGCTATCATGCATATTAATTCTTATTTAACAATTACTTACATTTATGAGATTTAATTAAAAAATTTTTATTTTTGGTATAAAAATTGCTATTATCATATTTGATAAAAGTTAATTATTTATTTAATAATAGTTTAATAATAAAATTCACATTGGAGGATTAATGGAGATAAACAAAAGGATTAAATATGAGAAAGAACTGGATGACAGTTTTTGGAGGTGGATTGTATCAACACCTGGAGGTGAAAATGTGGAACAATGTATCCAATGCGGAATGTGCAGTGGGTCCTGTCCTTTGAGTATATATATGGATTATACACCAAGAAGGCTTATAGCAATGATAAAAGCAGGATTCAAAGATGAAGTACTCAAGAGTTTTACTATCTGGTTATGCTCGTCGTGTTATACTTGTACTATTCAATGTCCTATGAATATTAAAGTGACTGACCTAATGTATATTTTGAAACAGAAAGCCATTGAAAATAAAAAATATCCAAAAAGGTTTCCTATTTCTGTCCTTTCGAAGGAGTTTTTTAATATGGTAAGTAAGAAAGGAAGAAATACCGAAATCAACCTGGTTTTTAAACTTCTTTTGAAAACGAATCCTTTAAAATTTTTTGGTATGGCTTCTCTTGGACTGAAGCTGATTAAAACTGGAAGGATGAATTTTAAATCTGATGCTATTAAAAATATAAAACAACTCAAAACTATTTTAAATTCCATTGAGGAGTAAATATTATGGAATATAATTATTATCCCGGATGTTCGGTGAAGGGAACTGGAAAACATTATGAAGAATCATTGATTAACACTCTTAAAGAGTTGAATATTGAACTTAACGAAATTGAAGATTGGAACTGCTGTGGTGCTACAACTTATATGTCAATAAATGAATTGAAGGCTTTTGCATTAGCTGCGAGAAATTTATCTTTAGCAGAAAAAAATAATAAATCTGACCTGATTACACCCTGTAGTGCCTGTTATCTTGTGCTTAAAAAGGCAGATGATTATATTAAAAAATATGACCAGATCGGCAAAAAGATTCTTGATGCTTTAAAATCAGCGGGTATGGAATATAATGGAAAAGTTAAAGTAAAGCATCCTCTCGAATTGTTAACCAATGATAGTATGATAGAAGATATCAAAAAGAGGGTAAAAAAGCCCCTAAATGGGTGGAAAGTGTTTTGTTATTATGGTTGTCAAATTGTAAGACCATATCCAGATTTTGATGACCCCCGATACCCGATGTCCCTCGATAATATTATGAACGCATTGGGTGCAGAGGTTGTTGACCATCCTTTTAAGACTCGATGTTGTGGTGGGTCTCTTACCGGGACTATTGAAGATGTTGGATTAAGATTAAATTATATCTTGCTATACGAGGCTCAAGTTAGAGGAGCAAACTGTGTCACTACAGTCTGTCCACTGTGTCAATTCAATTTGGAATGTTACCAATCTAAAATCAATAAACAATATAAATCTTCTTTTTCAATTCCGGTACTCTATTTTTCCCAGATTATGGGTATTGCATTCGGTTTACCAAGAGAAAAATTAGGGCTGAACAGATCAATAATAAGTTTAAAGACTCTTCTGGAAGTGGCCTGATAACTTACAGATTACACGAATTAAAAAAGCGAACTTATAATTTGTATTTTTTACTTATATTTTGTATTTTCATTCTTTATCTGTGTTAAAATTTGGAGGGAGTTTTTATGAATAATAGTGACGAGTTGAGAATTGGAGTTTATGTTTGTCACTGTGGGACTAATATAGCTGGGAAGGTTAATATAAATAATCTTGTAAAATTTATATCTGGACTTGATAATGTAGTTATATGTGGAGATTATAAATACATGTGTTCTGAGCCCGGTCAGGAGATGATAAGGAAAGATATTAAAGATAAGGAACTAAATCGTGTAGTTGTATCTTCCTGCTCTCCAACACTGCACGAACATACTTTCAGAGGCGTTTGTGAAAGTGCCGGATTAAATCCTTATCTTTTTCAGATGGCGAATATCAGAGAACACTGTTCCTGGGTAACAAAAGATTCCACATTAGCAACAGAAAAGGCAAGAAAGATAGTAGCAGCAGCAGTAAAAAGAGTTGCTTTTCAGGAGCCGCTTGAAGTTAAAAAAGTTCCTGTAAATCCGGATGTCCTTATCATTGGAGGAGGGATAACCGGTATAGAGGCGGCATTGAGGCTTGCTGATGCAGGAAGAAAAGTTTATCTTGTGGAAAAGGAGCCATCTATCGGGGGACGGATGGCTGAACTGGATAAGACTTTTCCAACACTTGACTGTGCTGCATGTATATTGACTCCCAAAATGAGTGCTGTAGGACAAAATAAAAATATCAAAATAATGTCTTACAGTGAAGTAAAAGAAGTCTCTGGTTATATTGGAAATTTTAAAGTAAAAGTACACAAAAAACCACGCTATGTAAATACTGATCTCTGCACAGGATGTGGTATATGCTGGAGCAGCTGTCCAACATCGATAATTCCCATTGAAAAAATTATCAAAAAAGATGAATTGGTTATATCCACTGTAAGGGAGGAGGTGTAAAATGGATATTGAAGAAGTTAATACGATTTTGGAAAAATATAAAAATAAAACGGAGATGGTGATAAACGCTCTTCAGGATATTCAGGATAGATTATATTATCTTCCCGAAGAAGTGCTTAAAAAAGTTTCAGAAAAACTAAATGTCCCTTTAAGCAGGGTTTATTCGATTGCTACCTTTTATAATGCTTTCAGCCTTGTTCCGAAGGGGAAAAACCAGATAAAAATTTGTTTGGGAACAACCTGTTATGTGAGGGGTGGAGAAGGTATTATGAAAACTCTTGAAGAACATTTGAAAATAAAATCAGGAGAAACCACTGAGGACAAGAAATTTTCCATAGAAACAGTTCATTGTCTTGGATGCTGCAGTATTGCTCCAATTATAATGGTTAATAAAGGCGCACATGGACGTTTAAGAGAAGAGACTATTTCAGATATTTTGAAAAAATATCAATAGAGGATTGTTATGAGACCTAAAAATATTGAAGTTTTAGAGGATTTGATAGAATTAAAAAAAGAGGGATTAAAAACAATTTATCCTTCGAAGTCGAAAATTATGGTTGGCATGGCAAGCTGTGGGCTTGCAAGTGGTGCTGGAGAAGTTTACAGCAAAATGAAGTATATAATCGATAATAATGGAATTCAGTTAATAGTTATTCCAGTTGGATGCTTGGGTTTCTGTCAGAAAGAACCTTTAGTGGATGTATCTGTTAAAGGTTTGCCGAGAATTATATACGGAGAGATTACCCCTGAAAAAGTAGAAGAACTTATAGATATTATTGTTAACAAAAAGATAAAAAAAGAGTGGATAATTGGTAAGATCGATCAAATAAAATCCCTTATTACGGAAGAAGTAAAAAAATATCCTATTAGCATTGAAATTGAAGAAACAAATAGTCTTCCTTCGTTTTTTGAAATTCCATTTTACAAAAAGCAGTCGAAAATTGCTCTGAGGGATTGTGGTATTATAAATCCAAATAGCATTCAAGAATATATTGCAATGGGAGGATATTTTTCTCTTTTTAAGGTTTTAAAGGAGTATACATCTGAAGATGTAATAGAAGAGATGATTAAGTCAGGATTGAGGGGGAGAGGGGGTGCTGGGTTCTTAACTGGCAAAAAATGGTCGTTATGTAGAAAGTCAAAAGGAGAAAAAAAATATATTATATGCAATGCAGATGAAGGAGACCCAGGTGCATACATAGATGGAAGTATCCTTGAAGGGGACCCATTTAGCATAATTGAAGGTATGACTATCGGCGCTTATGCTATCGGCTCAGATGAGGGGTATATCTATGTTAGAGCAGAATATCCACTTGCGGTTGAGAGGATCTCCGCTGCAATGTCAAACGCTGAAAAATATGGACTGCTTGGTGAAAACATTTTTAACTCCGGATTTAATTTCAAAATTAATATAGTTAGAGGAAGTGGGGCTTTTGTTTGTGGCGAGGAAACGGCAATGATATCCTCGATTGAGGGACATCCAGGGGAACCAAGACAAAGGCCACCATATCCAGTTGAAAAAGGGCTCTGGGGGAATCCTACTAATATAAATAATGTTGAAACCTGGGCAAATGTTCCACCTATCATTTCCAAAGGGAAAGATTGGTACAACAACATTGGAGACGGGTTAAGTAAAGGGACTAAAGTATTTTCTCTTGTGGGTAAAATCAAAAATACGGGGCTTGTAGAAGTGCCTATGGGAATATCATTACAGGAAATAATATATGATATAGGTGGGGGAATTGCTAAAAATAAAAAATTTAGATCCGTACAGACCGGTGGTCCATCAGGAGGGTGTATTCCACTTGAGTTGATAAATATACCCGTAGACTTCGAACACCTTACGGATGTCGGATCAATTATGGGCTCTGGTGGAATGGTGGTTATGGATGAAGATACTTGCGTGGTAGATATTGCAAAATATTTCCTCAACTTTACTAATGAAGAATCCTGTGGGAAATGTGTCCCATGCAGAGAGGGGACAAAGCAAATGCTAAAAATTCTCACGGATATAACAAATGGAAAAGGAAAAGAAGGTGATATAGAATTACTTGAAGAACTTTCTCATGCAGTTAAAGACGGGGCATTGTGTGGACTGGGGAGAACAGCCCCTAATCCAGTTTTGAGCACAATACGCTATTTTAGAGATGAGTATGAACAACATATAAAATACAGAAGATGCTCTGCAATGGTTTGCAAAGAGATAGTCTTTACACCATGCAAATACAACTGCCCCATTCATACCGATGTTCCGGCATTTATAGCACTTGTTGCACAAAGGAAATACCGGGATTCCTTCGATGTAATAAGAAAGGATAATCCACTACCTATAGTCTGCGGGTATATATGTCATCATCCATGCGAAGACAGATGCAGGCATATAGAAAGTGAGGACAAGCCAATGTTTATCAAGGGATTAAAGAGATTTATCGGGGACCAGGAACTCAACAAGGGAATGAGAGCTATACCTATCC
Source organism: bacterium (assembly GCA_030616165.1). GTDB lineage: Bacteria > SM23-31 > SM23-31 > JAUVVT01 > JAUVVT01 > JAUWXV01. The sequence continues at coordinate 5,888 of JAUWXV010000111.1, read as the reverse complement.
CAAAGGTTCGAAAAAAATCAAAAGCAGTTGCAATAATAGGCTCCGGACCAGCTGGACTTGCAGCAGGACTTGATCTTGTTAAATGGGGATACAAAGTCACCATTTTTGAGAAAGAACCTAACCCAGGGGGTATGATAGCATCCGCAATACCCGATTTTAGACTCCCAAAGGATGTCCTGAATAAAGAAATTGGGCTTGTTATGAAGGCTGGTATAGAAGTAAAAACCAATACATGTATAGGGAAAGACATTTCTTTCGATGAACTTTTTTTAAAAGGGTATTCTGCAATATTAATAGCAACTGGTGCTCATAAAAGCATAAAAATGGGGATTCCTGGAGAAGATAAAGAAGGGATAATTGATGGGCTTGAATTTTTAAAGGATGTAAATATAGGGAAAAAACCACAATTGGGTAAAGTTGTGGGTGTTATAGGGAGTGGCAATACAGCGATAGATTCAGCTCGAACTGCACGGCGTCTGGGATGCGATAAAGTTTCTATAATTTACAGAAGAACAAAGGCAGATATGCCAGCGATGAAAACCGAACTTGAGGCGGGTTTTGAGGAGGGTATTGAGTTTATATTTCTGACAGCACCAGTCGAGGTTATCTCTGAAAATGAAAAACTAACTGCAATCAAATGTATAAAGATGGGACTCGGAGATTTTGACAGAAGCGGGAGGAGAAGACCTATTCCAATAAAGGGATCAGAATTTATCATTCCAATGGATACATTGTTAGTTGCCGTCGGGCAGGAACCGGACATATCATTCCTTCCAAAAGATTATGATCTCGAAATTTCAAAATGGAAAACTCTTGCAGTAAATCCAGAGACTTTGGTATCAAGCTATGATGGGATTTTTGCAGCAGGTGATGTTGTTACCGGACCCTCGACAATTGCGGATTCAATCGCTCATGGGAAGAGAGCCGCCGAATCAATAAGAAGATACCTTGAAGGTGAAAAATTAGAGAGAGAATATTTTATCTCACCACCCTCGATGTATATAGAACCAATTAAATTAACGCCTGAAGAAGTATTGGAATTAAAAAGACCTGAAATGCCTAAAAATCCAGTTGGAAGAAGAAAAGGTAATTTCAATATCGTGGAACTTGGATTTACAGAAAAAACTGCAATGTTGGAGGCTAAAAGATGTCTGAGGTGTGACCTAAAAGAGAAATAAAATTCAGAAATAAAAAATGATTTTTCAATTATTTGTAATAACGATTTTATGTTTTTTAAATCTATATTAAGGGGATATTATGGTTTCAATAGTATTAGATGGTAAAAAGATAGATGTAGAAGAGGGAACAACTATCCTGAAAGTAGCAAGGGATATGGGGATTGATATACCGACTTTATGTTATCATGAAATGATAAAGCCATACAATGCATGTCGGCTTTGCATAGTTGAAGTAACTTCCAACGGGAGAACAACTATAACAGCCTCCTGTTCCACAGAAGTCGAAGATGGTATGGTGGTAAAAACTGATTCATTAAGTGTGATTAATGTCCGGAAAATGGTCGCAGAACTTCTTCTGGCACGTGCTCCTTCTGTAGAGAAAATTAGGGAGATTGCTGCTAAACTTGGTATAGAAGAATCAAGATTTGTTGAAGAAAAAGAACAGCGCTGTATACTGTGTGGTCTCTGTGTTCGTGCCTGTGAAGAAATTGTAGGAGTGAATGCGATCAGTTTTGTTAATCGAGGTCCCGAAAGGGAAGTATCTACTCCTTTTAAAGTAGAATCTGATGTTTGTATTGGATGCGGAGCCTGTGAATATTTTTGTCCGACAGAGGCTATTAAGATAGAAGATATTAAAGGCAGAAAAGTTCTGCATGATTATTTATATCTCGGTCCCACAAAAGCAATTAGAGTTCCTTTTCTGCAGGCGATACCAAATGTGCCAGTAATTGATGTGAATTACTGTATTCATTTTAAGACTGATAACTGCAAATTGTGTGAAAAATTATGTGAATCGGATGCCATTAATCATGATATGAAAGATGAATACGAAGAGGTAGATGTTGGTGCGGCGATATTGACTACAGGATATGAACTGTTTGATTCCCTGAAAATTCCAGAGTATGGGTATGGAAAATATCCTAATGTGATTAATGGTCTTCAATTCGAACATCTCTGTCATGCCAGTGGTCCTACTGGCGGAAAAATATTACTTGAAAATGGAAGTGAACCTCAGCAAGTCGCAATTATTCATTGTGTTGGAAGTAGGGACAAAAACTATAAATCATACTGTTCACGGGTTTGCTGTATGTATGCAATGAAGTTTGCTCATCTTGTGCATGAGAAGACTAATGCCCACATATATGAATTTTATATAGATATACGTTCATTCGGAAAGGGATATGAAGAGTTTTATAATCGAATGCTTTCTGAGGGTGTAACTTTTATCAGGGGTAAGGTTGCAGAAGTAAATGATGGCGCACTTACACCAGAAGAAGAAGGAAAACTTATAGTGAGATGTGAGGACACATTGGTAGGAATTGTGAGAAGAATACCAGTCGATATGGTAGTTCTCTGTCCTGCTGTAATTTCGAGGAATGATTCAGAAGAAGTTGCTAAACTTTTTGGTTTGACATTGAGCGCAGATGGATTTTTCAGAGAACAGCATCCAAAACTTGGTCCTATTTCTACTGATTCAGATGGTATATTTATCGCAGGAGCATGTCAGGGGCCAAAAGATATTCCTGATAGTGTTGCACAGGGTGCAGGTGCTGCCGGAGGGGTACTATCTCTCGGCGATTATTACTCAGTAGAACCTATCTATTCTGTAATTGATGATAAACTGTGTGCAGGATGTAAGATTTGTATAAGTGTATGCCCTTATGATGCAATCACTTTTAATGAAGAAGAAAATGTTAGTGAAATTCAGGAGATGTTATGTAAAGGGTGCGGAGCGTGCGTAGCTGCTTGTCCAGGCGGTGTTGCAAGACAAAATGGATTTCAAGATGAGCAAATCTTTGCTGAAATTGAGGGTGTATTAATATAAGCATCTTTGTTGAGAGCTTTTCATTAAAATGTTTATAAATTTTAAAAATTGGAGAGATTGATAATAGTAAATAATGATTTTGAACCAAAGCTGGTTGGTTTTTTATGCAGATGGTGTTCATATCAAGGAGCAGACCTTGCGGGAACAAGTAGAATTGAATATCCTCCCAACTTGATTCCTATAAGGGTAATGTGTTCAGGGAGGGTCGACCCGAGTTTTGTTATGAAAGCATATTCCGAGGGTGCAGATGGAGTTTTGATATTTGGCTGTCACCCGGGTGACTGTCATTATAAAGAAGGCAACTATAAAACAATCAGACGATATTCTATGATGAAAAAACTTTTAGGTGAGTTTGGGATAGAAGATGAAAGATTCCGACTCGAGTGGGTTTCTGCTGCCGAAGGTGAAAAATTTACAGAAGTAGTAAAAGATGCAACTGAGAAAATAAAAAAATTAGGTCCTCTTAACTGGAAAGAAGTTTTGGAGGTTTAATATGGAAAAACCAAAAGTAGGATTTTACTGGTGTGCGAGCTGTGGTGGTTGTGAAGAGGCAGTGTTAGATTTAAATGAGGATATACTTAAGGTCGTTGATGCAGTGGATATTATATTCTGGCCCGTAGCTTTCGATTTTAAAAAGAAAGATGTCGAATCGATGGAAGATGGTTCAATAGCGGTCTCTTTTATAAATGGTGCGGTAAGATTATCCGAACAGGAAGAGGTAGTAGAACTTTTGAGAAAAAAATCAGGGCTGGTTGTGGCTTTCGGAAGCTGTGCACATATGGGTGGGATTCCAGCCCTGGCAAATATCTCAAATAAAAATGAAATTTTTAAAAGGGCATATAAAAAGGTTCCTTCTGTGGTGAATTTAGAAGAGATATATCCTCAAGAAAAGGTAAAATTAGATGTTGGTGAGTTGGAACTTCCCAGTTTTTATAACACAGTGAAGCCTCTGGACAGGGTGGTAGATGTTGATTATTACCTTCCCGGATGTCCTCCTCCTCCAGACCTCATAATGAAAGCTGTACATGCAATTTTAGAGGGGAAGCTGCCTCCTAAGGGTGCAGTTATTGCTTCAGACAAAACCCTCTGTGAGACTTGTGAGAGGAATAAAACAAAACCTGATAAGTTGAAAATAAAAGAGATGAAAAGAATCTTTGAAATAGTTTCTGATGATGAAAAATGCTTTCTTGAACAAGGAATAATATGTCTTGGGCCGGCAACAAGGTCCGGATGTGGTGAAAGATGCATAAAAGGTAATATGCCCTGCAGGGGATGTTTTGGACCTACAGACTCTGTAATTGACCAGGGGGCAAAATTCCTTTCTGCTCTTGCATCGATTATCGATACTAACGAGCAAGGGGAAATTCAGAGTATCGTTGAGACTATTCCTGACCTAATTGGGACATTTTACAGATTCAGTCTTGCATCATCACCACTAAAAAGAAAAAAATTGAAGGCATAAGAACATGGAGAGAATAACGATAGATCCTATAACAAGGCTTGAAGGACACGGTAAAATAGAAATATTTTTAAATGAAGATGGAAATGTAGAACATGCCTATTTTCAAATACCAGAGTTCAGGGGATTTGAAAAATTCTGTGAGGGGAGACCTGCTGAAGAGATGCCGAGAATTACAACTCGGATATGTGGTGTTTGTCCAACGGCACACCACACCGCTTCAACAAAAGCATTGGACGATTTATATAAAGTAGAACCACCTCCAACAGCAAAAAAGATAAGAGAATTAATATATTCTACTTTCATGCTTGAAGACCATACTCTCCATTTCTTTTTTCTCGGGGGTCCTGATTTTATTGTTGGTCCTCAGGCGCCTGCAAAGGAAAGGAATATACTTGGAGTATTGGCAAAAGTTGGTCTTGAAATCGGGGGCAAAGTATTAAGATTAAGACGCGAATGCAGAGAGATAATAACCACTCTGGGTGGAAAGGTTGTTCATCCAGTATTCGGACTGCCCGGCGGTGTTGCTAAAGGTGTCACTGAAGAAGAAAGAGAGAAAATTATAAAATCGGCTGAATATGGTGTGGAGTTTGCCAAATTTTCTCTTCAAATTTTTGAGGACGTAGTGCTAAAGAATAAAACATATCTTGACCTAATTACTGGTGATATATATTTTCACAAGACTTATTACATGGGGCTTGTGGATAAGAACAATAAGGTGAATTTTTATGATGGTGATATTAGAGTTGTTGATCCAAATGGGAAGGAAAAAGCGAAATTTAAACCGTCGGATTATTTAAATTATATCAGCGAACACGTAGAACCCTGGACTTATGTTAAGTTTGTTTATCTAAAGAGTGTAGGGTGGAAAGGATTTATTGATGGAGAAGATAGCGGGATATTTAGAGTTGCCCCTCTTGCAAGGTTGAACGTTTCAGAAGGGATGGCAACCCCCCTTGCTGATGCTGAATACCAGAGGATGTACAAGACTCTTGGAGAAAAACCGGCACATTTTACGCTGGCATTTCATTGGGCTCGTCTTATTGAAACATTATATGCAGCTGAGAGGATGCTTGAACTTGCTAACGACCCGGAAATAACAAGCCCAAAAATCAGAAATATTCCGAGAGAAACGCCCAGTGAAGGAATAGGTGTGGTAGAAGCGCCGCGCGGAACATTATTTCATCATTATAAGACTGATGAAAACGGGATACTTAAAGATGTCAATTTGATTGTGGCAACTCAAAATAATGCTGCTGGGATTTGCATGTCCATCGAAAAAGCTGCAAGATGTTTAATAAAGAATGGAAATGTTTCAGATGGGATTCTTAATATGGTAGAAATCGCATTTAGAGCTTATGATCCTTGTCTTGCTTGTGCCACACATGGTATTTCAGGGAGATTTCCAATTATAATTAATATTTAT
>JAUWXV010000160.1 GCA_030616165.1 bacterium | reverse complement strand
TGTAATTGAATATATTGTAGGGACAGGACATTGTCCTGTCCTTCTGTTCTAAAGTAAAAGTTGATTTTATTTCGTTTATTACTTTTCCATTTTAAAAAATGTCAGGAAAATATATGTCATTTATTATTTAACATGGCACTAGTAAAAAAACATTAAACAAAACCCTATAAGTGAGGAGAATGTTATGGAAAGTTTAAAAATAGTTGCAGATTTAATGGCAGTATCGGCGAGAACAGCCCCAAAATCAGCAGGTAAGGATTTTGTTTCCATAAAAATTGTCGATGGAGAAGATGTAAAAAGATTGGCAGATGAGATGTTTAAATATGGAGAGGAATCCGGCAAAAAGAACTTCGACCGCAACGGCAGAAATGTCCAGAATTCTCCCTATGTGATTCTAATAGGAATAAAAGATGCCGAACATCTGGGCTTGGACTGCGGGAGTTGTGGATTCGAAACCTGTATTGAGCGCGACAATGCTCTCCCAGTCGATTCTGAATTCAAGGGTCCACAATGCGCATTCAGACTGCTTGACCTTGGTATAGCAATCGGCTCTGCGGTTAAAACAGCAAGTATTCTTAATGTCGATAATCGCATAATGTATAGAATCGGGGTCGCCGCACGAAAAATGGGTCTTGTGGAATGGGATGTTGTTATGGGTATTCCCATATCCGCTACAGGAAAAAACATATATTTCGATAGATAAAAACCCGATTGCTCCCCTATTTAAATAAATTTATCTATAATTTCAAAATCTTCAAAAATCGCAATACCTAAAGACTTTCGAAAAATTTTTTAATAGGCATATCCTGTTCTTTTTAAAGCATTTCCGATTTTTAAGCCCGAACATTTCCAGAGCATCATCGATGAGAATTCTTCATCAATATTAACCTACGCTCCAATACTCACAATAAAAATTGTGAGTAAAATGATAAAAAATACTCCTAAAAATCCGAGAGCAAATCCTATAATATCGGTCTTATCCCATTTTGTAAATTCAAACCGCGAATTGGGGAACATTTTCAGGTGGTCAAAGCGTGATGGATTTTTGTATGATTTTTCAACTTCTTCCCTGTCTTTTGCCAGATTTTTGTTCACCGGGGTTTTTAACTTAACATAAAATCTGTCAAGAATTTTTTTATCTGTCACGGGGGTAAAAAGGCTAATCGGGATTAGAATAAGAAAAGGTATAATAATTCTAAAAGGCAGTCGGAGAGTTTCTATCATAGGATTGGGCAGTTTTTTCAAGTCAATACCAATAAAACCAAGAAAAATCATCTCCAGATTTAAAAAACCCTGTCCCTCTTTTCTCCCATCTTCGTGCGTCTTTATTCCCTTTGTCCAGTATATAGATTGACCCAGCGGCTTTACAGTCCTTTTTAAAGTTTCACCCCTTATAACCGGTGAAGGCTTTTCACCGACCCGTTCCCCTATGTTAAATTTCTTCTCCCAATCTTTTATCTCCATTTCTCTCTTTCTAACATCAAATTCAGACGCTTCATAATATCTTACAATCTCTTTCGGTTCTGTTACAGCAAGGAATTTCTGATTTGTTCTCAATCCGGGAACTAATGCGGGAACCAAGGCTGGAAGTATAAAAAACAAAAGAGCAGATATACTTATACTGCACCAGGCTCCGATTTTTGTGCCTCTTCTCCAGAACATCCCTGCCCAGAATGATGCTGCAAAAATTATATTTAATTCCCACGCAACTTTCAACTGCTGAAAAATATTCTGATAATAAATAGAAAAAAATATCCCCCCAACAATAGCCAACAGCGCCGCTATTCTTCCAATAAAGACATAGTGTTTTTCAGTCTTTCTACCAATAAAAGGTCTGTAAATATTATGGACAAGTAAAGCAGAAGTGGAAATCATAAAACAATCGGAACTCGACATCATCGCGGCAAAAAGTGCAGCCATCATCAAGCCGACAAGACCAATCCCGAGCGGCCCTAAAAGATTTTTTGTTGCATATCCCCAGGCAAGGTCAGGGTCGCTTATCTTATCTGAATAAAGAACTATTATTGTAAGGGCGGTAAAACTCCAAAGTATAGTACAAAATCTTTTTAAAAGATTTCCAACCATATATCCGGTTCTTCCAGACAGTTCATCCTTTGCAGAACCTCCCCCTGTTGATAAATTATGCGGCTGAACAACTATTCCTATAAGATTCATCACAACCAAAGCCATCACGTAATACCACGTAAAGTCACTGGCATAAGAAGAACCAAATATGTCAAAGTATTCTGCGGGTAAATTAACGTGCATTATTCTCATAACATCATGAACACTACTCCCACCAAATACTGAACCTATCTCTCTAAAAGCAAAGGGAATTATAATAAAAGAAAGAAAAATGATTAAGATTCCCTGCATTAAATCTGTAAAATAAGCGGCAGCAAGCCCCCCCGAAAGACCATAAACCAATATAATTATCCCTAAGATTATCGTAAGAATATTCGGGTCTATATAAGAAAACAAACCCTTTGGATTTAAATCCCTTAATGTTTCAAGTTCGTTTTTTTGTTCAGGCGTAAGACTTTCATAATCATAAGATTCAAATTCTTTGAGCTTTTTGAAACTTTCATATTCTTTCTTTTCCTGGACTGTTAATTCATATTCACTTTTAGGAGTAATTGCAGTAACGGTCTTTTGGATGGCGGAAAACCCCAAAGAGAGATATACCATAAAAAACACTATTCCATAAACTGCATAAAAAGCCCCAAGTCCTTTTGAGTTGTATCTTTCCTCAAATAAATCCCCTAATGTTATATATCTCATCCTCCTGTACCACACACCATAAATCCAGTAAAAAGGAGTGCAGAAAAGCCAGTTTAAAGATGTCCATATTCCCGATATCCCACCCGTAAAAGTATTTCTTGCTGTGCTGATTGGGCTGTCCGCTGTTGTTCCTGTCCCGAATGCGGCAAATGTCTGGATAATTTTACCAAATGCCCTGCCACCCATAAAAAAATCTTCCTGATTCTTTATCCTCTTCATTGTAAAATACCCTATCCCTATCATCACAAATATATATAGAACCAGGATTAAAATATCAAGTATATGAATTCCGAACATATTAAATCCAATAATTTAATTTATCACAATTAGTATAAGTTGAGGTTCTTGTATAATTGAACTTTGGTAAATTTTGGTAGGACAGACATTCATGTGTGTCCCTCGGTCATTATGGTCAGACAAGAATGTCTGACCTACCATATATAATCAACATTTCTTCTTGCGAAGGTGAAGAACACCTTCGCCAGCATGAGTTTAATTGTTTGAGATTTCTCTCCGCCAAAGGCGGATCCGCCTTCGGAGGACACTTCGTCTCCCCCCCGCATTTGCGGGGGGGGAGACTTCGGTCGAAATGACACAGAGGTGTTGTGCAATACTCACTTTCGTGGGAATGACAATATTGTAAAATATAAATTTATGTAGAGACACGCCATGGTGTGTCTCTACTTTTACCATTTAATCTTATAAGAGTTAATTTTTTTATGTCATAACCGTAACTTTTGTTATGATAACAGTAACACTGCCTGTCATTCCGATTCTGAAACAATACTGAATCAAGTAGATCCTGAAACAAGTTCAGGACAGGGTTCAGGATCTTCGGAATCTTACGTCTACCATCATAATCGATATTCTATATTATATTTTATTAATGGTCATTTTGCGGCTTTTTTAAAAGTTGTTAATTTAAATATTAGACAAATTATTTTTCGTGAAGCATTTTTGATATTCTGATTATTATCTTTCTCGGACTTAACCTTTCCAGAAATATAATAAATTTGTTTCTTAATCCCGGAATAACGGTAGTTTTATTATTTCTTAAAGCATCGAATCCGATTTTAGCGACCTTATCAGCCCCCATAAGACCAAACCTCAATAATCTTGCATTCTCCATATCAGCACTCTTAAAGAAATTTGTTTTTGTCAGTCCGGGACAGAGACAGGTTACCGTAATCCCTGTTCCCTTAAGTTCATACGCAATAGATTCGCTAAAATTCAAAACAAACGCCTTCGTTGCGCTGTAAATACTGTGAAGAGGAATTCCATGAAATCCAGCCATTGAGGCTACATTAAGGATTTTCCCATATCCCTTTTTAATCATTGAGGGTAATAATAAACCGGTCAGGCGCACCAAAGATAATACATTTAACTGAATCATTTTAAGCTGTCTCTCTAAATCCGTATCTGAAAAGTTTCCATGATATCCAACTCCCGCATTGTTTATAAGAATATCCACGGGAATATTTTCATCTTCCAACTGATTGCATATCTCTTCTGGTGCCTCTCTTTTGCTTAAATCTTTTGCAAGTACTAATACATTTACTTTATGTTCATTCTCTATTTCCCTCTTGATATTTAATAACCTCTCTTCGTTTCTGGAGATGATTATAAGATTTGAACCGTCCTCTGCAAATAGTTTAACAAACTCATATCCTATTCCGCTGGAGGCACCGGTTATAAGAGCGTATTTCCCTTTAAAAGAATCCATTATCAAATAAACTCCTTTAAATATTTATTCTTCTTTTGTTATCATAATAAAGATTTCTAAATGTAATTAAGAACTTTCTTTCTTTATCCTATGAAAAATTACTAAAAAACTATAACAGAAAGGTGAAAGATATGAGGCATATTACAATGGTAAGAAAATAACTATAACAATAAGATAATTAATTATTTTTATTTATTTTTCTTAATAGTTTCTCGGCGGAATCAATATAATTTTCGTAAAAATAAATTCTTGTTTCGACTTTACCTTTATAAGGTAAAATCATATTAAGATATCTTTTTGCTTCTTCGATTTTTCCGATTTTATAATTGCACAATGCCAAATAATACCAGCATTCGATTTCACCTTCTACTCCATAGAAATCTTTTTCTTTAAGCCTCCTGAGTATTTCATTATACAAATCAATGGTTCTCTCCCACTCTTCAATATAAACATAAGCATAACCTTTAAACCACAAAGGGTGCAAATTATTATTCCTTTTTATCAACTCATCAGCAATTCTTAATACTTCGTTATAATTTTTCTCTTCGATATAGACTCTTAAAAGACCCAATTTTCCTGGTATTTCAGTAAATTTCCCTCTTCTTACAGAAATCTTAATTTCCTCGATACCTTTTTCTCTTTCATCACCAATAAACGGAAGCCACCATAATATTTTTGTTTTGATACTTTTCCAGTAATGATAAGTTCCCAGCCCAAGATAAGCGTCATACAAAGTAGAGTCTATTTCAAGGCATTTCTCGACCTTATCAGCAGCTTTTAAAGCATCACGAAAAGCACCCACCCAGTTCCCAAGCATAGCTCTTCTTACACCTCTTATGCCTATTGCACCTCCCGAAAAAAGATATACTTCTGCAGAGGGATTTTCCTTTTTCTCTAATATTTCCGCTTTTTCAATAGCATTACTTGCTGCCTCATTGAATTCATCCATAAAATTCAAATTCCTATACTCATCCATAATGAGGTCACAACCAAATGCCTTACAGAAATACCCAAATGGGTTTTCAGGTTCGATTACGCAAAGTGAATCGAATTTTTCCATTGCACCTGCAAAATCATCTCTGAACAGTCGATCAAGTCCATTAAGAAAAATTCTCTCCATATCAGGCGATAATGTCAGAGTGGCAAATATATTAATTTTGCCAATTAGAAAAAAGATAAAAACTATTTTTATTAATTTGAAAGATAATATATTTTTCATTTTCAAGATTATTATTTTGATAAATTTTTATCATTTTGTGAGAATATTTTATCATTTTGTGATAAAGAATGATTAAAAATTATCATTTTTATCATTTTTTTATATTAATAAAAAATTTGCATTGTTCATTATTCTATGCATTACAAGGGTTTACGAAAATATTTTTTTTATTATTTTCAAAAAAATTACAATTTTTTTTTCTGAAAAATGTGTAAATTGTTAAAAAATAGAACAATAAAGATTATCACTATGATAAAATCCTATTATTTACATAAATATTGACTTTAATGCTGGAAGACCATCGCCATCAAAATTGTGAGGACAGAACACAGTGTGCAGGCGCTGTTCTGTCCCTACATCTTTCTCTGAAAATCTGTGCCTTTATGCCTTTACTTATTTTCATGCTAAAAGTAAATATTTATTAAAAATTCATTCAGAAGGTTAATTTTTTAGAGTTCATCGAAATATAAACAAGTTTCTGATTGTTATTGTTAATAATATTATATTATAAATATAACAATATATATTCGTAAATACAAGAACATTTTTATTATTTTTACTAATTTAATAAAATATAGAGATTTCTGAGATGAGATTGCCACATCGTCCCGAATTCTCGGGACTCCTCGCAATGACAAGTATTTATGGACCTTATGAGTCATAAAAAATTGAAATAAAAAAATAAAAATTTATATTTCTCAGGCAAATTTAAATTTATTTGCATAAGTACTATTAACATCAGTATTTTAAGATGAGATTGCCCCGAGGTCTCGGGATTAAGAAACCACGTCGTCCCGAGTACTCGCCCCGAGTTCTCGGGGTCGCAATGACATGTTATTATTTGCTTACCGATATAATGCATAGTTTTTATTAGAAATAAATTTAATGTAACAAATATTTAAGAATTATTCGGGTTAAATATTTCATTATAATTATAAAACTAAATTTCATTTAATTCAAGGAAAAAATTGAAAATCTTAATTTCGTTAAGGTCATAGTATCCGGTTTTATATTTTATTATTTTTTAAAATATAATTGACTTTTAAAATTAGTTTAATTAATTTATTATATAGTATTATACATATTTTTCGAGGGAAAAAATGAAAAGAAAGAGTGTATTATTCGCAGATGATGACAAGGATTTCAGAAGTTTTATGAAAGAGACCATAGAAGAGGTCTCTAAAAATATAGAGACAGAATTGATAATCACTGAGGCACAGGATGGTGCTGAAGCTATCAGACTATTTGATGAATCAATCAGCAAAAAAACCCCTTTTGATATTGTTGTTACCGACTATATGATGCCTTCAGCCTCCGGTCTCCAGGTAATTAAACATATCATAAAAACAAAGCCTGTTCCAATAATTGTATTAAGTGCTTATAAAGAGGCAGAATCCGTTGACTTCATTAAAGAAGGTGCTATAATATTTATTTCAAAACCGTTCCAATTTAAACAGATTAACTCTGCATTTTCTGAAGCAGTTTCATTAACTCTTGTTAAAGAGGATATAAAGAGAGCCAAAGAATTAATCAAAGAATTGGAGAAATTAACATCTTAAAATTATCTGGAATGTTAAGGAAATAGTAAAATTTAAAAGGATTTGACAGATAGTTTATTAATAACTCGAAAATTTTCGATTTAAATAAAGGGTAAAAAAACAATCTATGGCGTTTTTGAATTCCATAATACTTTATGGAATAGCATTAGCAAGTATCCCCATTTTAATTCATCTTCTTACCAGAAGAAAAAAAGAGATAATCAATTTCAGTTCTCTTAGATTTTTAAAAATTTTAGAGAGCAAAAGAATAAAAAAGTTAAGAATTCAACAACTCATCCTCCTTATCTTACGCACACTCATAATTTTATTGATAATAATTGCCTTCAGTCGTCCAGCCTTGAAGGAAACATCAGCAGGTAAAATAGGTAACCATATTAAAACTTCAGCAGTAATAATACTTGATAATTCTTTAAGTTCTATGGTTGGAGGCGGAAATGAACAATTCTACGACAATATTAAAAGTTGTGCCGATGAGATTATTAAGAGTTTCCAGAAAAATGACCAGATTTATATTACTTCTGTTTCAGAATCAGAAAGATTAAAATCTATGAATCCAGTTTTTGATAAAAATAAATCTATGCTGTTAATTAAGGATTCAAAACCATCCTATTTATCAGCCGATTTAAACAAGATTATTGACGACGCTGAAGAGTTGTTATTTGAATCAAAAAACTATAATAAAGAGATTTTTGTTTGCACAGACCTGCAAAACACAAACTTCAGCAATAAAGAAGAAAGAAAAATAATTCCGGAAGCCCCCGGCAGAACAAAACTATTTATTCTCACTGACAGTCAATCTAAAAAAGACAATATCAGTATTGAAAATGTCAGATTAAGAAATCAGATACTACAAAAAAATAAAGAAATTGAAATCGAAACTGTAATATCAAATTTTATGGAGAAACCAGTCAGTGATTTAATAGTTAATCTTTACCTGGGTGGAAGAAGAACCGCTCAAAGAACCATCAGCATCGACAAAAGGTCTTCTGGAATTATCACATTTTCAGTAATTCCGGAAATATCAGGTCTTATTTCCGGGTTTGTAGAAATTGAGACCGATTTGCTCGAAGAGGATAACAAAAGATTCTTTGACCTATTCATACCAGAAAAGATTGAAGTTCTGCTCGTATCCGGGAAGGACGAT
>JAUWXV010000019.1 GCA_030616165.1 bacterium | reverse complement strand
CATTCTTCTTTATTTAAATAATTTTTTATTATACAGACAAAAATAAAAAAGGGTGAAAAAATGTCAGATAATGATTTTATCGTTGGGCTTGACATCGGGACAACCAAAATAGCGGTTGTAATAGCAGAAGTAAGCGCCAACAAGAATTTAAATATTATTGGTGTTGGAACACATCCATCAGATGGGTTAAGAAGGGGTGTGGTGATAAACCTTGACAAAACTGTTCGTTCAATCCAGAAAGCAGCGAAATCCGCAGAACTTATGGCGGGTATAGAGATTGAATCTGTTTATGCCGGAATATGCGGAGATCACATCAGAAGCCTCAACAGCAGAGGTGTAGTTGCAGTCTCAAGAAATGGAAACGAAATTTTAAATGAGGATATCGATAGAGCAATCGACGCAGCAAAGGCTTTATCACTGCCAATGGACAGAGAAATAATCCACATTATCCCTCAGGAATATATAGTTGACGACCAGGATGGAATTAAAGACCCAATTGGGATGTCTGGTATAAGACTTGAGGTGGATGCACACATTGTAACAGGCGCAGTTACATCTGCTCAAAATATTTATAAATCTGTTCATAGAGCCGGATTTAAAATCAACGACCTTGTACTTCAGCCACTTGCCTCAAGTTATGCTGCTTTGGGAGATGATGAAAGAGAACTCGGGGTTGGACTTATTGACGTTGGTGGTGGTACTACTGATGTTGCTATTTTCTTTGAAGGAAGCATAAGACACACCGCTGTTATCGGATTGGGTGGTAAAAATGTTACAAATGATATTGCTCTGGGACTTAGAACTCCCATTGACCAGGCTGAAAAGATTAAACTAAATTACGGGTGTGCTTTTACAAAAAAGGTTCCTAAGGATGAATTTGTTCAAGTGCCGGGGATTGGTGGAAGACAGCCAAGAGAAGTCTCAAACTCCGTTATTTCAAGCATCGTCCAGCCAAGAATGGAGGAAATTTTCTATTTAGCGCTTCGAGAAATAAAAAAGAGTGATTATATGGATTTGCTTACTGCTGGCGTTGTTGTAACGGGTGGGTGTGCACTTCTTGATGGAACTGTTGAACTCGCTGAACAGATTTTTGATATGCCGGTTAAAATCGGTGACCCAATCGGTTTCGGAGGGCTTGTCGAAGTTGCTAAAAGCCCTATATTTGCCACTGGCGTCGGATTAACTATTTACGGACTGAAAAAAAAATATGACTCTAACATTGAATATCACGAAGATGATACAAAATTATTTCATAATATCTTAAACAGAATGAAAAAATGGATAACTGAATTCTTTTAGCATTATGCAGTGACACATAAATAATAACATAAATAAATGCCATTTGGTTAAAAAAAAATTAAGTTATAAGACATAAAAAACACAAAACATGTCATTCCCCCGAGTACTCGGGACGACGTGGCAATCTAATAAAAATTTGCTCATTAAACAAAGTAAATACGCCAGGGAAGGTAATTCATTAAATTTTAGTAAAAAAGAAAAATAAGTTTAAAATAAATATTCTAAAAAGGAGGAACTATGAGGTTTGAATTAGAAGAATCATTTGAAAAGGGAGCAAAAATGAAGGTGCTCGGTGTTGGGGGAGCAGGAGGAAATGCAGTGAATGGAATGATAAATGCAGACCTTCAAGGACTTGAGTTCGTTGCTATAAATACAGACCTACAGGCTCTTGAATCCAGTAAAGCCCCGGTAAAAATCCAAATTGGAAAAAATCTTACCAAGGGGCTCGGAGCAGGCTCTAATCCAGAAATCGGATATAAAGCAATGGAAGAAGACAGAGACTTGGTAGTTTCTGCTTTAACAAATGCTGATATGGTTTTCCTTACTTCCGGATTAGGAGGAGGAACAGGGACAGGTGCTTGCCCAACAATTTCCGAAATAGCAAAAGAAATGGGAATCCTGACTGTAGCTATTGTTACCAGACCCTTCGTTTTTGAAGGACCAAAAAGAATAAAAATTGCAGATGAAGGGCTGCAGAAACTGAAGGAAAAAGTTGACACTCTAATTGTTATTCCTAACCAGAGACTACTCTCTATATGTTCTAAAGAAACTACCTTAAGCGCTGCATTCAAACTGGCTGATGATGTTTTATATCAGGCAACTAAGGGAATATCAGATTTGATATCGGTAACTGGTCTAATAAACCTTGATTTCGCTGATGTCAGAGCAGTAATGAGCGGTATGGGTGATGCTATAATGGGCACGGGAGTGGCATCTGGAGAAAATAGAGCGGTAGAAGCAGCAAACCAGGCAATTTCAAGCCCTCTGCTTGAAGAAATCTCAATTGAAGGTTCACAGGGAGTCCTGGTTAATATATCGGGCGGAAAAGACCTGTCACTCTTTGAAGTAAACGATGCTACTTCAATTATATTCGATGCCGCTGGACATGATGCAAATATTATATTCGGGGCGGTCATCGATGAAAAAATGAATGATGAAATCAGAGTAACTGTTATCGCAGCAGGATTTAACAAAAAATCAAAACCTATTGAAAAAATCGAAGAAAAATACTTTAGTTACATCAATTCCTCCATCAAGGAAAGAGAAAAACCAACTTTCCAGAGAATCAATAAAGGGAAACTCGAAACCGTTACTATGGAAAATGAAAACTTTAATCCCTTTAATACCGAAGACCTTGATATTCCTGCTTTCTTAAGAAAACAGATGGATTGATTTAATTTTTTCCTTTATAATTTATATTATTTTTATTAAATTTTAATTAATTGAACTTTGGTAATGTTTTATTATAATATCTACTTTCTTTTGAAAAAAAGTAAACTCCGCCACAGCGAATCCAACTTAGGCGGAAAAAAACTATAAATCATCCCGAATATTCGGGATTCTTAAATCTTTTCTTAACAAAAATTATGCTAAGAATAATAAAAACATTTATTTTAGTCTCATTATTTGCGATTTTCATCAATTACACATCATATCCTCAGATTCAGCAGGTCATTTCAAAGAGTTATAAACTGAAATACAGGCACACAGAAGATTTCATTCCCCTTATTAAGGCTCTCCTCAGCAAAAAGGGAAGTATTCAGGAATCAAAAGAGATGAATATGATTATTGTAAAGGACTTTCCTGCCAACATTACACAAATAGACAGCCTGATTTTAAAAAACGATCGCTCACTTAAACAGGTTATCGTTACAGTCCAGATCTTCTTATGTTCAAAAGTAAACAACAATCCCATTCCCCCCGAATTTTCAGATATCAGAAAACTCACAGAAGGATTTTACGACTTTAATACATTTGAAAAAATAGACAGATGCCTTATCACATCTCAGGAAAACAGTACTACATCATTTGTCTTTGCTGGTGAAAAATATTCTTTATCTTTTACACTTGATTACATCGAAGAAGATGAAAAAGTGGTGAAGTTCAGGAATTTTATTCTTACTGAGATAGATAAAGACATAATGGGAAGAATTGAGAGAAAAATCTTTGAGACCTCATCAAAAATCCCTGACGGGACTCAAACAATTCTGAGTGCATCAAAATATAAAAATACTGACAAAACTATAGTCGTTATTGTAGGTGTTAAAATTTCATAATTACAAATAGATTATCTGAGCGCCTATCATACTTTTCTTTTCGCCATTTCGAACAATTTTTCAATATAAATATTTTCTCCAAGCACTATCAATATATTATTGGCATTCAGCACAGCGTTTGAAGGGGGATTTATTATCATCCTCTCGTCTTCCTTTTTCAATCCAATGACCTTTATTTCTCTTGGGATATTAGCATCTTTAATTGCTAATCCCTCAATGATTGAATTTTTATAAATCTTCATTTCCTGCATTGAAAGGTCCATCTCCTTCTCATGAATCACTACATCCAGGAAATTACAAATCTCCGGATTAATCAAAATTGAAGCCATTCTTTTGCCGCCTATTCGTGCAGGAGATATAACTTTATTTGCCCCGGCACTCAATAGTTTTGCTTCTGAACTATCTTCTTCCGCCTTGGTCACGATAGTTAAAATTGGATTCAATTTCCTTGCAGTCAGGGTAACAAACAAATTTTTAACATCATCTGTTAATGCAGCAATTAATCCCATTGCATTTTTTATCCCTGCCTTTATTAATGTTTCATCTTCAGTAGCATCTCCGATAACAACCAATTTAGAAAAATCCTGTAAGTGAACACTTATATTTTCATCTGCCTCTACAATTACATAAGGCTTTTTCCATTTTTCCAGTTCAGATGCTGCCTGTTTGCCGAGGCGGCCATATCCGCATATTATTACATGGTCTTTTAAATTATTGATATTTTTTTCCATTTTTCTATTCCTAAATACATTTTTTATTTCCCCCTCTACTATAATTCTTGTTAAAGAGGTGAGACTATATCCAAATGCCGCAAATCCTACTATTATTAAAAATATAGAAAAAAGTCTGCCTATCGTTGACATCGTTCTGACTTCTCCAAAACCAACTGTGGATATAGTGATAACTGTCTGCCATAACGATTCTACAAAAGTGTATTTTTCTATAAATGTATATCCAAGAATGCCTAAAATTATAATTATTAAAAGCAGAAGTAAAATTGACAATATCTTTCTAAATATATCTATTTCTACTAATCCGTTCATACATTTTAATTTTATTATAACTTTCAGTTGATGGAATCTTCAGATTCTTTAAATTTCTTCTCAAGTTCAGAAATCTCCAGTATTATACTGTTTAAATCCTTATTAGAATTATTTATGTTTTCCGCCAATTCTATATACTTTCTGACTTTTCGACTTTTTCCCAACTTCTCAAACTCCTTCTTATAGTTTTCCAATGATTCCTTTTTTAATTTATACTCCTTGATTAACTCTTTGATTCTTTCAGCAATCTTTTCCTTATCCATCATTAATACTCAATTTTTAAGTTTTTGAATTATGAATTTTATATGAAAATATAACTCTGAATATCCGAATTTTCAAGGAAAATTTAATTTTTATAAATATATTAATATATATGACAAATCATCGATGGGGAATGCACAAAATTTTATCATATGAAATTTATCCTGCGTTAACCTTCCCCCATTTTATGTTTTCTGTATTGGTCAATAAAAACTGCAAAAATTATGATACTTCCAATGAAGACCTGCTGCCAGAAATTTGAAATATTTAGTAAATTACATCCATTCCTTAAAACTCCCATAATCATTGCCCCGAGCATAGCCCCGCCAACATTCCCCTCACCCCCCGAAAAACTTGCACCACCAATAACACAAGCCGCTATAACATCAAGTTCCCATCCTGTACCTGCAGTTGGCTGTCCGGTGCTCAAGCGCGAAGCCAGAATAACGCCCGCAAATCCACAAAGTATCCCTCCGAATGTATAAATCATAGTCAGATATCTTTTTATGTTCACGCCAGAAAGCCTCGCCGCCTCAACATTGTTGCCAACAGCATAAGTATATCTTCCAAATCTGGTGTATGCGAGAATAAAATGCCCGATAAGAGCGAGTATTACAACTATAACGACCGGAAAAGGAATAACATTTAGAATTCGCCCTCCTCCTAAAAATGAAAAAGAATCCGGCAGACCAAAAATAGGGATTCCACCAGTAATAATAAGAGCAAGCCCCCTTGCTATTCCCATCATTCCCAGAGTCGCAATAAATGGGGGAATCCTTCCAAAAGAAATCAATACGCCGTTTATAAATCCGCACAGTGTACCGGTCAGAACACCAACCAAAACAGATAGAAAAATCCCCATCCCATTAACAAGCATAAGAGTGGAAGTTACGCCCGACAGCGCAAGAACAGAGCCTACAGAAAGGTCGATACCCGCCGAAATTATTACCATCATTTCACCTATCGCCATAATCGCTATCACTGCCATCTGAAGCCCAATATTAAAAATATTATCGACGGTTAAAAAATAAGGTGAAAGAGCAGAAAGAATAACAGCCATTATTATTAAACTTAAAAGAGATGCGAGTTTCTGGATTATCTCTCTCGCTCTTTTCAAACCCTCTGTGTTTTTTATGCTAATTTTCATTTCCCTTTAAAATTAAACCGTTGCATAATATAAAATATTTTCTTGAGTTGCTTCTTCTCTTTTGAATTCTTTTTTAATTCTGCCCTTATTCAAAACGATAATGCTGTCAGAAATTGCAAGTAGTTCAGGAAGATAAGAAGAAATCATAACAATTCCTGCCCCTTCTTTTGCAAGTAAATTGATAAGTTTGTATATCTCGGTTTTAGTCCCGACGTCGATTCCTATGGTGGGCTCATCAAATATGAAAATCTTTGCTTTACTGCACAGCCATTTCGCGAGAACAACTTTCTGCTGATTGCCACCGCTCAAAAACTTGACCTTCTGCTTTACACTCGTAGCACGGATAAAAAGTTTACCCATAAATTTTTTGGAAACCTCTCTTTCTTTCCTTAACCTTAAAACCGGACCTATGCAAAACTCCTTGAGACTGGGCATAGTTATATTTGAGAAAATAGACATCGATAGTGCTAAACTGAACAATTTTCTGTTTTCGCTGAGATATGCAATCCCGGAAGATATCGCATCAGTTGGGCTGTTTATTTCGACATATTTACCGTCAATATATATCTCTTTCGAATCCACCGGCTCCGCTCCAAAAATCGCACGTGCTAATTCTGTTCTTCCCGCACCCACAAGCCCGGCAAGCCCGAGAATCTCTCCGCGTCTTAATGAAAAATTTATATTAAACAAACTATTTTTTCTATTTAAATTTTTTACTCTCAAAACCTCTTCGCTGATATCCACGGTCTCTTTTGGAAAAAGTTCTTTGAGTTCTCTTCCCACCATCATCCTTATCAAAACCTCAACAGGTGTATTTGAGTCAACTGTTTCTACCTTTTTACCATCCCTTAAGACCGTTATCCTGTCACCTATTAAAGGGATTTCCTCCATACGATGTGAAATATATATAAAAGATACCCCGCTCTTTTTAAGTTTATTTATCAAACTGAAAAGTTCATCAATCTCCTCTTCCTGGAGAGAAGCGGTAGGTTCATCAAGAATCATAATTTCTGCTTTTGACGAAAATGCCTTTGCTATACTGACCATTTGAAGTTGTGCTACTCCAAGTTCCTGTAGTTTTTTCTGTGGTGCAAGGGATATGTGAAGTTCAACTAAAATTTTTTCGCATCTTTCTTTAATTTCTGACCTGTTTATTACTCCGATAAACTTATTCCGCAGTGGCTCGTTCCCAAGAAATATATTCTCTGCCACTGTAAGGGAGGAAGCAAGATTCAACTCCTGGTAAACCATACTTATTCCTATATCGAGTGTTTCTCTTGGATTCCTTATGGAAATCTCTTTCCCCTTAAAATAAACTTTTCCGCTATCTTTGCTGTATGCCCCGGTGAGAATCTTCATCAATGTAGATTTCCCGGCACCATTTTCTCCAAGAAGAACGTGAACCTCACCCCGCTTTACCTCCAATGAAACATCCTCAAGCGCATTCACACCGGGGAACCTTTTACAGATTCGTTCCATTTTTAATATAGTCTCATTCATAGAAGAACAATATCCACTGTTATGAATTTTTATATTTATTTTTTTAAAATTAACTTTTTTTATTTCTTATGCAAGCAAAATTTATTTTTTTAGGACAAAAAATATATTAAACTTTAAAGATTTAGCAAATTTGCGTGAGATTGCCACTTTAATTAAACGGTCAGACTATCTGTCATGCTGAATCCTGTGCTGAACTTGATTCAGTATTATTTCAGCATCTAAAACATAGCAAATAATAGATTCCGAAAATCCTGCACCCTGTGCTGAAGTTTATTCAGTATTGTTTCAGGATCTTTGTTTATATATTCTTACAATAAATTAACCACTCAATTATAGAGTGTATAAATTATTTCAATTTTATAAAAATTTACAAAATTTCTGTAAATAATAGAGTTTCACAAAAATACTTTTTAAAAAATAATCAGAAATATCATTTAAAAACTGTCATTCCTGTCTCCCCTGTCATTCCCGTCTCCCTTGTCAGTCCTCCCGCAGTATGCGGGAGGAATCCATACGTTGTTTATCTCGAAAATAGAACCACGAATTACACAGATTAAAGAGATTAGATGTAGGGACAGAACAGTGTTCTGTCCTTACAATTAAACTATGTGCTTGTCCTTTGGGCGTGTCCATTATCTTGGTGTTGTCACCAACAGAGCGTAGGGGCGGGTTTACCCGCCCTTTTCTACTAAAAAAACGGGTAAGAAAACTAAAAAATAAAAACAAATAAGTTATTATGTCCCCAAATATTCGTGTGTACTTTGCTCAGGTTCAATTCCCATTCAGGATTCGATTTAAATATATTTAATTTGATAAATATATTGATTAAAATTAATTTAGTGGTTATATTTTAAAAAAGAAAAAATAAAAAAATATTTGACTGTGAAGAAGTGAAAAATATTTGTATGAATGAGATTTAAAGAAGGTAAATTACAATGAAGTATTTATTTCTAACATTAAATTGGGTATTTGGCGTGCTTTTTAGTTTGGCAGGTGTTATATCTCTTTTCATTGATCCAGTTCCAGCCATACCCTTAATAGCTATATCCCTTTTTCTACTCCCTCCAGTTAGAGAATATGTATCCGAAAAAACAGGAAAATCTTTATCAGTGAAAGCACGACTCATTTCAATATTAGTGTTATTAGTATTATTTAGTGTGCTTACAGGCATTAGTCATCATGAAAAAGAAAAACTACTCGCTGAAAAAAAACTTCAGGAACAAATTACTCGTTTTAAAGCCAATAAATCTATTATATTAGAAGAAATTCAGTTAGCATACGATAATAATAATTATCAACAAGTTATTTCCGAAACAAATAAATACCTCGACCTCGTAAGCGATGACCATGAATTATCAGAATTTAATAAGCTCGCAAAAACCAAGCTGGAAGAAATTAGAAAGAAAGAAAGGTCTCAAGAAATTCTAAAGGAACTTAAGACTATACCAGCAAGTAAATTAGAAGAAAATAAAATACTATATCAAGAATTACTTTCACTTTATCCTGATAATCCTAAATATAAGACTAAATTTAACTATTATTCGAAAAAATTAGCAGATAAAATGAAAAAAGAAAGACTTGCAGCTGAAAGAAAAAGAATAACAGGAAGCACCTTAGAATATGAAGAAATAGGAAAACAGGTTGGAAATAACTATATTTCTTTTTTTGTTTATACTCCATACAAAGAAAAAGATAAGCTTAATGAAATAGTTGCAATATACAAAAATAAGTATAAAGGCCTTAGAGCTATGAATATAAGATTCTATGGTGACAAAAATCATTCTCCGAGAAATTTCAAGGAAGCTGCAAGGAGCTATCCTTTCCAAACAGCTTCTTATTTTCTTAACAAATCGACTGGATATGAGAAATTAGATATATCTAATTAATAAGCAGATATTTTAAAGCGAAATCAGATAAAATATAATAATAGTAAAAAAATGGATTATAACTTGCTTTTAAAAATAGATTGGCGATTAATCATATCTGTTATTACTCTTTTTATTGTTATTTTGACTTTTATTATAACTTATTTCAGAGGTAGGTATTCTGTAAAATTATCCATTAAAAAACTCAGATTGCCTGAACCAAATGAATTTAAGGATATTAATGAAATACTATTGAAATTGATAGTTCATTTTAATAATAAAGGTCTGATGCTTATAACAGTTCGTGATTATGATGTGGAATTTGATGATGTAGAATTAGTTAAATCATATAACAAGTGGTTAATTGTTCGTCCAGAAGACATTAAATTACAACCTAAACAACGAGAAGTTATATCTTTTGTCTTTAAAATTAAAGGTAAAAAAATTACTGATAAAAATGAATGGAAGAAAATAGGTTCTGGTAAAAAAATCCGATTTAGATTTAAAGAAGATAATTCAGGGAAAAAATTTAAAAGTAAAAAAGTCAAATTTGAGGATATATTAGAAGATTAAAAATGAAAAAACCACTAACCGAAAAACAAATACAACAAATCCTGCATAACCTAACCAAAGGAATGCCTAAAAAGTGGATTGTTATATTAGAAGTAACGGATGATTTGTATTAGGAGGATTTAAATGATTTTTAACAAAAAATTATTATTAATAAAAAAAATAAGAAAAGAAAAGATAAACCACTTTCTCTTTATCCCCTTAAACCAATAGAAGTTATTAAAGAGTTATTAAAAATTAAACCACCAAAAGAGGATAAAAAGAAAAAGTAAAATACTTTTTAAATTTTTTAAGGAGATAATTTATGGGAATATTTCAAAGTTTTGGTGTAATATCTAAACCAAATACTATGATTTTTATCGATGGAAGCAATTTATTTCATTCAAGTAAATTTTATTCAGAGAAAATAATTAAAGAGGAATGGCAAATAGATATATATTCTCTTATTACAATAATTAGTTCTGAAAGAAATGTAATTAGAGCTTATTATTTTGGTTCAATCCCTAAAAGACCTTCTGAAGCACAAATTAAATTTTATGATAAACTTAAACATTTTGGAATAGTAGTCATAACCAAAGAATTACATTACGATAAAGGAAAACCAAAAGAGAAAGGTGTCGATGTTTCCCTTGCAACAATGCTATTAAAAATGGCTTATCAAAATGCTTTTGAACTGGGTGTAATTATAAGTGGTGATGGTGATTATGTGGAAGCAGTAAAAACAGTTATGGATTTAGGTAAAAGAATAGAGATTGTAGCGTTTAGGAGTTCTCTTTCTCCGGACCTTAAAAATAATTGTGATAGACTTTTGATAATTGATGATATTGCTAATGAAGTAAGACTGAAAAAAGATAAATAAAAAGGCCCTATTTTCCCTTTCGGGGTTGGGCCTGTATTTTTTTAGACCCTTTTTTCTCTTTCGAGGTTGGGTCTATTTTTTTCATATATAATATCGGTAAAAATTATTAATTTGTCAAGTATTTTTTTAAATCTTTTTACATTTTCTTAAACTAATCTTATTTAATAAAAGTTCCTTTTAAGTTTGTCAAGTATATAATTACGAATTTGTAAATGAAAAATTCATTATACCAGAAACGCACTTTTACCTAAATTCAAAATATACAAATATTAAATCCCCTTTAATTCTTGTTCCTGTTGGAGAGGAAACCGCATATTCACAATATACCGATAAACTTGAGAGCTTTTTCCTGAATAGAGGAAAACCTGTAAAAAGACATTAAATAAGTTGGTTTCAAGAAGTAAATGTAAAACACGAAAAGTAAACACTTTTCTTCAGAAAAGAAAGTAAGCTCCGCTTATGGTAAAAAAGTATCATTATAACAATATCTTATTCATCCCGAATATTCGGGATGAATAAGATATAATTTAAAGTTTTCCCCGCCATAGGCGGGTCCTTCGGATTGCTTACTTCTTTTTCAAAAGAAGTAAGTAAAAACCATTATTCCAATCAACTTATCCACCTCTAAAACCTTTCCATGTTTTGATAAGTACATCCACATTTCTCCACGTGATTTCTGCATCTTCTGTTACGTTATCCACAGGCGAGAGTATAAATCCGCTCTTTTTTGAAAGAATCTTTAAAGCATTTTCAACGGCATATCTAACCTCGTCCTCCGTTCCCTTCTCTACTGTTAAAAATCCGTTTATCCCTCCCCAGAGGCAGACCTTACCATTTGCTTTTTCCTTTAAAATACTAAGGTTGGTTCCCCTGCCCTGAACCGGGTCAACTCCAATTATAACATCTATACCAATATCGATAAAATTCTCCATAAGCGGCATCATCCCGCTGGTTATAATATATCCGAACTTCGCTCCTGCCTGGTGTGTCAATTCGACATCTTTTTTCAATACTGGTGCTATAAAACGCTCATACAGTGCAGGTGACCAGAAATCCGTGCTTTCATACCATGCTCTTTTTATTAATAAATCAACGCCTTCATCGAGATATATCTCCATTCTCTTTCTATTCCAGACGGCAATCATTTCAATTAATTCTTCGAGAAAATCGGATTCATCATAAGCCCAGTAAAGAGGTTTCACAGCCCCGCAGAGCCACATCAGCGCATCTATTCCCATAGTCCCGTAATCAGTCCATAAATTTCATCGTCTTTTCTCTTTGCCCATGAGTTCCAGCCGCCGCAGACAAGAAGACCTTTATCAGAAGCAAATTCTTTTATCATTTTTGATTCTTTTCGAAATGTGCGTATCTCTTTATTTGATGGTTGTAAAAGCAGATATTTTAACTTTATCAAATCGGATTTTTCTGTGATCAGAAATTTCTCAGACCGCGGAGTGACATAATCATCAAACAGTGGAAGATGGTCACCGTGGGGCCAATCTTCAACCTTCCTTACAGCCGCAGAAAGAACCCCCTCTGGCGTCAGATACTCGCGATTAATGAGCGGGTATCTTTCTCCTGATGGATGGTGTTTCCACTCTCTGAACGATACATCCCGATGAAAGCGGGGTGTAAACTCGGGAAGATTTACCCTCACATCAAGACCAAGTCCCAACTGCCGCTCAATAAAATCATATTCATTCTTACACCGATTTCTCAAAGCAGTAAATATCATAAAACAGCAGGGGATATAATCGGGTTCCTGAAAATTTAAAACCGACAGCATCCGTTCTCTTGAAGAAATATTTTTTGTTTTCATAATTGTTGAAATTTATTAAACTTTTAGAAAAAAATCAACCACAATTTAAATTAGATAATTTTACAATCTTTTTATAATTATTTTGTTAATTGGTATAAATTTCATTAATAAGCCTCAGGCTTATTAATAAGCCTATGGCTTATTAACCCCTAACTTTAGTTAGGGGATCATTAACTCCTAACTTTAGTTAGGGGATCATTAACCCCTAACTTTAGTTAGGGGAAAAAAGAAGCTTCCCTTTAAAAGTCAAACCGTTTTATCAGTTTTCATCAATTTTCGAAGAAATGTTAATACTGCATAATTATTTCCCTGTCTTGAAGTTTAAAACTATGTTTTTCAGGGACGACTAATTATTTTTTATCTTTTTATTGCAACTAATTTGGAGAAGAACCAAATATCATTACTAACCATTAAAAAAATCGATCGCCCTGGGTTTCATTACCCATAATTAATCGATCGCCCTGGGTTTCATTACCCAGGGCGTAAATTTCTGTTGGCGAAGGTGTTCCCACAAAATGTCCTAAATAATCTCTTTCAACCAAATGTAGGGGCGAACCTATGTGTTCGCCCTCTTTGTTTTCCAATCGATCGCCCTGGGTTTCATTACACAGGGCGTAACATCATGGGGCTTCTGCCCCAAAATAGTAAACACTATCCGGTTTGGAAATTATCAAAAAATCAATCACAACTCTAAATTAATTTATAATCACACAAAATTTCCCTTGACTTCCCTCGAAAAATATATTATATTATATTTGTTATTAAATACACGAACAATGAATAATATATTACTAATATAACATAACATAATTATGAAACACAAAAAAATATCAGCAAAAAAACGAAAATTCATCGCATTAAATAAAAAAAGTGAGACAAATAATGTAATCTCTTGATAATTAAAAACTTAATTGTCTCATCGTCTCAAAATCATTCCAAAAAATGATACAAATTGATACAAATTGATACAAAACTGAGACAAATTCTCAAAAAAACCCGGTTTTTAAAACCAGTTTACACAATTTGCTCCACGAGTGTCACACTTATCAAAACTTGCTTAATAATATATTTTTATATATAAAAAAAGGATTTTTCTAAAATCACTTGATTTTTGATTATGTTTACTATATAATATTAAGGAAACTGTAAAATATTAAAAATGAAAGCATTTTCTTATAATAATTAAACGAGCATATTCAATATCTGGGCTTTTTTTACTATATTATGCTATTAACTAATAAAAAGAACATAAAAAATTATATAGTGAGGTACAAATGAAAATTACTGATATTGAGTGTTTTGTATTGGTGGCACCTGACCTTCGCAAGGATGCAACCTCCTCATCACAAGATGATATAGTAGTACTCGTTCACACGGATGAGGGCATTACAGGCATAGGGGAAACCGATACGGGTCCATGGCTCGCTAAAGCCGCCATTGAATCCCCGAGCAGTCATACGATGGCATTAGGGATGAAAGACCTCCTTATCGGACAGGACCCCTTTGACACTTCGACTCTCTGGGAAAAAATGTACACATATACCTGCATGAGCGGGCGTCGGGGTGCTGTCATCTGCGCAATTGGTGCAATCGACATGGCGCTCTGGGATATAAAGGGCAAAGCACTGGGGCTCCCATGTTACAAACTTTTAGGCGGAGCGCACAAGGAATATATCGTTCCTTATGCTTCACTTCAGCCTTACGGTTCAACGGTTGATGAATATCGGGATTCTCTGGTAGATTGGGTCCATCGGGCTAAGGAGTATGGCTATACCGCAGCTAAGTTGGAGTGTACCCTCGGGGGACCTTACAAACACAGTGGACTTGAGGGCACTGATGAACAGATGACCGAGATTATCACTGCCTGCCGTGAAGCAGTTGGAACAGACTTTACGTTAATGGTAGATGTTCAGTATCTCTGGAGCGACGCTAAAAGTGCCTTACGTACGATTCGTCACTGGGAGCATCTGGACCTGTACTTTCTGGAAACGCCATTGCAGATTGATAATTTGGAGGGGTACGCCACACTGGCAAGAGAATCGCCAATGCGCATAGCTGCCGGGGAGTGGCAGAATACACGATTTGAGTTTCTCGACCTCTTGGATAAGGGATTATTAGACGTCGCTCAGCCGGATATCGGACGTGTTGGCGGGCTCACTGAAGCTATGCGTGTCTGCCATATGGCTCAGGACCGGGGACGGCTCATTGTCCCACACTGCTGGAAGACTGGCATCGGCATTGCAGCCTCAGCCCATATGGCGGCGGCGGTTCCAAACTGCCCCTATATCGAATTTCTTCCCGCGGAGATGTGCGACTCGGTTCTGCGTCGTGAACTGGTCATAGATGAATTGCAGTTTGTGGATGGCAAAATCCCACTACCGAAAAAACCTGGGCTGGGAATTGAATTGAATCCTGAGGCAGTTGAGAAATACCGGGTGGAGTGAATGCATTTTCGTCTTGTCTTGCGGTGAGTGTGGAGGAGTTTAGGAGCACGATGCCATGAGATATTCTTACAGGGCACTTTTATTTTGATCCCTTAACCTGTGTGTGAAGATATATTAGTGTTTCGTTCCTTAAATAATATGATTTGTAACATGTGTTGATTCAGTTCAACAAGCAATATTATGTCGTTCAGACCTTGTTTCGGAATCTGATTTATTATGGATGCTGAAATAAATTCAGCATGACAAAAGTAATTGGTATTTTTTTGGCTTAGTAAATTATTTACGACATATTCTATGAATAAATCAGGCTAAATAAAAAAAATACTTGAAAATCTGTGTCATAAGTTTGCTATTTTTTCTAATTTTGTGCCAAATTTTTTGGTAGGCTGAAAAAATTATTTTTGTGAATCCCTACAAAAATTTAAATAAAATTCTGCGGGATTTTTTTTATTTTATTTTTCCTTAAAATTTTATTATATTGCAGTTGATTAGGAGTTTATACTATCGTCATTCGTAAAAATATGCTTATAAAAGTTTATCATAATTTTACCGATAAAAAACTTATATTTTTTGTCATTTTTGATACATATTCAATAATATAACATACAACTATCTCCATGGAGAGAAGTTTAAGAAAATACCATAAAGCAGTTTGATTGTTGTTCATGTAATCAATAACTCGGTAATCTTTTGACTAATTATCTCTGAATGTACAGTATAACAAATGGAGGAATTGCAATGGAATTCGATCAATTTATGTTAGACCTTACTCGTCGCAATCCAAGTCAGCCGGAGTTTCATCAGGCTGTCCGCGAAGTCGCGGAGAAGGTTATCCCATTCATTAACACTGAACCCAAGTACGAAAAGGCACGTATTCTGGAACGTATGACAGAGCCGGACCGAATTATTACCTTTCGAGTTTGCTGGGAGGATGATGAAGGTAACGTGCAGATGAACCGGGCATACCGAGTACAGTTCAACAATGCTATTGGACCCTATAAAGGTGGTTTGCGCTTTGATAAATCCGTAAATCTTAGTATCCTGAAGTTCTTGGGCTTCGAGCAGACGTTTAAAAACAGTCTGACCACATTACCGATGGGCGGTGCTAAGGGTGGCTCCGATTTTAATCCAAAGGGTAAATCCGACGCTGAGGTCATGCGTTTCTGTCAATCTTTTATGAGTGAACTTTTTCGTTATATTGGTAGTAACTTGGATGTACCTGCTGGGGATATCGGAGTCGGGGCGCGCGAGATTGGTTATCTGTTCGGGCAATACAAGCGCATGAGCGGCGAGTTTACCGGAGCAATGACGGGTAAGGGTCTTGCTTTTGGAGGCAGTCCAGTGCGCAAAGAATCAACTGGATACGGCTGTGTGTACTTTGCTCGGGAGATGCTATCTAAACAAAAAGACGGACTGGAGAATAAGGTGTGCGTCATTTCAGGCTCTGGTAATGTTGCCCAGTACACAGCCCAAAAGCTTATTGAATTTGGTGCCAGGGTCATCACCCTTTCCGATAGGTCCGGCTTTATTTATGACCCTGATGGACTGACAGATGAAAAGTTGGCTTTTGTTATCGACTTGAAGACGAACAAACGTGCAAAACTTTCTGAATATGCCAAGGAATTTCGCTGCGACTACCATCCGGATGAAAAGCCCTGGAAAGTGACCTGCGACATAGCCTTTCCATGTGCAACCCAGAACGAACTCGACGAAGATAACGCCCGTACGTTGCTGGGGCATGAATGTAGTGTTGTAAGTGAGGGAGCCAATATGCCCACCACATATGAAGGAGCAAAACTTTTCGAGGAATCAAAGATTTTGTATGCACCAGGTAAAGCCGCAAATGCAGGAGGGGTTGCAATCTCCGGCCTGGAAATGACACAGAACGCCATGCGTTTGAACTGGTCCCATGAGGAGGTGGATTTGCGATTGCAAAATATTATGAAACGGATTCACGAACAGTGTGTCGAGTATGGTCAGGAAAAAGATTATGTAAACTATGTAAAAGGTGCCAACATCGCGGGTTTTGTCAAAGTGGCTGATGCAATGATTTCCTACGGTGTTATGTAGTTGTGTCTTTCGCTTAACTCAGTGAAATAGCACTGATTTAAGCATAGTGGAAATTAAACTTTTTCGAAAGTAAAAATTAATTATTTTCTTTTTAATACAACCATCGTGATGTCATCTGACTGAGGAACACCTCTGGAATGTTCTTTAACGGCTTTAAAAATCTTTTCTATTATTTCATCTGATGAAAGATTCCAGTTTTCCTTTATGAGTACCTTAAGCTTTTCTTCACCAAATTCATTTCCAGATGTGTTAATAGCTTCGGTTATTCCATCAGAATATATAACACACAAATCTCCCGTTTCAAAAGAGATAGTATTACACTCGTATTCGATATTATCAATGAATCCTAAAATTGGACCACCTTCTTTTAGCAGCATAGGATTAGATTTATCCTTAAAAAGCATAGGTGGATTATGCCCCGCATTAGTATAATAAAACTCGTTTTTTCCCAGATTTAGTATTCCATAGAATAATGTAGCGAATTTGTCTGTGTCGGTGCTCCGGAAGAGCAACCTGTTTGAACGATCAATACAATCTTTTGGCGAACCGCTTATTAATGTTTGGCCCCTCACTGTCGCCTGAAGGTTCGACATTAATAATGCGGAAGGCATTCCTTTACCGGATATGTCACCAAGACAGACAGCAATATTATCATCATCTATCGGTATGAAATCGTAATAATCGCCGCCAACACTTAAAGCGGGAATACTTTTACCTGCAATGTCATAACCACCGACAGCGGGATTAGATTCGGGGAGGAGATTTATCTGGATTTCACGTGCCAATCGTGTTTCTTCTTTTAATTTCAAATGAGCCTGTTCTTCTTCATAAAGACGCGCATTCTCAACAATCTGAGCCGAGTGAGAAGCAATTATGTACAACAATCTCAAATCATCATCGGTAAAAGCCATCCCACCTTTTTTGTTAAAAACCGAAAGAATACCCGTTAATTCAGATTTTACAAGTAAGGGTACACAGGCAACCGATTTTATTGATTTATCCAATTGAAAGCCGGAGAATCTTGTATCATTTTTCGGGTCATTTATACTTATCGGTTTTTTATTGAGATGCATCCAGCCGAGAAGACTCTGGTCGAGACTGTAGGGTTTATGACTTCCATAACTTACCATTGACCGAACCAGAGTCTTCATTTCTATATCACCTTCACTAACCACGAGGATAACAACTCCCTGTTCAGCCTTTATTGCGCGAATCGACTTTTTAATGATTGTCTGCATAATCTCTTCTGAATTAAACATAGAGCCTATTGCACGCGAAAGTTCGTTTAGAAAAGAGAGTTCATCAACCGCATGTTTTAAATATTGATTCTCTTTTTGTAATGCAGTTATATCCATGAAAATCCTTTTTGTTTTATTTGTTCAATTTCATTTCTTTTAAAAGATTTTTATATCTGGGAATACGCCTGAGCATAGAATTATGCGAATCCCAAAGTGAACTTACTGAAAACTCTTTCCTGTTACAATACTGTAGTATTTCACGGCGAGGTCTTCGCTCGTTACTGCCTGTCTAACGCCCTCCTTTTCGAGTGCCATCTTCCACTGATACAACTCTGCAAATGTATGCTTGAGTTTTTCTGTAAGTTCGTCAAAGAGCCCACTTCTTTCATAGTCATCCGCATCCTCTTTGCTGTCCCAAATAGTTACCGAAATAGCCTCGTTTTTATCCTCAATATTCTCAGTTAAATAGGCACATCGACAGCCTTTTACGGAACGTAATGTAGGAATAATTTCTTCTTTGTAGATTTGCATGAACTCTTTCATTTTCCCCGGTTTAATTTTTACCGAGACGATTCGCAGATACATCAAATGAGTTTTCTCCTGGGCAAGAATCTTCGCATCTTTTTTTGCAAGAAAGGCGTAAGATTTCACAACGGGTTCCTCTTGTACAGGTTGATACTCCAATTTCAATTCCTTTGATAGTTGAATTTTCCCCAATAACGAATCGGAAAGATAAGGCTGCACTCCTTGTAAAAGTTCTTCATATAAACCACTTTTTTCATAATCTTCCACATGTTTTTGGGAGTCCCACAGCGTCATTGAAATGCATTCATCCTGGTGATGTTCGCTTTGCATCAAACCTGCGTACAGGCAGCCGGGCATTTTTTTTAGCCGGGGGATAATTTTTTCATCATAATGTTGCCGAAATTTCGGCAATGTCTCGGGTTTAATTTTTAAATTCACAAGCCGCATGTACATTTTTTGCTCCGTTTAATTAGATAATATTATGGGTCAAATCTCTGCCATTGAGTGCACAATGGTTTTTGAGTAAGGGCGAAGCATTCTTTTGTTTATTGCTTAAATCCTTTGAAAACTCTTCCTTCAAATGCTTCGCCCCTACATTATCCGCCGGTGGTGAATCCGCCTTAAGCGGATAATGTGATATTGTTTTTTCAATCATATCCAATCTATTTCCTTCTCTTTAAAAGCCTCTGGAATCTTGAATTGTCGCGCAGGACATCCCATTTAGGGTCAAGCCGCAGTAAAGGAACTGAGATATGAGATGGAATAGAAAGCAGGTGCGCCAACTGTTCGACAGCGGCATCGTGTTCACCGACCATGGCATAAATCGCTGCTAAATCCTCAACCCGATAGGCGCCTCGCATAGCCTCCTTGCTGACAGGAAGCAATTCTACCGCTAACTTCCCCTCCCTGATTGCATCTTCCTTGCGGCCCAGTCCTGCATAGGCGATGCCGAGTGAACTATGGAACCTCGCATCTTCCGGACTTTCCTTGACTTTAGTCTCGAGAATGCTTCTTGCGGAGTCGTAATATGCATATTCGAGATTCTGGTTTCCCATTAGTCCATAAATCTGGGCATATAGTTGTGCCTTGGGGACAAAGTAGAATTGTATTTCAAAAACTTCCGACGATACCGAAGATAGTCTGTCCAACGCCTCTTGATAATTCCCATCGAATACATCAAGAAGGACCCAGGTGAAGACAATAAAGGGGCCATCTGCTGAACTGACCTTCTGAGAAGCCTCCTCCAGAACTGCACGTGCCTTTGCTGTGCTGCCTTCCCATCTCAGATAGTTTTGAGCCTTATAGGCATAGGGGAGGGGTGAATCGGGAGTCAGGGAGATAGCCCGGTCATAGTAGCGCTCCGCATCCGGATAGTTGCGTATTCGATGATAAGTGTTTCCAAGTTCTTGGGAGAAGAATCCAGATAGTGGATCAAGTTCTGAAGCTTTCTTTATATTTTCTAATGCCTGCTCAAATTTACCCTGTCTCCTTTTAACATAACCAATAAACGCTAACATTTCGGCGTTATTGGGCTTGTTTTTCCGGACAATATCGAACTGCTTCAGGGCACGGTCATAATCCAGGCGTCCTTGGTAGTGATATCTCCCTAATGCAAGATGCCCTTCGGGCAAATCAGGATTAAGTTGTAACGCTCTGTCAACTGCTTCCTTTGCTTTTGATAGGCGTTGCTCTGTCCGGTCCCAGTGGTTCCAATATAGACCTGTGTGAGTACCTGATAACCTAGCGTAAGCCAGAGCGAAATCGGGGTCCAACTCAACAGCCTTTTGATACATCTGTAATGCAATCCTCTTGTTCTTTTCGCCACCTCTCCTAGCATATTCGTTGCCGCGAAGGTAGTAGTCATACGCCTCGAGATTGGCTGTTGGCTTGTCTTTCAGTGCACTGCGCTCCGGCTCAAGAAGGGCAATGCCTAATCCTTTTGCTACCTGTTCTGCAATGTCGGATTGAACCTGAAAGATGTCGGCAATGTCTTTATCGTAGATGTTCGCCCATACGTGCGTAGCGTCAGAGACCCTGATAAGCTGGGGCGTTACACGCACCTGACTTTGTCCCTCGGAAAGGCGCTGCCAGCGGACGGTGCCCTCTAAGATATACTCGACACCGAGTTCTTCGCCGACCTGCTGGATTGATTTATCGGTGTTCTTGTACTGAATCGCACTGGTGCGAGCGATGACACCCAGTTCCTCGATACCCGCGAGCCGAGCCGTAATCTCATCCGTGATGCCGTCGGCGAAATACTCATCATCGGGAGACCCTAAATTCTCAAACGGCAGTACCGCCAGCATCTTTCTCTCTGAAGGAGCAACCGGCTCTCCATTCCTAAAGTAGAGAACAGCCGTTCCAACCACAAGTACCAGCACAAACAGGGCGGCGATTGTTATCCTTCGTCTTTTCGATGGGGCTTTCTGTGGAGGCATCTTCTGCTGAGCTGAACTTGA
This sequence comes from bacterium, assembly GCA_030616165.1. Classification (GTDB taxonomy): domain Bacteria; phylum SM23-31; class SM23-31; order JAUVVT01; family JAUVVT01; genus JAUWXV01. The sequence continues at coordinate 7,402 of JAUWXV010000019.1, read as the reverse complement.
TGGGGCTTCTGTTCCTCGGATTGCATTCAATTCTTGAAGTATGTCTTTAATATGCTGATAGCGTTCAGCGGGTTCTTTTTTCAGCGACTTAAAGACAACCAGCTCCAATTCCGCTGGTACGTCTGACTGCAGGTTTGTGATGGGTTCCGGGTCTACATTCATAATCGAATACATTACCGCCTGCTCATACTCGCCTCTGGAGGATCGCTGACCTGTGAGCAACTCGTACATTACAGCTCCCAGCGACCAGATATCCGTCCTGTGGTCTACGGTTTCTCCGCGTGCCTGTTCAGGGGACATGTAGGCAACGGTGCCTAAAGTCGTCCCTTCTTTTGTCAGCATTGACGCTGCTATCTTTGCAAGACCAAAATCGAGTATCTTCACCACGCCCTCATCCGTCACCATGATATTTGCTGGCTTGATGTCCCGATGGACAATCCCTTCCTCGTGCGCCTTCGCCAGACCCCGGGAAGTTTGAATTGCAATGTCAACTGCCTCCTCAACCGGTAGAGGTCCACGCGCAATTTTAATCTTCAGGGTCTCGCCTTTGTAAAATGCCATTGCAATAAACATCTGTCCATCCTCAGTCTCATTAATTTCATAGATGGTGCAGATGTTGGGATGATCCAGTGCAGAGGCAGCCTGTGCCTCACGGATGAATCGTTCCTTTGCCTCTTCGTCACGTGTCAACTCTGGCGGCAGGAACTTGAGGGCAACGGTGCGCTTGAGTTTTGTATCCTCTGCCTTGTAAACTACACCCATTCCTCCTTCACCGAGTTTTTCGATAATCCGATAATGTGATATTACTTCCCCAATTTGGATGTTCATGATTAATCCTTTAATTTTTCGTGTAGGGGCGAAGCATTCTTTTGTTTATTGCTTAAATCCTTTGAAAACTCTTCCTTCAAATGCTTCGCCCCTACTCTGAAATAAATAATGTATTTTAATCTCAAGAATTATATCTTGGAGCGATTTATATTAATTTCAGAATTTACAAGTGTTAAGTTATTCTATTAATCTTTACCTAATAGAAATATAATTATTCATCGCGAAATGCTGTCGATATGGATGGGGAATAACCGGACTCGAATGATTATCCTTTAGAACGTAAAATATATATTTAAATATATTAAAAATAGGTTTTATAAGCAACTTTAAAATTTGATTTTGTTCCTTTTAACCTGAAAAACCTAATAACAATAATAAATAACTAAAAAATGACCAAAAAGCAAGTTCTTTTAAAAAATTCTTTTTTCATATAAAAAAACATCACTAAGAAAGTTTTTATGGGAGAATCACCCGGGTATCATTGAAAATATAACCAATTGTTAAATCTATTTTAGCGGTAGGTTTTTTTATTTTGTTAGCACACCGTTTCTAAGGTTAAAAAATCCCAAATCATATTTTTAATATTTTACACATCATTAATTTGGCGAAATCCTGTAGATAAAAAATGAAGCAGGTATAGAATGAATAATTGTTATTCTGATTTTTCAGGAAACATCAGATTTTATATAACTAAAAAGAAAATGAATTTATATTGGAAAAAATCGCTGTATGACCATTCTTCAATTTTACAGAGATTATACTTGACAATAAATTTTCAAGGTTTTATATTTTAAAAAATAATTTTTATTATTTTGTCAAGGTGTTTACGCATTTATAAAAAATCAAGCAACATTTTTATTTTGTAATAGATAAATGTGGAGAACTCCTAACCATTTTTTTGTTAGCACTGATTTTTGATAGGAATATCTCAACCGTTGTTATATACATACACAAGAAAATAGCAAGCAGATTACCCTGTTTAATCAATATAGAATTTTACCCAGTAATGTGATGAGAATATATCGTTTCCGATGGATTGGAAGATACGCCCGATACCTTTCAAACAGCCAATATGGAAGACATTCATTCTTTTAATATGACTAGGATACTTTGTTTTCGGTGGATGTCTTTTTTACCTTTTATTTCTCACGTTCTAAATTAGATTGTTTTTTAATGATTCCGCTTTTTATCCTGATATATTTTAGTGTTGTGTTTCATAAATAATATGATTGAATTGCACATACATGAGAAAAAGTGTAAAATCTCGACTATTAAGGAGTGGATTCCCGCCTGCGTGGGAATGTCATAGAAATATGTACAAAAATAGTTAAAATCAAAAAATTTATTTCTTGCATTACATAAATAGTATAATAGGAGAGAAAAATGAAAAAACAATTTATTATTTTGTTTTTGGTGGCTTTTGCAATTGCTTTAACGTCCTGCAGTGGGCGGGATATGAAAACACTTAGCATTGACCAATTGCGCGATAAGATTGCTGGCGGGTGGGCTGGTAAGATGATAGGAGTTGCGTACGGTGCACCGACTGAATTTAGAGCACAGGGAGAAACATACGAGAAAGAACTCAAGTGGGAACCTGCTTTTGTTACGGGGTCTCTTCGTCAGGATGATATCTATGTTCAGTTGAGTTTTATGATGGCTATGGATAAGTATGGCATTGATGCACCTGCCGAAAAATTTGCGGAATCGTTTGCGACTGCAGGCTATCGATTATGGCATGCGAACGTGCAAGCACGAAAGAATTTTTTTGATGGTATTATGCCGCCCGCATCCGGCAGTCCTGAATATAGCTTGCATGCCGATGATATTGATTTTCAAATTGAGGCAGACTATATAGGGTTTATGTGTCCTGGAATGCCGCAAACTTCAAACAAAATTGCCGATAAGGTCGGTCATATTATGAATTATGGTGATGGTGTATATGGTGGTATGTTCGTGGCTGCTCTCTATGCTGAGGCATTTTTTGAGACAGATATTAACAAAATCACTAATCGCGCACTTCTTTCTATTCCGGCAGAAAGTGATTATGCAAAGTGTATTAACGACGTCGTTGCATTGCATGCTAAATATCCGAACGACTGGCGAACTTCATGGAAAGAGTTGGAGAGCAAATGGGGAGATGTTGATATATGCGGAGCGTTAGAACCATTTAACATCGATGCAAAGCTTAACGGCGCATATATCGTTATGGGGCTGCTGTATGGCGGAGGAGATTTTGAGAAGACGATGGAAGTTTCTATTCGATGTGGACAGGATTCGGACTGCAATCCCTCAAATGCAGCGGCAGTTATTGGTGTTATTAGGGGATACAGCGGTATTCCAGATAAATGGAAGGGTGGTATTGAACCGATTGCGGATTCTCTTTTTATCTTTACAAACTATTCTTTTAACTCCGCGGTTGAAAATACGCTCAAGTATGTTAAGCAATTGATCCAACAGAATGGGGGGATTATTACCGAAGACGAAGTAAAAATCAAGGTTCAAGAACCTTTGGCACCACCCTTGGAAGTATCGTTTCCCAATGTTGTACCCGATTATAAAGTTAGTGTATTTGAAGATGACGGTTGGAGTTGGAAAGGTAATTGGGCAGTTCTAAATAGGAAAGAGAGAGGGATTGAAAAAGTTGTGCCCTATGTTCGGTATTCTGATGAGGCGGGTGCAGAGGTAAACTTTACATTTAACGGTACCGGCGCTGTTATAACAGGAGACTGGAAGAAGGATGGAGGTAAAGCTGATGTCTATGTTGATGGTAAGTTGCACCGAACTATTGATACATATTATTGGTGGGCAGGTGAAGAGAAAAGAGATGCGTTTTTGTGGCATGTATTGAATTTAGCGTCTGGAAAACATACAGTGAGGCTGGTTGTAACAGGTAAAAAGAAAGTAGAGGCAACGGGGTCTGGAATATATCTGAAAGGAGCCACAGTATTTAGCACAGGCATGAAAAAAAATGAAGAGGTTAAATTGTCATTTGAAAAATGATTACTTTTTATTAAAGTAGTAAAACCAAGAAATCTTCATTGCAGAATATTTTCATAACTTAATATATTTAAACAGGAGGGAGGATTCAGGATGAATTTTCATACCTTAAGTGTTCTGAAAAATTCTCTATACCTTGCTGTCATTCTCTTAATTCTTTTCATTTTTGATACGGCGCATGGTGAAGAGAAAATGAAAATCATATTTGATACGGACCTTGCCGGGGACATTGATGATGCGTTCGCACATGCCCTTGTCCAAATCAGTCCGGAATTCGAGGTGCTCGGCATCACTATTGCCGATGGTCCCACAGACCTCAGGGCGCGGGTAAGCTGCCGTCTGCTTTATCTATGTGGACAGGAACATATTCCGGTGGCTGTGGGAAGACCGACCAGACAGGGAAGCAGACTCCCGCCACAATTAATCTGGGGAGAAGATTTCGACAAACTCAATCCGATCAAACAGTCTGCCGCTGACTTCATTATCCAGAATTTAAGGAAATATCCTAACCAGATAACCATCATAAGCGTGGGTCCGGTGACAAACCTCGGAGATGTAATCGATAAAGATCCCCAAGCCTGGAAAATGGTGAAAAATGTTTACTCGATGTTCGGCTCGTTCTACATGGGATATAACGGGGGTCCGGTTCCCAGTGCCGAATGGAACGTCCGAGCCGATGTGGAAAGTGCAAAGAAGTTTATTAATTCTGGGGTTCCGATTACTCTGGCAGGACTTGATGTGACCACAATAGTCAAGTTCGGACCGGAGAGAAGGCTCAGACTGTCGATGCGCTGTTCGCCACTGACTGACGCCATCTGCGGGCTGTACACGCTTTGGTCAATTAATCAACCGGGCAGAGACCCAACGCTGTATGACCCCGTTGCTGTGGCTATGGCAATAACGGATAGGTTTGTCAGCACCCGCCGTGCCAGTGTCCGCGTGACCGATGAGGGCTACACTGTAATCGATGAAAGCCTTCCGCCCAACTGTCGAATCGGCATAAATGTGGAAAAAGAAGATTTATTAGAGTGGCTTACTCAAAGATTGTTGAAACAAAACCTGATGCGCTGAAATGATCCAATGCATCTTTGATTTTGTTCCTAATAAAAAACTTATTTTACAATTATTAATACACCCGTTTCATTTTTAATCAGGAGGTTAAAATGGTCGTAGTGCAGTCATATACCGTTGCAGTTATTATGTGTTTTATTACCATGCTTTGCTGGGGGTCTTGGGCAAATACACAGAAATTAGCCACTAAAGAGTGGCGTTTTCAGCTTTTCTATTGGGATTATGCTATAGGTGTTTTTTTACTTTCATTGATTTTAGCTCTAACTATGGGCAGCGTTGGTTCAGTGGGACGCTCTTTTTTCGAAGACCTGACTCAGGCGAGTGGTAGTGCAGTGTTGTCTGCATTGTTGGGTGGGGTTATTTTCAACCTGGCAAACATTCTGCTTGTTGCAGCTATAGATATTGCCGGAATGGCTGTGGCATTTCCTATAGGAATAGGTTTGGCTCTTGCTCTTGGAGTTATCATTAATTATATAGCCACGCCTCTGGGCAATCCTTTGTTTTTATTTCTGGGAGTCGCTGGAGTTGTACTTGCTATAATAGTTGATGCTCTTGCCTATAAAAAACTTCCTTCTCAAGGTGAGAAAACTCCTGTTAAAGGTATTTTTATATCTATTTTAGCGGGCATACTTATGGGGTTTTTTTATCGTTTCGTTGCGGCTTCAATGTCCACTGATTTTATTAATCCTGAAGCAGGAAAACTGAGCCCATATTCTGCTGTGGTAATTTTTTCTGTAGGTCTTTTGCTTTCTAACTTCGTGTGGAACAGTATAGTTATGGTAAAGCCCTTTGTTGGCGCGCCTGTTCCTTTTGGTGATTATTTCAGAAAGGGTAATCTAAAACTGCATATGATAGGTATTCTTGGCGGTGTAATCTGGAGTTTAGGAATGTCATTCAGCATCGTTGCTTCAGGTGTTGCTGGATTTGCAATTTCCTATGGTTTAGGGCAAGGTGCAACAATGATAGCTGCGTTCTGGGGTATATTCATCTGGAAAGAATTTAAAGAAGCTCCAACTGGAACAAGTAAACTACTTGCGTTAATGTTCGTTTCGTATGCAATCGGTCTTGGATTAATCATTATTGCACGAATTGTCTGATGAGGCACCTTTTTTGAAAAAAAGGTGTCCTATCCGCCACATCAGATTTGCTTGAGCGGGAAAAACTTTGTATATATAAAATTATAATCTATTAATGGATAAGGATAACGAATGATGGGAAAAAACATAGTTGTTATCGGTAGTTCGAATACCGATATGATTATTAAAGTTGCCCGTATTCCAAAACCCGGTGAGACTGTTCTTGGTGGTGAATTTTCAATGGTTGCGGGAGGGAAGGGTGCTAATCAAGCTGTTGCTGCGGCACGTGCTGGCGGAAAGGTTGTTTTTATTGCCCGTGTAGGTGAGGATATGTTTGGTGAACAATCTGTTAAGGGATTTATTAAGGATGGAATAAATGTTGACAACATTATTCGGGATAAGAATGCTCCTTCCGGGATTGCATTAATATTTGTTGATGAGAAAGGAGAGAACAGCATTGCGGTTGCGTCTGGAGCTAATGCTTATGTATCGCCAGCTGACATAAGAGCTGCCAAAGATGTAATTGCATCAGCATCTATTTTACTAATGCAGCTGGAAATACCTATCGAGACGGTAAAGACGGCGGCTGAAATTGCTGCAGATTATGGAGTAAAAATTATTTTAAATCCGGCGCCAGCTCAATCACTTGGAGATGACATTCTCAAGCATATTTCTATTCTTACTCCAAATGAATCTGAAGCTGAGCTACTCACTGGTATCAAAGTTGAGGATGAAAAGGGAGCTGCAGATGCAGCAAATTTACTTTTAGCGAAAGGAATTGATACAGTCTTAATTACTCTTGGCTCACGTGGGGTATATGTAGCTGAGTCAGATTTTAGTGGTATCATACCGGGATTTAGTGTTAAGGCAGTGGATACGACAGCCGCCGGTGATGTGTTCAACGGAGTGCTGGCAGTTTCGTTATCGGAAAATAAATCTGTTTGTGATACGGTCAAATTTGCAAATGCTGCTGCAGCCCTCTCAGTTACAAAATTAGGTGCGCAGACTTCCGCTCCTTATCATAAAGAAATCGAAGCTTTTTTAAGAGACAAAGTTTAATCAATAATAAGTATTGACATAGAGGAAAATTTTTTTAACTTTGTGTATTATAAAAACACAATTGAGACATCATCTTACTTAATAAATTAATTCTCAACTTAAAGCTGGTTATGCTTACCACCCCGAAAAAAAAATTCAAAAAGCCAAACAGAAACCAAAACAACAAAGCCACGCTAATTTGAAACTTCCATACCGTATTTATACCTAAGAACACCTCTCCAATGAATTGATAGTGCCATGTTAAATAATAAATGACATATATTTTCCTGACATTTTTTAAAATGGAAAAGTAATAAACGAAATAAAATCAACTTTTACTTTAGAACAGAAGGACAGGACAATGTCCTGTCCCTACAATATATTCAATTACA
>JAUWXV010000323.1 GCA_030616165.1 bacterium | reverse complement strand
CGTAAATTTCCAATCCAGGTATGGTAAATTCTATTTTTTTACCATTAACAGAAATATCTTTTATTATTTTGGGTACATTATCAGGAGAATAAAGTGTTATACTCTCTTTGTTTATATTATTGACATATCCTTCCAGATTTATCTTTATTTTTAAATTTTTTACAGGTTGAGAATAATTTACAAAATGAAGTATAATCCGGTCTGTTTCTTTCTTTTTTACAACATTAGCAATTACATAATCAGCGTTTTCCAGAATAATCAGAGAATTTCCTGATAAATTTCTCAAACTATGTAAGAATTTTTCCCTTATTTCTTTTTTTTCTATTTCATTAATAATCGATGAAGGTGAATAAACTGAAGCCAGTTTTCTTAATTCTTCTGTGCTGCCAATTGTGTATATTTTTCCACCACTATTTTTGTAATCTTTAAGTATATTAAGCTGGTTTATATCTATCCATGGAATATCGGGAATTATTATTGTTTCATATTTTGCCAAAATATTTGATGTTATCCTTGGCAGAAGAAGTACATCATACATTATATTCATCTCTACTAATGCTTTATATATCGGGTCTCTTTTCAGAGATACTTCGAAACTTGGAATAATCGGAGGTGCCAATAGGCCTATTCTGCTAACTGTTTTAACGTCTGTATAAATATCCTCGTTTTCAGATAGAAATCCATAATATTGACATATATCTTCCCAAACCTTCATTGCTGTTTCATTATTCTTCAATACCCATCCATTCCTGAGCTTTCTTCCTGCTTCAGCTATAACAAAATCGGATTGAAATGCAACAGCTTCTGCAACAGGCCTTTTCCATCCGCATTTCATCCCATCTATAACATTATATGCACCCGGATTTGCACCTTCGTATTTACTCCTGTATGATTTCCATCCATCCCCGGTTGCATAATAAAATCTTGCCTGTGCAGCATTATGTACCCATCGTCCATCCCATACCCCGGCTTCTTCTGTACCTTCCGATTTACCAATATCACATACTTCATCAGCCCAAATACTCCCTTTACAGTTACCATATATTGTGGTATTCACTCCCATTTTTTTCGCTAATTCCTGAACATCGTTGAAAAAATGCATTATATCTCCTGTACCCCCAATAGCCCAATCATAATATAGCTCATCCACTCCTGCTTCAATTGCAATTTTAGCTGTTTTTAGTACTTCGTTTCTATAATCTTTCTTTTTTAGATTTGGCCAATAAGAACGCCCGCGGCTTCGCCAACGCAAATGACCATATTCATCTCTGCTTATCCAGTCCTTCATCCCGGGATTTAGTATGACACTTTCCAGGGATATCGAATTAAGCCTGACCGGCTGACCTCCGGCACCCCCATCAAATGTTACTCTTATATCATTCTCGTGACATCTGTCAATAAAATCTTTATACCTTTTATACTCTTGGCTTTCTTTATCTGATGGAGTAGAAACCTGCAACATCACTAAATTTATATGAGCTTCACTAAACATTTCAAACAGTCTGTCAATATGGTCAAAATCTATCCCTGCCCTGTAATATCTAACCCTGCCCCTTCTTGCCCATTCAGGTACTTCAGATTCCTTTCTTTTAAATTCACCTTTGTAATTCATAATAAAATCAAAATCAGTAATTGTAGGATTGGTTCCCCTCGAGATTATGCGGTAAGTCTGACTGACAACCTTTGCAGACTTTTCACTAACAAACTCAATACGTGAATCAAGCACCTGATATCCGTTACTGTTTAAATTTTTAAAATATGCTATCCTGTTTAAACCATCTTTTAAATGTTCAGATTTTAGAGGTATAACAATCTTTCCGAGAAGACCGCCATCAACAGCCGGAATTTCATATCTGTTTCCGTTAACCTCAAAATACGCTTCATCTTTTATTTCAAGTTCTTTAACAAGAGATATCAAACCTGGATTTTTACTTTTTCCAACTTTATCTATTTTAACAACATAATTTTTTACTATGCCTGTTCTATCTGGAGCGGTTATACACTGATAGTATTCCTTCTGTTTGTCCACGCAAGAAATAATAAAAGAATTGGAACAAATCACAATAATTATGACAATCCATTTGAAAATTAGTTTATTTCTCATCTTTTTTAACCTCACTTTATTTTCAATTGCCCTCAATATCATCAAGGCTTCGAGAAAATCTTTTTTTGTAGGTTTGTGATTTTGATTGTTTTTTGTTATATTATCCATCGGTGCTACCTCCTTTAAGGGTTATAGGGTAGTGCCTGCCCCTGTGGAGTGAATGGCTCTGCAGGGGCTTTTAATTAAAAATATTTAAAATTTATTACTAATTCATCTTTGCCTGTTCATCTTCTTTCAGTCCAATCGTTTCTAATGCAGTTTTTATATTCCACTTTGCCTTGTGTATATTTTCTTTCGGATCTCCTCTGCCTGCTCTGCTTCATATAGTTCATTCCAGGCATTGATTAATAACTGTTTTAAATTTTCAAAGTCCATTTTTTGTTTACTCCTTTGCTGTTTAATAAACTATAAATTTAAGTCCATTATTAAAGATTTGACCTCGTCATTCGTTATTCCAATATACCGTTTTGTAACTTCCTGAGTCCTGTGTCCAAGGGCCTCTTGAATAATATCAATCGATTTCCCCTGCATTCTGGCTTGATAACCGAATGTCTTTCGCAATGTATGACAGCCCGCCCTTATATCAAGTTCAATATCTTGAACCCAATGATTTATCAACTGGTGCATCCGGGTTCTTTCTATGGATTTATCTGAACGCTCACTTTTGAATAAATATTCATTGTTAGATATAATATCCGCATTCTCATAATAATAATTTAATGCTTCTTTCATAGAATCATTTATATCAATCTTTAATTCCTTATTCGTCTTTTTCATTCTGATATAAAAATATTCCACTGGTCTGCCATTTCGGAATAAATCCCTTACTTTTAATCTCAACAAATCAGATGCTCGTAGCCCGCAATTAATACCCATAACAAAAAGCAAATAATCTCTCGGATTTTTCTTGCCCCGCAAATTAATTTTTATTGTTTTGATGTCGCTTTTATTTCTTATCGGTTCGACAGTTTCCATAACTAAAATTCCTCAGTTTTATTAATAAATTAGACCTCTTATATTCAATATACGCAATTATGTAGAATTTGTCAAGGAAAATCTTTTTTAATTTAAAAAATCTTTCTTATAATTATTAATTTTATAGTTCTACACATTTGTTAATATGTTGACTTATGAACATAGCAGATATTTAAATAA
>JAUWXV010000236.1 GCA_030616165.1 bacterium | reverse complement strand
GAGACTCTTAAAATGGTCTTGTTTTAAAATCTCTAATAATTGAATGGTCTTTGGTTTTAATCCGGCTTCCTTCAATTTCTCAGCGTCTTTTTGTGCCTGTTTTGTATAAACCAGCTTCCACCTCACCATTCAAGTTCCTTTGAACATTCATCAACAGGAGTCTTAAGACCTTCTCGAATAGATTCCCTCATATTGGGAATAGAAAGTAGATAGAGTGTTTCTTCAATAGACCGCCAGTCGTCCTCTGAAATGAGTATTGCATTAGACCGTTTCCCGGTAATATGAATAGGCTCATGCGTTTTTGACGCTTCGTCAAGCAGTTTATACAAAGCTGACCTTGCTTTTGTAACTGAGATTGTTTTCATTATTGTTAGCCTTTTTGATTTTATTAAAATGTACGCAATTACGGACGCAATGTCAAGAGAAAATAGATAATATCTGAAATCCCCCTCAAAAAAGGGGGATATAGGGGGTTGTGAAAAATGAAAATATATTACAATAAAAAATAATTATAAAACTGAAACTAATAAACGATTATTCCGAAACTTCAAAACAGATCTAAGAAAAACAACCCCCTTAATCCCCCTTTGATAAGGGGGAATTATAAAATTAGGGACAGAATACTTATTTGTTTTTATTTTTTTAGTCTTCTTCCCTGTTTTCCTGGTGAGAGAATGGATTCAAGAATCCCCTCGATGAATCGAGGGGTTAATAAGCCATAGGCTTATTAATGATATTTTGCAGGGCGGGTCGCGACCCGCCCCTACAACATAGAATAAAAAATTATCATTTTAAAGAGGGCGAACGCCGTTCGCCCCCACAATCGTGCGGTATTAAAATGTAAAATTATCTATAAATATTGTCAGGAAATAGGTATTGTGTACCCGAATTTACTGAATTTATGATATTTTTTTAGACTATCTTATTATGTGCCTCGGGTAAGATACCCAAGGCAATCATTGGGACTTACCTCAAAAAAACCGGTTTTTAACCTCTATATAATTTACTCCCTACTTTAGATTCTCTATCTGATAATCTCTTCATTTTTTCTTTTCAAATTTATACTTGAATTTGGTGGGGATATTTTTAAATTTGTAAATTATGAAAACAGATTTGCTTAATTTTAACCCGGCAGAATTGGGGGAGTTTTTGATTTCGCTCGGAGAGAAGAGGTACCGGGCAAATCAGGTTTTTAAGTGGATATACCAAAAGAAAGCATCTTCTTTTGGTGAGATGACAGATTTACCCTTATCTTTCAGGGAAAAACTTGAAAACAGCGCCTCCATATTAAAGATAAAAATAAAGGATAAAAAAGTTTCGCACAAGAGCGGGGCTGTAAAATATCTTCACGAGTTATGGGATAACGAACTTATCGAGACGGTTCTGATTACCGAAGAAAAAAGGAAGACTGTATGCGTTTCATCCCAGGTTGGATGTGCACTCGAATGCAAATTTTGTGCTACAGCCAGAATGGGGCTGAAGAGAAACCTTACCGCCGGTGAAATAGTCGGACAGGTTCTTTCAGTAATAAAGGATTCGAAAGAAAATATTACCAATATTGTCATTATGGGAATGGGAGAACCATTTCTCAATTATGAAAACGTTATAAAATCTATAAATATACTCTCAGACGATAACGGGCTTTCAATTTCACATAGAAGAATAACTATCTCAACTATAGGCATTATAGCCGCAGTAAAAAGGTATGCCGATGAGAAGATTAAAGCCAATCTGGCTATATCGTTAAACGCAGTTTCGGATGATATAAGAAGCAAATTGATGCCGTTGAGCAAGAGTTATCCTATTGGAGAACTTATCGATGCCGCAAAATATTATACCAAAAGAGCAAACAAGAAAATAACATTCGAATATGTCCTGATAGATGGAATAAACGACAGCATTGAAGATGCAAAAAAATTAGCAAAACTTATAAGCGGTATTTCCTGTAAAATTAACCTGATTCCATTTAATCTAATCGGAAACGAATACAAGAAACCCCCTGAAGAAAAAATCGATTTATTCTTCAGAAAACTCAAATCGTATTCTTTTCAGGTCAATATCAGATGGAGTAAAGGTGAGGATATAAATGCAGCCTGCGGTCAATTACTTTCTTTGAAAAGAAAGTAATCAAAGAAACTTTAAACTTATTCCTCATCCCCCGAGTACTCGGGGGATGAGGAATGGTGTAATTTCACCTATATATAAAAGTTTTTCCTTATTGATAAATCTGTTGTATTAGCAAATATGTTTATAATTTTTTATTAAAATCCAAACCTTAAACTTGTTGCAAAAGAAAGCGCCTTTGAAGAATTTCCAATACCCCCCCTGTTCATCACACCAAAATCAATGTAAAAATATCTGAAATTAAGGGCGAGAGCAGAGGAAAAATAATTATCGTTATTTGCTCTTGTATATGCAGCAAATAATTCAAGGAATTTCAAATCGATACCTCCACCCACAGAAATACCTATACTTTCATATACTCTGGAGATTTCAAAATTTCCCAATAAATATTTATAATATTTTGCCACACCTAATCTGACATTAAATGGCAGCATCTGTGAGAAACTATCCAATTCATTCTCTATGTCATCTGTATAATCATCAATTTCAATATCACTAAATTCATTAATAAATATTTTTCTTTTCAGATCAAACGTTTGAATATACTCTTTAGCCTCATTAGACCACTTGATATATCCAGGAATATTTTCAAACGCCAATCCTACCTGCCATCCATTATTAAGAACAGCACCTACACCTAAATCGATACCGAATCCGGTTCCCAATAAAGCAGATTTAGCAACGATTCTACTGGGAGCATTAAAACCTTGATCATCTATAATTACTTTTACATCAGACTCAGTGACTTCTCCATACGCTAAACCTTTTATATATGATAGAGTGAATCCCACTGCAAGTTCATTAACACTGATTGCCCCGTTAAAGAGTTTTTTCTGTTTATTCTTCAATACGCTTTTCCCATAAGAAAGATTTGCTTTTGCTGTAGAAAGTCCTTCCGCATCTATATCAAAAGAATAAGTTTTATGTCCAATATCTGTCAAAATCATATTAAAAGCATCTTTCGGAAAACTTGCTTTCAAAAAGGCATTTGCTTCGATGCTGAATCCAAAGTTCTTATAATTAATTGCTAAAAATGAAAAATCACCCCTACCCAACAACTCCAGTCCAGAGTCAGGAATCCTGCCCAGTATATCATCTTTATCACTATCAGTAAGTTTTCTGCCAATCTTATTTCCTTCTTCGTCTTCTTGTCCTGTTCCGGTAAAATATTCATTATAAAAATCTATATCGAACACATTATTACCAAAGTTAAATCCCAATGAATACAATCTGAGATTGAAATTCGGGAGTTCACTTGAGAGAGCAAGGTTTGCCGGATTCCAGAATATCGCCTCTGGTCCCCTTGCTATTGCAGTGTATGCCCCTCCGAGACCCAAACTTACTCCTTCCTGGGCAATACTGTTAGAAATAAACAATAAAATCATTATTATTATGAAAATAATTTTTCTATACATTAAAAAATTCCTCCTATATATAAACTTTTCAAAAAATATTATAAAAATGATACCGATTTATTAATATTCTAAATGATTTTCCTCATCTTCATCTTCTTCCATCATCTCCTCAATGTCAATCTTTGCTTCTCCGGACAGATAAATATCTTTTATTATGATAAGGTCAGTAGAATTCAGTTCAGCATCTAAAACACTATTAACAGTTACATAAACCCTGTAATAATTTGCGTCAAGCAAATAATCGAGTTTGGTCCTGTCAATACTAAGATATATTGCTCCTTCACTTCCTCTCACAGGCAGGGTTAGTTCAAAAAGAAGGTTCGGAGTCCCGGCAGCAGACGAATCTTGTCCTACATAAAATTCTATACTCCCGGATATTGGCGTATCATTAATAATTGTACCCTCCAGGGAAGCACTTATCAAATTTTTGTCAATCACATCTTTGGCATCTTCGTCAAGTCCAAGTTCATCAATCTTTTCAATGTAAGTATTTTCAGTTAATGAAAACCTTAGAGGTACATCCAATGCATATTCGATATTGTATTCTACACTTTCTGTAATAGTAACATTCTCTAAAACGCTTATCCATCCGTTTATGCTGATTTTCTCCGGCATTATATTTATTAGTTCAGCAATATTAACGCTGTGTGGAGCTATATCTCCTCCGGGGATAACTATTTCCCTTGATAATTCATGTAGTTCTCCCTTCTTTGTAGCAGTAAAATCTAAATGCAGTAAAAAACCAAAAGGTATATTCAGGGACCTAATTATAATGTTTACCTGGTCAAACTGCAAATTTTCCAATCCTTCCGGAGGTTCTTCAAATAACTCCTGCTCTATATTAGTAAGTGGTACCTCAATACCAGGAATCAAAATCAGCGGTCCCTCAACATTAAATTCGGTTGTATCTGTAAAATTCATGTGTAGTAAATAATTTTCATCCGGCTGAATATTATCACCCACAAGTTCTTCGCCTACTTCAACGGTATCAGCCTTTAAAAGAGGTATGTTTGTTATTTTTAAATTCCAAATCGGACCAACCGGCTCCTCAGGTATTGCACAACTCAGCAATATCAAATATATCATTACTGGTAAGAACAAAATTTTTCTACTCATAATCACTCCTCATTTATATTTCAAATGCAAAAATAAATTAAAACCAAAAGTATCTCACCAATATAAAATTCTGCTTTCAGTCTCATTATAAAAAATTATTTTGTTATAATTTACACTAAATTTACTTATAGTCAAGAATTATTTTTTTTTTACTATTTTAAGATTTCAGGACAAACACACAGTTTTGCCCCTACTATTTAAATATCAATCTCTACCTGAAAACTAAAAAAACTTTTCACATTTCCCGTGATTCTGTCATCTCCGCTGCCAATTTCACCCGCCTTAGGATAATTTACTATTGAATACTTTAAAGCAAAGTCAACCAGTGATTTAAATCTGTATTTAACTAATAAATATAATTCATTCCCAATTCCTCGAAATCTACTAATATTAAGCATCCCCGGCAAATCCTTTTCAAACTGATAAAATGAAAGCATTGATTTTTTTGAGGTAAAATATGTATATCTAAAATTTATCATTAAATCTTTAATTGAATTGATTTCAATGTCCAGGTAATTCAAGAAACCTTTATCACTATCATCATAATCGTAATCCTTTTCTTTTAAAGTTTTCGATTCGAAAATTCCTTCTGTTCTCCATCTGCACTTGATTTTTTGGGTAAGGATTCTATCTACCTGAAATCTCATACTTGTTCTCTGATAATCACCTATTTTGGACTTTTCATTTCCGTATTCATCTTCGACTTTTATATTAGTATCTTTTTTCTTATTCCTTATTTTTACTTCGAACTTTGTTTTCGAAGATTTTCTATATGATAATCTGACCATCTCATCGTAGCCTGAAGAAGGTAAAGGGATAAGATATGTTCTCCAGGGAAATTTGAATTGATCAAAATATGTATAAATTTTCAATTTAGAATTAACCTTATAATTTAATCCCAGATAGATCCCCCTTTCATTCCTATTTTCATAACTTCTCTCAGAAAATCCCCTGCCATAAAAACTATAAAAATTCTT
>JAUWXV010000332.1 GCA_030616165.1 bacterium | reverse complement strand
CTAAATCCTAAATTCCAATGTCTAAATAAATCCTAAATTCAAATGCTATAAATATATTTATTATGAATTCAACTTAACCTCAACTTAAAAGAGACTTCATACATATCATTTCAAAGCCTCAGCACCTCCTACAATTTCTGTGAGTTCTTTGGTAATAGCTTGCTGTCTTGTTCTGTTAAAAAGAAGGGTCAGATTTTCTATCATTTCCTGAGCATTGTCAGTAGCTGCCTCCATGGCAGTCATACGAGCTGCATGCTCTGATGCATTTGATTCTAATAGTATTCTCCACATTTGAACATTAAGATGCAGTGGTATAAGAGAGTCCATTATCTTATCTGCTGA
Organism: bacterium; assembly: GCA_030616165.1. Lineage (GTDB taxonomy): Bacteria > SM23-31 > SM23-31 > JAUVVT01 > JAUVVT01 > JAUWXV01. The sequence continues at coordinate 2,744 of JAUWXV010000332.1, read as the reverse complement.
CGGCTCATAGACATAATCTATATCCTGCCGTTTTATTTCTTTATTATCTTCAGGTATAAATGGCAGAAGATGTTCAACCACAATTTCCTGCCGAAGAGCAGACTTGAATTCATTATAAATTACATCTACCTTATCAAGTTTTCTCTCAAGATAAAGTTTTATAATCCAATTTATAATATGCTGTGCATCTGAAAATTTAAGTGCCCGAAAAAAGTTAATATATTCACAAATAACGGGATATTTTCTGCTTTTTAGAAAATCTCTTGATTTTTTCCCAACAGTTAATACACTTCTCTCAAATTCATTGTATTCATTATACACACTTTCGGCTCTTCTTAAAACATTAGAGTTAAATCCACCGCATAAACCCCTGTCCCCTGCAACAACCACAAAACATATCTTTTTAATTTCTCTCTGTTCAAGGAGTGGATGTATGTCCGGGTCTGTGAGAACGGCAATATCATTCAGCACACTTTTCATCTTATAGGCATATGGTCTTGCATTAATAATATTCTCCTGTGCGCGCCTCAACTTCGCTGCCGCAACCATATTCATCGCCTTTGTTATCTTCTGCGTACCTTTAACTGAATTTATTCTCCTTTTAATAGCCCTTAATGTTGCCAACTTTAATCCTTAACTATAAATTGACTTAAAAATTCGTTCGATATTTTCAACATTTTCTCACGTAATTCATCGCTTATTTCCTTTTTTTCCGCTATTTCAGTGAGGACTTCATTGTATTTCGATTCAAGAAAAGCATAAAATTCAGTTTCGAAGTTCTTAATCTGTTCTGTAGGCATTTCGTCGAGCAATCCATTCACTGCTACAAATATAACAGCAATCTGCTTTTCAAATGGCATGGTCTTGTATTGTCCCTGTTTTAACACTTCAACAAGTTTTTCTCCCCTCGTAAGCTGGGCAAGTGTTGCTTTATCAAGGTCTGTTCCAAACTGGGCAAATGCTTCAAGTTCTCTATACTGTGCAAGGTCAAGTCTCAGCCTGCCCGCAACCTGCTTCATCGCTTTTATCTGTGCATGACCACCAACCCTTGAAACCGAAAGCCCAACATTAATCGCCGGTTTAACCCCGGAATAAAATAAATCCGACTCAAGATATATCTGTCCATCTGTTATCGAAATTACATTTGTTGGTATATATGATGATATATCGCCGGCTTGAGTCTCGATTATCGGTAGAGCAGTGAGGGAACCACCTCCGAGTTCATCATTTAGTTTTGCAGCCCTCTCAAGAAGACGTGAATGAAGATAAAATATATCACCCGGATATGCTTCTCTGCCCGGAGGTCTTCTCAAAAGAAGCGAAATCTGCCGATATGACCAAGCATGTTTGGAAAGGTCATCATATATCACGAGTGCATGCATCCCATTATCTCTAAAATATTCCCCGATAGAGGCTCCTGAATAGGGTGCAATAAACTGAAGTGGGGCGGCCTCACTGGCAGTTGCAGATATCACAACCGTATGTTTCATTGCTCCATATGTCTCAAGCGTTTTTATTACTCTTGCAACGCTCGATAATTTCTGACCAATGGCAACATATATACAAGATACATCTTTTCCCTTCTGATTGATAATAGTGTCAATAGCAATAGCGGTTTTACCTGTCTGTCGGTCACCAATTATAAGCTCCCTTTGTCCCCTTCCTATTGGTATCATTGAATCTATAGCCTTGAGTCCAGTAGCAAGCGGCTCTTTAACCGGCTGTCTCTGAACCACTCCCAGGGCTTTTCTTTCGATGGGCTGAGTATATTCCGATTTTATAGGTCCCTTCCCATCTATAGGCTGTCCCAGGGGATTAATTACTCTTCCTACAACCTCTTTCCCCACAGGAATCTCCATTATCTTACCTGTTCTTTTAACAACATCTCCTTCATTTACCAGTTCATTTCTTCCGAACAATATACATCCAATGTTATCCTCTTCCAGATTAAGTGCCATTCCAAAAACCTCATTCGGAAACTCAATCAGTTCGCTTGACATAACATTCTCAAGTCCGTAAATTCTGGCTATACCGTCACCAACCTGAATTACCTCCCCGACCTCCGAAACATCCATCTCTTTTTTAAAATCCAATATCTCCTTTTCCAATACCGATGCAATCTCTTCTGCTTTTATCTGCATAGGACTTTAATCCTCCTTGTATTATTAGAAAAATTCTATTTCTTAGATAATTGATTCATAATTTTTTTCAAAGATTCTTCTGCTAATTTAACTCCGAAAGTATGCGGGTCATCTATTTTTGACAATTGTTCATTAAATGATTCAGGATAAAACCTTTTATTAAACTCTTCCATCGAATTATATTCTTGAACTTTTCTCCCCTTTTTTTTCATTTTTGCTCCTTTATTTATTAAATAATATTAACGATAATAATTAGCAATGAAATTAGGATTCAATTCTGGTTTGAAATAATGTTTTCGCTTAATCCAAATAAATCCATCACATTTAGAAATAACAGCGACATCAATAGGTCCTCCCACTGTTTCTTCTTCCTCTATCGAAACTTTAAGTTTAAATAAAGTTAGATTAACAAGAGTTTCAGCCATAATTGCAAGTTCATCTTTAGGAAAAACTGCCACGGCATCCAAAACTGGATCAACATGCATTTTTCTTCTATCATCATTTATTGATTTTATATAAAAATCAACCAAAATAATTCCAATTTTCTTTAATTCTTCAACAATCTTAATTTTTTCATTTTTATTTTTCTTGATTAAATATTCT
>JAUWXV010000122.1 GCA_030616165.1 bacterium | reverse complement strand
CAGCAGCCATTACTGCAGCAGCGCATATTTCGCCAAGCGTCGATTTTGCTGACCTCGATGGAAATTTGCTAATATCAAATGACCCATTTACAGGCGTATCCGTTAAGGATGGAAAATTGATACTCCCAGAAAAATCAGGATTAGGTGTTGAAGAAAATATTGAAAACTTTTTATTTTAAGAAAAAAATTTTATGATTCTAAATATTTTATTTAAAAGTTTGAATGCAAAGTTAAAATAATTTATATTATTTTTTATTCTCTTATTTCATAAGATTGTTTATGTTATTTCCACAAAGAAAAAAACCAAGAAGGTTTTCTTATACACCACAATATTTAAAGGAAGAAAAAGAGGGGGGAGGTAAAGAAAGTAGAATAAAGTTCAAAAGATTTCAGAGAAGTTCGAAGAAAAGAGGTTTTCCGCTTTGGATAATTATAATGATAATTATTGTTATTTTTATAATATTCTTGAAAAGGATTTTTAGATGAATTTAAAAGGGGAAAAATATAAATTTTTATTAGTTTACATAATATATATTATGCGACATATTAAATTTATGTCTTTTTTACAACTATAATAATTAATTCATTAAAAATTCATTACGTTTATAAAATATATTTTTTTATTATTGACATTGAAATCTTAATTATATTATGAAAGATATTACTGAATTAAGGGCAAAACGTTTTTATGACAAACTGCGAAAAAAGATTTCTAAATACAGCGGTAAACATTCCGATTTAATACTATTGGCTCCTGATATATTTATGCTTTTGTTTCGACTTATGAAAGATAAGCGTGTTCCCGCTAAGCATAAAGGTTTTTTAGCTGCGGCTATTGCATATTTTATCTCCCCTATTGACATTATCCCGGAAGCACTGGTTGGTCCTTTTGGATATACCGATGATATAATTATTGCAGTTATGGTTTTAAATAAGATTATTAATGAAGTTAGTGAAGAAGCAGTTGTTGAAAATTGGAGCGGCCGCGGTAATATTCTTGCTTTAATACAGAATATTCTTGCCATTTCCCATAATATTATAGGAAAAAAACTTGATGTTTTGCGTAAAAAGATAGGTCTTAAATAAAAACCTTATTTTGTTTTGTGGGAAAAAAGTGCCAAAATTCCCATTTTTCCCAAATACGTGAGTTTTTGGGAATTTAGTGCCAGGGGTTAATTTATTTAAATTCAAGGATTAAAGCCATAATTTATTCAAAAAAAATCGGATATTTCTTTCTGAAAAATGCATAAATCTTTATAAAAACCGCTAATTACGCTAATTTTACGAATTAGATGTTTCCCAGTATCGAAATAAAAAAAGTTATTGTTAATAATACTATGTTATAAATATAATAAATATTTTTCGTAATTGCAAGAACTATTTTAAGTTTTTGCTATTATTTGTTGGCTATTGGTTATTAGGAGATGTGCCTTTAGGAGTTAAATAGTCGTCCCTGAAAAACACGGTTTTAAACTTCAAGAAAGCGGAATCTTGATTGAGTATTAACAGTTGTTTGTTATCTAATATTTGATCTAAACATGACCTAAATAAATCTTCCGGGCTTAAAGTAGGTTTTTTTGCCTGCATAAATCACCAGTTTTTTTAAATATTATTGCGTTTTCTTGCAGTTTAAACAATAATAATGATAAATGCAAGCTGTTTATTAACAATATATTATATTGTTTTTCAGGGACGACTAATTAGTGGCGCTCCAAAGCATGAAAATATATTATATTTTCTGGATTAATTGTGTAAGTGCAGATTTAACAAAAATTAATATAAAGGGCTTGATAAATCAAGCCCCTACAATTATAATAATAAAATTTGTAGGGGTTCGATAAATCGAACCCGATAATTAAAATATTCATATTCATTTAATTTAAAAATATATTCTATTTTCTGAATAAACACTCATGCTCATTCGGAGCGCACGATACATGAAAATAAAGAAAGGGCGGGTAAACCCGCCCCTACGCTCTGTTGGTGACAACACTAATAGAGATCCGCAGATAAATCTCAAAAAAAGTGCAAGGTGAAGAAGAGCTTTGCCCAACATGTAAAATGAATAATTTTCTAACCATATTGTCAAGAAATAAGTATTGTGTTGCTGAATTTTTAGATTGCCTTTATTTGGTGGGCTATGAAGCCTACTTATTATGTGCCTCGGGTAAGATACCCGAGGCGATCATGGTAAATTTTTTATATTTATAACATAGTTATTTCGTAGGGGCGGGTTTACCCGCACTCATTATAAGGGCGAATCCAAAGGACAAGCACATAGCTTAATTGTAAGGACAGAACACAGTGTGCAGGCACTGTTCTGTCCCTATATCTAATCTCTTTAATCTGTGTAATTCGTGGTTCTATTTTCGAGATAAACAAGGTATGGATTCCCGCTTTCTTGTCTGTTGCAGAACTATCTTTTTTGTCATTCCAAGAAAAGCACGAAAGGCGAAGTGGAGAAATGACAAGGCGGTGTAACATTTTCTCTGTTGGTGACAATACCAATCCACAGGACAAGCCTGCCAGAGGCGGGTAAACCCAACCCAATGGGCACGCAGAGAGCCAATTCGACAGACAGGAATGTCTGTCCTACTAGTGTCATGTCACGGTTTGACTTTTAAAGGGAAGCTTCTTTTTTCCCCTAACTAAAGTTAGGGGTTAATAAGCCATAGGCTTATTAATGAAAGTTATAAAAAAAGTGCCTCTAATTTTGTTATATTATATAAAACTTATTAAAACAAAACATAACAAAATAGGAGGCACCCAAGGTGGATATTCCACCATTTAAAAATAAAACGTCTTCGCTGCTGTTCAAAGATATAGTTATAAAATCATTTAAGGGTAATTATACTGGATTATACTTTAACAATTTCTTCACATACTAAATCGCCAACTTCAGTTGTAGAATATCCCATTTTTCCAGCTTGAAGACTCTTAAGTTTTGTTGAAAGAACTTTCACAATTGCGTTTTCCATTATCTGCGATGCTTTTTCTTCACCAAGAATAGAAAGCATCATCTGGGCGGCGGATATAGAAGCCATTGGATTAATTAAATTTTTTCCTGTGTATTTCGGAGCAGAACCACCAATTGGCTCAAACATTGATACTCCATCAGGATTAATATTACCGCCAGAAGCTATCCCCATTCCACCCTGTATCATTGCTCCCAGATCCGTAATAATGTCGCCGAACATATTATCCGTGACGATTACATCAAACCATTCCGGGTTTTTAACCATCCACATACAGGTAGCATCAACATGAGCGTAATCTTTCTTTATGTCCGGATAATATTTATCTCCAACTTCATAAAACACCCTTTCCCACAAATCAAATGCATAAGTCAGAACGTTTGTTTTACCGCAGAGTGTGAGAGTCTTACTTTTGTTTCTTTTACGAGTATATTCGTATGCATATCGAATACATCTTTCGACACCTTTGCGAGTATTAATTGAAGTTTGGAGCGCAACTTCATCTGGTGTTCCTTTTTTCAAAAACCCACCACTCCCTGTATAAAGGCCCTCAGTGTTTTCACGAACCACAACAAAATCGATATCTTCAGGACCCTTGTCTTTGAGCGGTGTTTCAACACCTGGATAAAGTTTTACAGGACGAAGATTAATATACTGGTCAAGTTCAAACCTTAATTTCAATAAAATTCCCTTTTCAAGAATACCCGGCTTCACATCTGGATGACCAATAGCACCGAGATAAATTGCATCAAACTGTTTCAGTTCATGCAAAACAGAATCCGGCAGAATTTCACCCGTCCTTTTAAATCTTTCGCCTCCAAAATCATAAACCTGCGTTTCGTATTTGAATCCAGTCTTCTGAGAAGTCGCATTAAGCACCTTAAGACCTTCGTTGATAACTTCTGGTCCAGTTCCGTCTCCTGGAATCACCGCAATCTTTAGCATCGAACCCTCAAATTTGACTTTAATCCTGTCTTATTTTTTGTGCGCTGTGCAGTACTTACTTCTTCCCACTGCAAGCCGTTTACATCGCTTCTTAGTAGTCTTTGATATAGCTGCACATCTAGCTGACTTTGCTGCTTTCTGTGTTGCATTTTTGGACTTAGCTTTTGCTCTTGCTTTTGCTTTTGGCATATTTCTTCTCCTTTAATTATTTTCTATAATATAAAAAATAATTTTTATTAAGTCAAGAAAAGAAATTTTAAAAGTAAAAAAAAATTTTTTTATAAATTTTCATTACCTAATAACTTCTGCAAGAATAGTCGAAAGAGATTTATCCGACGTCTTTAAGTCTTATTCATGAGTTACAATCAATACAATCCTACTTTCATTAATTCATGTATAATGCATATTAATAGATTGAAATGTGTACCGCTTTTGTTTAGCAATGAGAAAAAAAATTTTATTTAATTTCTTTAATAAAGATATTTCGAAACTGGACCGGGTCAGTATGATGTTGTAATCCGATTGGACCTGTTGGTGGGGCTCCGGGTAGTTGCGCATTCTCAATAACAGTTTTACCATTAAGAACTACTGTCAGTCTATCACCTTTCATTGTAGCAATAAATGTGTTCCATTCACCTGGAAGATTGTCAGCATGCATAATTGGTGTTACTCCTTTTTTGATTTCTGGAGGAGTATTTTTATCATTCCTGTATGAATATACCTCACCAGATCCAATTGGCCAGGACCAAATATTTAACTGACATCTACCAGTTCCGCGCAAAAGAACTCCACTGTCACCTGCATCCATTACCCTTACTGTTTTTTGAGTTCCGTCTGCATTCAGTTCGTAATTTCCATCTGGTAGAACCCATGGTACGTCTTCTTCTACTGGTTCTTTTATTAATCGCCAGTCTATTTTCAATGTAAAATCCTCATATTCTTTCTCTGTCCAGAGAGTTTTATCTCCTTGGGCTTCACTTTTACCGTCGTAGTCAATTACGCCATCAACTATCCTCCAATGTCCATTATCACCCTCTGGTATTTTCCAACTGTTCAATGTCTTTCCATCAAAAAGTGAAACAAAACCCTCTTCTTTTTCTTCTTGTGCGCACAATATAAAACTAAATACAGATAAAAGAATTACTGCTGTTTTTATTAATTTGTAAGATTTCATTAATCCTCCTGATTATTTTTAATAAGATTATTTTCATGATATAGAGACACACTGCAGTGTGTCTCTATTGTTTATTTTTTTTCAGAATTCTATATCGTTGTAAATTTGTTTTTTAACCAGTTCAAACCACGACATTGGGTAACCATGCTCAAAAGGAACAACATTATTAAGCCTTTCCCAGGCTTCCTCAGGCAAATCCAAATCGCCTACTGCTATTGTATCGGTGATTTGTTCGATGGCACGCGTCCCAATAATCACAGCGGAGATAGTCTTATTGTAAAGAAGCCATGCCAATGCAATTTGCGCTGGTGTCCAATCCAATTTCTTTGCTTCTTCTTTTACTGCATCGACTATTTTAAATCCCCGAGCGTGCCAGTATCTCGGAATGTCAAATTCAGCCCGATGTGCCATCCTTGTTCCAGACGTGGGTATGTCTGCTCGCTCGTATTTCCCGGTAAGCATACCACTTGCTAATGGACTCCAGCAAATGAGTCCCATTCCTTGATCAGAAACCGCAGGAAGAATTTCTCTCTCCACGTCTCTGAGTATCAGATTGTATAAATGCTGAGCAGAGATGTATTTTTCAAGTCCAAACCGGGCACTTATACAATTCGCTTTTACTATCTGCCATGCGTGAAGGTTACTGCACCCAATATATCGCACCTTTCCCTGTCTCACTAAATCGTCAAGTGTGCGCATTGTTTCATCTAAGGGTGTTCGATAATCAGGACCATGAGTCTGATATAAATCGATATAGTCAGTATTAAGTCGTCGGAGACTTGCCTCACATGCTTCAATGATATGTTTTCTTGAAAGTCCTTTTGAAGTTGGAGTATCTCCCATTGGAAAATAACATTTAGTTGCGAGAACTACCTTATCTCTTTTACCCTTTATAGCCTCACCAACATATTTTTCAGATAAACCTTTCCCATACATATCAGCAGTATCAATAAAATTCCCCCCATAGTCAAGGAATTTATCTACTATTTTAATGGAGGTTTGCTTATCACATCCCCAGTTTTCCTGTCCAAAGGTCATAGTACCTAAACATACACGGGATACCTTTAATCCTGATTTTCCCATATACCTGTATTTCATTTATCATTACCTCCCAATTTAACTGCATTCTTCTTCGGAGAAAATTTCTACCAATCCACTTCTTTAATTTCGATATCTTTGAATTGAGCGGACGTCTTGGGGTCATGAGCAGATACTCCTATAGAACCATTTAATGTCGCCGTGTTAATAGCCTCTGAAGCTTTTTTGCCGTTAACATATGTAACAATATGTTCACCTAAAGCATATATTTTAAGTTCATTCCATTCACCTTCTTTCATAAGTCCAACGTTATGCCGTGATAATGCATAGATTGAACCTGTTCCATCTGCTATTTGCAGATTATCATTACCAAAAACTTGCACCTCAGACCGAAACCATGAGGGCAAACGATTCCCATGAGAAAATTGATATCTATAAGCTACTCCGCTATTGCAAGTTTCTCCAACTTTGAACTTAAGACGAAATATAAAGTTAGAAAAACTTTCTTCTAAATAAAACATCCAACCTGTTCCTCCCGGCATAACTGTTAACGCTCCATCTTGAACTACCCATTTTGCATTACCAGACGGCTGTTCCCAACCAGTGATGTCTTTTCCATTAAAAAGAGGTTTCCATGTTCCTGGTGCATTCTCAAGTTGTTCTTCAATTGTTGGCTCTAAAACTGTGCAATCAGGACGAGGTAGTACAGATATTTCCTTAATTTTTAAGGCGGTTTCTTCACCTGAAATCTGAATCCCTATCGCTCCAATCAAAGATTTTCTGTCAAATCCTTCAGCAACTTTATCATTGTTCAACAGGACAACAATTCTATCATTTTCCACCCACAATTCCAGTTTCTGCCAGGGATCTTTACTGGAGATTTTTTCACGAACTTTATATGCCCTTGCAACGTTTATTATGGTACCGGTTGGATTCAGCATACCGCTGAAATCTATATTTATTTTATAACCGTTTTCGGATGGGTTATCTTTACCTTGTGAAGGTACTCTAAAACACAAACCTCCCTTACCACTCTCATTGATCTGGAATTTTACTCTGAGATGAAAATTATTGTAATCATTTCTATTTATCAGCCAACTTCCTGAGGGATTTGCGGGATCAGAACTTCCCACTAAAATCCCATCTTCAACTTTCCAGTCTCCTGCTCCTACAATTTCCCAACCAGTTAAGTCTTTTCCATTAAAAAGCGGAATCCAAGCCGATGATTTAATTAAGATAGATGATTTTTTCTGGCAGGAAATATTCGTTAAAATTAACGAAAAACAAATTATTGCTAATAGATATCCAAATCTTTTTAATCTTTTAAATAAAATATTTTTCATTTTATCCCCTAAAAATTTTTAAATATAAATTAAATGTTTTAAAATATCTTATGAACCAATCGAAGCCATTCCAATTGCCATTCCAATAATCCCAATAACCATTATCCAAACAATAATAAATCCGATTATATCTTCTTTTGTTAATTTTTGGAATTCAAAGTTAGTATTAGGAAACATTTTTAGATGTTCATATCTTGCAGGATTTTTTAATGCTTCTTTTACATTTTTACGGTCTTTTTCATGGTCAGGGTTAACAGTGATTCGCATTTTTGTGAAAAATCTGTCAGTTTTTTCTCTATTAACCGGTGAAGTAAAAAGAGAAACCAAAATAATTATCAATATTGGAAGAATAATTCTAAGGGGGAGTCTTAATGTTTCAATCAATGGATTCGGATAGCTTTCAAGGTCCATTCCCAATTTTTGAAATAGTATCATCTCTAAATTAAAAAACCCCTCTCCTTCAAGTGAACCGTCTGCGTGAACATTTATACCTTTTGTCCAAAAAATGGAGGCACTTTTTGGTTTGAAAGTTTTTTGAATCTTATCACCTACATTTATTTTTTCAGGCTTCGGTAAAACCAGTCTCTCCTCTTCAGGAATGTTTATCCATCTCTGAATTTCATCATCCCTCTCAATTATATCAAATTCTTTGGCTTCATATTCTCTGACAATTGGAGCTGGTTTTGTCATCAATAAATATTTTGGATTTGTGGAAAGATTAGGTATTATTGCTGGAATAGTTACTGGTAAAATAAAGAAAAAAATAGTCGAAAATACAACATTCGTCCAAACAGCCGCAGCGGTTGCCCTTCGCCAAAAAAGTCCAATCCATAAAGATGCACCAAAAATAATCGGAATTTCCCAGATAAATTTAAACTGCATAAAAACGTCCTGGAAATATATTGAAAGATAAATTGCTCCTATTATAATAATGCCTCCTGAAGTCCGTCCAATATTAACATAGAATTTTTCACTTTTACCAGGGGAAAAGGGTCTATACAGATTTCTGGTAATCAGGGCTGAGGCAGCAACCATATATGCATCGACACTTGACATAACTGCGGCAAGCAAACATGCAAGCATTAATCCAACAAGACCAATTCCTAATGGACCCAGAAGCATTCTTGTAGCATATCCCCAGGCTAAATCTGGGTCAGAAAATTCTTTTGAAAATAATGTTAGTACAAAAAGAGCGGTCAATGCCCAAAATAATGTACAAAATCTCTTTAATAAATTTCCGCTGACAATACCAATTCTTCCGGTTAATTCATCTTTTGCGGTTGCACCACCTACTGATAATTGATGCGGTTGAACAATTATTCCAATAAGGTTCATCGTTACAATTGCAGTAAGATAATACCATGTAAAATCACTTGCATGAGCAGAACCAAGTATATCGAAGAATTCTTCCGGAAGCATATCGTGCATTATCCTAAAACCATCAAAAAGACCTTCACCTCCACTACCATATTTATTGGTAATACCCATTAAAGCAAACGGAATAAGAATTAATGAAAGTAAGATTATCATAGTACCTTGAATTAAATCAGTAAAATATGCGGCAGTTAAACCTCCTAATATACCATATATTGCTGCTACAACACCCATTGCAATGATTATATAATTCGGATTTATAACTGGAAACAAACCCCTCGGATTTTTTACACGAAGGTCTTCTAATTCTTGTCTTTCTTCTGGAGTTAAAAGAGAATAATCTTTTTCTTCAAGGTCTTTTATTTGCCTAAATTCTGTCAGTTCTATTTTCTCATTAACATTAAGAGACACTTCAGATTTTGGAGCAATAGCATAAATGGTTTTAGAAACGGCAGAGAATCCTATGGATATATACCCCATGAAAAAAACCAGAGCAAAAATAGCATATGTTCCTGCAAGACCCCGCGAATCAAACCGCTCATCGTAGAAATCTCCAGTAGTAATAATTCTCATTCTTCTGTACCACTTACCAAAAAACCAGTAAAACGGAGTACAAAATAGCCAATTGAGTACAGTCCAGATTCCTGAAAGACCGCCAATAATAATATTCCTGGATGTTCCTATTGGACTATCTGCTGATGTTCCTGCACCAAAGGCTGCAAAGGTTTGAATTATCTTTCCAAACCCTCTTCCACCCATAAAAAAACCTTCCTGGTCTTTTGTCCTTTTGCGGGAATATATTCCTATCCCTATCATAATCATAAAATAAATTATCATTACGATAATATCTGTAGTTTGAATACCTGCCATATTATAATACCTAATTTTTTTTATTGATTAATTTTTAATTTGAATTTATTATCCTGAATAATTCATAAAATTCTTTATTTTATTGAGCAAATTATCGATATTATTAAGACTACTATAGAATCACTTTGAAACAGGATTGAGTTCCTCTGTTACTGTCATCCTGAATCCTGTGCTGAACTTGATTCAGTATTGTTTCAGGATATAATATGAAATCTAAAGATAGATTCCGAAACAAGTTCGGAATGACAGTCATTGTTTCAGAATGAGAAAAACATGATTTGGGAATATATAAGGTTATTAAATTATTTTAAAATAAAAAAATATTTTTAATTTTCCAAGTATTAAATAAGGTTTTTTAGTAACCTTTTAAAATTTTATAAAAATAACTAAAAATCATAGTTTTTATTAATGCTTATAGAATAACTCAATTTTATCAGACTTATTATTTTTATGTTCAAATTTTTACTTCACATTTGGCAATATTTTCGATAAAGTTAATCAATGCAGAATGGTCGTCTTCCCCTTTACCCTCATTTATAAGTGAAACCATCATCTGCTGAACAAGGCTTGTTAGTGGTAATGGTATGTCAAGGTCCTTTGCGGTCAATAATACGTTATTAAGGTCTTTTCTATGAAGTTTTATTTTGAATCCCGGTTTAAAATTCCTTTTTAAAATATTATTTATCTTTGAATCTAAAACATTACTACCTGCAAGCCCTCCTCTTATAGCCTTATATAGAAATTCAGGGTTCAGCCCCGCTTTCTTCCCTAAGACAAGAGCCTCCGAGATTGCAGCAATATTAATAGCAACAATTATCTGATTTGCAAGTTTTGTAAAACCTCCTGCACCTATACCTCCTACCCTTACAACACTCTTTCCCATAACTTTTAATATATCTAAATGTTTATTAAAAATTTCTTCTTTCCCGCCGACCATAATTGCAAGAGTTCCTTGAATTGCTCCATTTTCTCCACCACTGACCGGTGCATCAAGCATTTCAACTCCATTCTTTTCTATCTCGGCTGCTATTCTTTTTGAAACTAAAGGGGCAATAGAACTCATGTCTATGATTACAGTTCCACTTTTTACGCCTTCGAGCACTCCATTTTCTCCAAGTATTACCTTCTCCACATCCGGGGAGTCCGGAAGCATTGTAATAATTACATCACTTTTTTGGGCAGTCTCTTTTGGGGATTCTGCTTTTGAAGCTCCAAGTGCCGTTAATTCATTAA